>CANQQX010000026.1 GCA_947626115.1 uncultured Bacilli bacterium
AATGAAAATTTGACAAAAAAATAACCATTTTATAATGGTTTGTAAGATTTTTAGATTTTAAAAGTGTTTAAGTTCCGGTAAAAATTAGAGCATATGCTCTTTTTTATTTAAATAGTCATAGAATTACTGAACTAATGTTCACACGTTAAATAAACAGTGATATACTAAGTGTAGTTCTAAGAAAATGTATTCAGTTATATGTGAGGAGAATTATTATGGATAAAATTATACCGAGTTTGAAAAAAACTATATTTGAAAGTTCAAAAAACTCTTTAATAGATTTAGGCGAGTTAGGGATTGATAGTTTATTAGATGAAGGAATTTTAAAAGATATACCTATTTTCAACTTACTAATTGGAGTAAAAAATACTGCACAAAATATTCATGATAGGAACTTATTAAGACAAACATTACAATTTATCCAAGAATTTAATAATGGCACAATTGATGAAGAAAAACTTGCCAAATATAAAGAAAAAATAAATAATGATAATCATAAAGCAGAAGAAGAACTAGGAAGAGTATTAATTATATTAAATAATAATATAGAACTTGAAAAATCTAAAATGATAGCTAATTTATATAGAAATTATATAAATGAAGTCATTAATTGGAATGAATTTTGCGAATTTTCAGAAATTGTAAGAATGTTGTTTGTAAGTGATTTAGTTTGTTTAGAAAAAATATATTCCGGTAAATTGCGAGATACTATAGGTATTCTACTATATCCTATTGATAGATTAACATCATTAGGCTTGGTAAATACTACTATGAAATCTATTGTAATAAATAATGGCTCAAATTCTCGTACAGATAAATATGTTAATTTAACAGCTATAGGCGGTAAATTTTATCAAACAATAAATAAATAATAAAAGGAGAAAATAAATGAAACTAGATAGTCTAAAAGATTTAATTTTATATCAAAGTGAGAATTCAAATGTAATAATTGAAGTTTTATATGATAATGAAGATTTTTGGTTAACGCAAAAAACGATGGCAGAACTTTTTAATGTCAAAGTAAATACAATTAATTATCATTTGAAAGAAATATTTACTAATAATGAATTAAATGAAAATTCAGTTATTCGAAAAATTCGAATAACTGCTACAGATGGTAAAGATTACAATACAAATTTTTATAGTTTAGATGCTATTATTGCTGTAGGTTATCGTGTTAACTCCAAAGAAGCAACTAATTTTAGAATATGGGCCACTAATACTTTAAAGGAATATATCAAAAAAGGATTTGTATTAAATACTGAATTATTAAAAAATGGTCCAAAATTTGGTAAAGATTATTTTGATGAATTATTAGTCAAAATTAAAGAAATAAGAGCAAGCGAAAGAAGATTTTATCAAAAAATAACTGATATTTATAAAGAATGTAGTTATGATTATGATAAAAATAGCGAAATTACGAAAGAGTTTTATAAAAATGTCCAAAATAAATTACACTTTGCTATTACAGGAATGACTGCACCAGAAATTATAAAAACAAGAGTTGATTCAAAAAAAGATTATATGGGACTTCAAACTTGGAAAAATGCTCCGGATGGCAAAATATTAGAAACTGATGTTGTAGTGGCTAAAAATTATTTAAATGAAGAAGAAATAAAAGAATTAAATAATTTAGTTTCTATGTATTTAGATTTTGCTGAAAGGCAAGTAAAGTTAGGCCATATTATTTCTATGAAAGAATGGAAAGAGAAACTAGAATTATTTTTAAAATTAAATGAATATAACATTTTAAAAGATAATGGCAAAATTACTAGAGAAATAGCAAATAAGTTAGCTCTTGATGAATATGAAAAATATAGAGTAGTACAAGATAAAAAATATATATCTGATTTTGATGAATTGTTAAATGAAACTAAAAATATTGAATCAGATAATAATTAATTTAAAAAGACAACTAATCGCAAGTTGTCTTTTATAAATGTTTTAATAATTTCTTTTCTAATAAAGTTATTAATTTATAGAGAAGATAAGAAATAATTGCCAGGATAATAATACCAGTCATAACATAATTTAAATTGAAGACTTGTTTACCATAAACAATTAAATAACCTATACCTTGTTTACTAACTAAAAATTCACCCATAATGACACCAATTAAGGTTTGAGCTATGCATAATTTACCTGATGCTATAATTGTTCTATAACTACTTGGAATAACTAACATTCTAAGTATTTGCCATCTTGAAGATTTCATTGTTTGCATTAATTTAAGACGGTATTCATCAGTACATTGAAAACCATTATAAATAGAAATAATACTAACAATTAAATTGATAAGTAATGCCATAATAATAATACTTTTTGTATTAGCACCCCCAATGATAATAATAAGAGGACCAAGTGCTACTTTAGGTAAAGAATTAAGCATTGTTAAAAATGGATCAACTACTTTAGAGATAAATTTAAATTCATATAAAATAAGAGCAATAACAAAACCTAAAGACATTCCTAAAATAAATGCAATTAATACTTCTTTTAAAGTTATATAAATGTGAATAAAAAAGTTATTATTATTGATAAGTTCTATGATAGTTTTAATAATTCTTGATGGACTTGAATAAATAAAAGAACTTAGAATACCTTTATTTACTAAAACTTCCCATAATATTAAAAAAGATATAATAATGATATTTTGACATAAAAATATTTTTAATTTAGTTAATTTTAAATTTTTTAAATATTTCTTTTGTTCTGTACTCATATATCTAAATCTTTCCATATAATATCAAAGTGTTTAAAATAATTTTTATCTTTTCTTCTTTCATAAATGGAATCATTGTTATCCATTTTTATCTCTACAATGTTTTTAATATAAGATGGTCTTTTTGTTAAAACAATTACTCGGTCAGCAAAAGTGATTGCTTCTTCTATATTATGTGTTACTAAAATAACTGTCTTTTTTTCTTTTTTAATTATTTTATAAACATCATCACTTATAACTAGTCTTGCTTGTTGATCTAGAGCACTAAAAGGTTCATCTAGTAAAAGTAAATCAGGCTTTAAGGCAAGAGTCCTAATTAAAGCCACTCTTTGTTTCATACCACCTGATAAACTTTTCGGATATTTATTTTTAAATTCATCTAAATTATAGAATTTTAATAAATAGTCAACATATTCTAAGTTTTCTTCCGTTAACATTTTTTGTACTTTTAATCCTAATATAGCATTTTCATAGATAGTAAGCCAAGGGAATAAAGCATCACTTTGAAGCATATAAGCAATTTTTAAATTATCACTTTTTATAACTTCCCCTTGATAATCTTTCTCTAATTCCGAAATAATGGATAGTAGAGTAGATTTACCACATCCAGATGGTCCAACTAAAGCGATGATTTCTCCCTTGCTTACCTTTATATTACAATCTTTTATGGCTTTTATTTCGCCTTCTTTGGTATGATAATTTTTAGTTAGATTTTTTATTTCTAACAAGTTATTCATATAAGTTATTTACCATATCTTTATAGTAAACATCTTCTTTTATTAAATCATTTTCTTTTAGTAAATCAATTAAGGTATTATAAAAATCTTCTTCAACAAGTGGAGTAGAAAGCCATGCATCAGCATCTTTATATCTATCAATCATTAAAGCCAAATCTTCTATACTTGTATCACTAAATTGTTTTTGAATTACTTTAGCTACTGTATCACCATCATTTTCTAAAGTAAATTCTAATCCATTAGCAATTGCTTTAGTAAAATCTTTTAGCAATTCTTTATTTTTCTCTATATAACTTTTACGAGCATAGAATGCTGTATATGGAAATGCATCAGATGCTGCACCGACACTTGTTACAACATAGCCATTACCATTATCTTCAAGTTTTGATGCTAAAGGTTCAAATAGATTAACGTAGTCTCCTTCACCACCAATAAATGCACCCGATAATTCGGCAAATTCAATTGATTCATTTATTTTAACTTTATCTTCATCTATGCCTTGATTTTTCAAAGCTCTTAAAAAACTTAAACCAGGCATACCAGTTCTTCTTCCTATAAGTATTTCTTTACCTTCTAAATCATGCCAATCAAATTTCTTATCAGTTCTTGCTAACATGAATTGGCCATCTCTTTTAGTAAGACCACTGAAAACTTGTAAGTAATCTTTTTCACCACCTAAGGCAACATAAACAGCTGACTCAGGACCGGCAAGACCAACTTCGGTATCACCAGATAAGACGGATGCTGCCACATTATCACTACCACTTACAAGCATTAAATCGATATCAATACCTGCATCTTTAAAATAGCCATTTTCTATCGCAACATAAAATGGAGCATAGAAAATACTATGAGTTACTTCTGATACTTTAATAGTTTTAGTATCTAATTTTTCATCTCTATTTTTAATAAATAAAATAGCCACTAAGCCAATAATTATTACTAATAATATTCCCGCTAAAACATATAAAATATTTTTTTTCAAAATAAAACACTCCTCACATTTATAGTATATTCAGGTAAGTATTTTTGTGATAGAATAAATATCAGGTCACTTAATAAAAAAGTTTAATTAAGGAGTTCAAAATGAAATTTAACGAAATAATTAAAGAAATATGTAAAGAAGAAGATGTTAAAATAGAAATTATGTCTAATGATTATTTAATAAAATTAACTAAAAATAATATAACTAAATTTATTTGGGGTTGTAAATTTCCATTAAATGATCATAGTATTGGTTCTATTATTGATGATAAATATGCATTATTTGAGATATGTAAAAATAATAATATTCCTGTAATAGAGCATCAAATAGTATGGAATCCTAGTAATAAGTTGGGTAAAGATACACCAGAGATATTAAAAAAATATTTTAATAAATATAATGAAGATATTGTCTTAAAACCTAATAATGGTAGTAAAGGTATTGATGTAAATCACTTAACTATTTTAGATGATTTAATCAATGTAAGTAATAAATTATTTTCTAAATATTTTTCTCTTAGTATATGTCCTTATTATGATATTAAAAATGAATATCGGGTTGTTATTTTAGATAATGAAGTAAAATTAGTTTACGAAAAAGATAAATTAGTCGTAAAAGGTACTGGTAGAGATAGTGTTAAAGATTTATTAATTAAAAGTAATCCGGTTTATTTTCAAAATAAGAATTTAGAAAAATATGATTATATTTTAAATGAAGGTGAAATTTTTGAATATGATTGGCGTTTTAATTTAAGTAGAGGAGCAACTGCTAAATTAATTAGTGATAAAGTATTAGAAGATAAAATTACATCTTTAGCTTTAGATGTTACTAAAATACTTGATGCTCGTTTTGTTAGTGTTGATATTATAAATTCTAATGGTAAGTTATTAATAATGGAAGTTAATAGTGGAGTTTGTATTGATAAAGTATGTAATTTTATTGATAAAGATTTCAAATTTGTTAAGGAAATATATCGAAGTGCAATAAAGAAAATGTTTGCAATTTTGTAATTGGTAAGCATTTATGTTAAAATGAATACAGCAAAGCAATTTGCATAAAATAAAAAAGGAACACTCAGTTTGAACGTGTTGAGTGTTGCCAATATAATTGGAAATCACTTAATTCATCGCTGAGTTAGGTGACTCTTTTCATATTAAAACTATAAATAGTAATAATACTAATAAGAAAATAAGAATGAATAAAGTTGCGATTAAAAAATCTTTTTTACTCATTTTACCGTCTCCTTAAAAAAAGCAAAAAATTAAAGAAAAATTTGCTTAAATGAGTAGTTTATGTTAATATTAATTTAGTCATTTTTAGCCCGTTGGTGAAGCGGCTTAACACACTGCGTTCTCAGCGCAGCATTCACGGGTTCGAACCCCGTACGGGTTACCAATTGTTAATAATCACTTTATTAAAGTGATTTTTTCTTTTGTTAATTGTGTAAAATGCAGTGCATAAAATAAAAATATGAAAATATAATAAATATGTGTTGACGCGTGTTAATAATTGTAATATAATCTTGATTAGGAAGGAGGAAAAAGGTTGGTTGTCAAAAAGGTGATTAAAGCACTGGAAAGCGATGGTTGGGAACTTGTAAGCCAAAAAGGTTCACATTTAAAATACAAAAAAGATAAGAAAGTTTGCATTATTCCTAATCATCGTGGAGATATTCCTAAAGGTACTTTATCACAGATAGTAAAAATCACAGGAATTAAAATTTAATTTCTGTGATTGCCCAAAGTTTTTGACAATTAATGAGATTAAATGAAAAAATATTTTTATCCTGCTATATTTTCTCAGGAAGGTAAATCCTTCAATGTAAAATTTATTGATTTTGATGATATTTTTACTTATGGAACTAGCTTTGATGATGCATATTATATGGCTCAAGATGCACTTTATAATATGTTACCAGAATATAAAGATAGATTGCCAGAGCCAACATTTGATTATATGAAAATAAAAGTAAAAGAGAATGAATTTATTTCTATGGTAGAATTAGATATTGTTGAGCATGAAAAGAAGATATCATCTAAGACAGTTAATACAACTGTAACTATGCCAGAATGGTTAAAAAATTTGGCGGATATAAAAGGATTAAATTTTTCCAAGGTTTTACAAGAAGGATTAAAAAAAGAATTAAACTTATTGTAATTTAGAAAATGTTATTAACCAACCTTTTTCTAAACCTTATAGCAATCTTTATAGGTTGCTATTGAATGAATAATTTATTCATTCAATAGGTGCTTATAAAAGCATTGATAAAATGTTCTTTGACAAATGAAAAAATTTGAACCTTATGAAAGACTACAAGACAATGTAGTAAGGATGTTAACTAGTTCCTAGTAATTATGAGAGCAGTCTTATAATGGTTTAGGTAGATTTTAATAGTAATATTAAAATTGAGAATTCCGGAAGTGAATGAAATAGTTAATGGTGGTTTATTATAATTAGTTATAAAGTACACAAAACTAGTCGTTGGGACCTTTCAAACTCACCCAACTATGAAAAGGGTGGATAAAGAACTTATTTATTATACTAAAGTGGTGTTTAGAGTAGTAATAAGAATACCAAAGAACCAATTGTGCAATTGAGATCTAGTGATAGATTATAAGACTAGAATGTGGTTAGAGTAGCACAAATTTGCATGTATGGATAATAGGCTGGTACCCTATAAAAAAGATTATTCCTAATGGGTGTGAAATTAAGAAGCCATTGTGCTTTTATACGGAAAGTGGCAAAGATGATTAAAGGTCGCTCCTTTATGAGGACTTTGTTAGTATTGACTGATTAATAATTTATTATAATAAATTAATGTGAGAAACATCAAATTCTTTCTATTTGTTAAAGAACATTTTTGCAATATTAAAAGCTGATACTATTTTTTAGCATCAGCTTTTTTTCTAAGTTCAGTATTAAGTATAACTTTTCTAAGTCTTATAAAGTTTGGTGTAACTTCAACAAGTTCATCTTGGTTAATATAATCTAGGGCATATTCTAGTGTAATAGGTCTTGGTCTTTTTAAAACAACTGTTTTATCTGAGAAGGCTGCTCTAGTGTTAGTAAGTTCTTTACCTTTAACAACATTGATTGCAAGGTCATTATCACGATTACATTCACCAACAATCATTCCTTCATAAACCTCAGTATTTGGTTCAATAAACATAACGCCACGATCTTCAAGTTGACCAATACCATAAGCGGTTGATTTACCAGTTTCGCTAGATACAAGAACTCCTAATTTTCTTTCACCAAGTTCCATACTAGCTTTTGGACCATATTCTTTAAAGGTGTGATTCATAATCCCATATCCTTTAGTAAGAGTCATAAAGTTAGTTGAAAAACCAATCAAACCACGAGATGGAATAGTGTAATTAATTCTAGTTAGAGAACCTAAATGATTCATATCATTCATGACAGCACCACGCGAACTTAATTCTTCAATGACGCCACCCATGTATTCATCATCAACTTCAATTTGTAATTCTTCATAAGGTTCACAAATTTTACCATCAATTTTTTTTAAAATAACTTTAGGTTTAGATACTTGTAGTTCAAATCCTTCACGGCGCATATTTTCAATTAATATAGATAAATGAAGTTCACCACGACCAGAAACTAAGAAATTCTCAGAATCTAGTTGTTCAACTTTTAAAGATACATCTTTTTGGGTTTCTCGCATTAATCTTTCTTCAATTTTTCTTGAAGTAAGAAGTTTACCATCATTACCAGAGAATGGCGAAGTATTTACGCCAAAAGTCATTTGCAAGGTTGGCTCATCAATATGAATTATAGGTAGTCTTTCATGATTTCCTACTTCTGTTAGAGTCTCACCGACAGAGATATCTTCAAGACCGGCGATAGCACAAATATCACCAGCAGAAACTTCTTCAACTTCAACTTTAGATAGGGCAGTAAACCCAAATAATTTTTGTACTCTAAATTGTTTTTCGGTACCATCAAGTCTTAAACAGTTAACCATTTGCCCAACTTTAACTTTACCATTAAAAACACGACCTATGGCAATTCTTCCAACATAGTCATTGTAATCAAGTAGAGCTGGTTGAAATTGGAATGTTTTATTAACATCACCTTCTGGTGCTTTTATTTCATTTACTATTAAATCAAGAATACATTTAAATGATTTTTCTTGCGTACTAATATCAGGATCTAAGCTTGATGTGCCATTTAAAGCAGATGCATAAGCAACCTTGAAATCTAATTGTTCATCAGATGCACCTAAATCTAAGAATAAGCCTAATACTTCATCATTAACATCTTTAATTCTAGCTGTTGGTTTATCAACTTTATTAATAACAACAATTGGTTTAACGCCAGCCTCAATAGCCTTCTTTAAAACAAATCTTGTTTGCGGCATTGGGCCTTCATAAGCGTCAACAACAAGTATAACACCATCAACCATTTTCATAATTCTCTCAACTTCGCCACCAAAGTCAGCATGTCCTGGAGTATCCAAAATATTAATTTTAACATTATTATATATAATAGATGTGGTTTTAGCTAAAATAGTAATACCACGTTCCTTTTCAATTTGGTTTGAATCCATTGAAAAGTTAGTAGCATCTTGATTTTCTCTAAATGTACCAACATATTTTAATATTTCATCAACTAATGCCGTTTTTCCATGGTCAACATGGGCAATAATGGCAACATTTCTAATTTCCATACAAAATCACCTACAAACTAGATAATTATAGCATTACAAAAGGGTAAAAGCAAATAAATTTATAAAAATTAACAATTTTATATTGTCCGAATTAAAATAGTGTGTTAATATTAAAATAAGGTGAATAATAGAAATGGATGATAAAGCTAAAGAAAGAAAGAATTATACTATATTTGTAATATTATCCGTTATAATATTAACAATTATTTCGTTGAATTTTTCTTATTCAGCATTTTTTTCCATTAAATCGAGATCTACAGTGCAAGAAATTAGTACAGGTACTTTAGATGTTACAGCTTCTGCTACACCAATGGCAAAAGCGGATGTTTTCCCTACAGAAGAAACCTTACCAACAAGTCCTGAATCTACATTAACAAATGAAGAAAAAGATTATGCTACTTTAATAGTTTCCAATAATGGTAATATAGATGCCAATTTTATAGTGTCAATAAGTTATGATGAAGATAGTATACCTGAAGAAAGTAGAGAAGTAGGATTAGTTTCTTTTGATAACTTATTTGTTGGTATTTATGACGTTGATAATACAGAGTGGTTAAATTTAAATCCTGATGAAGAAGGAGAGCCAATTTATAATATGAAGATAACTCAATTTGCTACTAGTGAATTAGATGCAGATGTTTATCCAATTTTTAAAGGTAGCATTGATAAAGCAATAATGAGTGATTCAAATACCAATCCTACAACAAGGAACTTAAGAGTATATGTTTGGTTAGCTGATACTACACCAACAAGTGAAATTGGTAAATTGATGTATTTAAAATTGAATGTTCAAAGTATGCCTGTTGAAGGTCAAGCAGAAAATCAAATTCAAATTAAAGATCCACTTGAAGGTTAGGGGGAATTTATATGATTGTACAAGACGATGAATTAAAAAAGAAAAAGTTAATGTCATTAGTTATAATGATGATTATAATGCTTTTATGTTTGATTTTAATTATTACTACTTTTACTCTTGAATTTTTTGGTAGTGGTAATTTAGGTGGTAGTGGTAATATCCTTTTAAACCGTGATACAGATGGTGATGGTATTCCAGATATTAATATTACTTATGGCAATATTAAAGATAGAGCATTTTTTAATATTGATACCAATGGTGATGGTAAACCAGATCAAAATTTTATTAATCAAGATTTAGATGGTAATGGTAAATGTGATTTGAACTGTGATGTTAATGGTGATAATCATCCTGATTATAATATAGATTTAAATGGTGATGGCAAACCAGATATTAACATTGATACAAATAATAATGAAATGCCAGATTTAAATATTGATACAGATGGTGATGGCAAACCCGATGTTAATATTGATATTAATGATGATAATATACCTGATATAAATATTGATGATGATATTGATAAGAAAACACCAATTGATACAGATGGTGATAAAGATCCTGATGTGGATGCAGAAACCGATAATAAACCAGATCGAAATTTACTTAATCAAGATACTGATGATAATGGCAAATGTGATCTAAACTGTGATGTTAATGATGATCATTATCCAGATTATAATATAGATATTGATGGTGATGGGAAGCCAGATGTTAACATTGATACTAATGATAATCAAAAACCAGATATAAATGTTGATACTGATGGTAATGGGGTACCAGATACCAATATTGACTTTGATAAAGATGGTAAATGTGATATCAATTGTGATACTCATGTAGATAAAAATATGTGGGTTGATACTGATCGTGATAAAGATCCTGACATTGAAGCTGAAACCGATGGTAAACCAGATAAAAATCCCACTAATCAAGATTTAAATAATGATGGTAAATGTGATTTAAATTGTGATGTTAATAAAGATGGCTATCCTGATGTTAATGTTGATATCAATGGTGATGGCAAACCTGATGTAAATATTGATACCAATGATAATATGAAACCAGATTTGAATATTGATACTGATGGTAATGGGGTACCAGATACTAACTTAGATATTGATAAAGATGGTAAGTGTGATGTTAACTGTGATACTCATGTAGATAAAAATATTGAAATTGACACTAACCGTGATAAAAGACCAGATGTGGAAGCTGAAACCGATGGTAATCCTGATCGAAATCCAATGAATCAAGATACCGATGGTGATAGCAAATGTGATTTAAATTGTGATATCGATGGTGATGGTTATCCTGATATCAATACAGATTTAGATGGAGATAAAGATCCAGATTTAAATATTGATACCAATGGTGATAATAAATGTGATTTAAACTGTGATACCGATAAAGATGGTAGATGTGATTTAAATTGTGATACTAATAATGATAAAGTTTGTGATTTATTCTGTGACAATAATGGTGATGGTAAGTGCGATACATATTGTGAATTTACTTGTCCAATTAATTGTGATACAGATGGTGATGGCAAATGCGATTTAAACTGTGATAATAATAAAGATGGTAAATGCGATTTAAACTGTGATTCTAATAAAGATTATAAGTGTGATTACAATTGTGATACCGATAAAGATGGTAAGTGTGATTGGAATTGTGATAATAACAATGATGATAAGTGCGATTATAATTGCGATAATGATTCAGATGGCAGATGTGATTACAATTGCGATATAAATAAAGATAATAAATGCGATTATAATTGTGATAAAGATTTAGATGGTAAATGTGATTTAAATTGTGATACTAACAAAGATGGTAGATGTGATTACAATTGCGATACCAATAATGATGATAAGTGTGATTTGAACTGTGACAATGACAAAGATGGCAAATGCGATTTAAATTGTGACACTAATAACGATGGTAAATGTGATTACAATTGCGATACCAATAATGATAATAAGTGCGATTGGAATTGTGATAACAATAAAGATGGCAAATGCGATTGGAATTGTGATAATAATAAAGATGGTGTTTGCGATTATAACTGTGATAACAACAAAGATGATAAATGTGATAAGTATTGCGATTATGATTTAGATGGCAAATGTGATGAATATTGTGATGAAGAAGATGATGATGAACCAAATGCTATGCTTACTATAATGAGATCAAAAGATATAGATTTAACTGTGTCAGCCGATAAAATGGATAAAGATGCGGTAGGATTAGCAAACTTTGTTGAAATATCTAGCGAACAATCAACATCATCAGTAAGTTTAAAATCATTTGAAGGTAAAGCTAGTTGTACTTATGAAGTAACATTTAAAACGATCAATAATACTTTTACTAATAAAGCATTAAAAAATGGTAAACTTGTTGATTTAAATGATCAATTAATACTAAGATTAAATGAATATCATGATAGTAATAGAGATAAAATAATTAATACTTATAATTTAGATTTAGTTAGTATCAAAGATAATGACTATAAATTAGGTGAATTTACAATAACTAATGATGCTAAAGATGAAGAAGCAACAGAGCATTATTGGGATGTTAACCTTATATTTAGAAATTATCGTGATTATATTCAAAATAATAATGCAGGTAAAAATATTCATGGTGAGTTAATATTTAAATCTAAAGGTTGTGTAAAAGTTAAATAGGTGGTCAATAAGACCATCTTTTTTTTGATAATATTATTTATTAATTCAATATAAAAAACCTATACTTTTAATGTATAGACTTTTAAAATAATAACGAACTTTTATACTTTTAATTAATATCAATTAATGATAAAATTTAATTGGTGATTTTATGTTATATGGCATAATTTTAACAATTTTAATTGGGTTATTTTTTCTAATTGGTATTATCTTTTTTGAAAAAGTAAAAAATAAAGAAAAAATGTCTTTATTTACTACATCTTTAGCCTTCATAGTATTAATTGGGTTATTATTTTTAGATTTATTACCAGAATTAATTGAAGAATTTAACATTTATACTTTATTGTTTGCTATTTTAGGTTTTGTTCTTTTAATAATTTTAGATAAATTAATACCCCATCATCATCATGAACATCACGATATAAATGATGATAAAAAAGATCATAATTTACATTTGCAACATATTGGGATGATTACTATTATATCTTTAGCCATTCATAATATGATTGAGGGTTTAACTTTATATAGTATAACTTTAAATGATTTAAAATCTGGTATTTTAATGATGATAAGTATTGCTCTTCATAATATACCTTTAGGTTTTCAAATAGGTAGTTCTTTATCTAAAAAGAAAAGTAATATTTTATTAGTTATACTTTTATGTTCTAGTTCCCTAATCGGGGCATTGATCATAATAATATTTGGTAATTTAAGTAGTATGTTAACAAGTATTTTCTTATCTCTTACATTTGGTATGCTTTTATATATTTTAATTTTTGAATTATTTAATGAAATTAAGGATTATTTAAGAAAAAAAGAAGTTATTTATGGTATAATTATAGGGATGGTTATATTAATAATTACCTATTTAGTGTAAGGGGATATGTATTATGAAAAAAGTATTAGTAACTGGGGCTGCAGGTAGTATTGGCTTAAATGTTTTAAAATATTTACTTAGTGAAGGAAAGTATGAAATAACCGCCCTAGATTTAAATAATAAAAAGTCTATTAAAAATTTAAAGAAATATCAAAATAGAATTAATGTTATTTATGGTGATGTTAATGATGAAGTGCTTATGCATAGTTTAGTAAAAGAGCATGATTACATTATTTATTTAGCATCTGTATTACCACCACTTAGTGATTTTAATAAAAATATTGGCGAGTTAATTGAGTATGATGCCCTAAGTTATATTATTGATGTTATTAATAAAGAAAATAAAGATTGTCATTTAATTTATGCATCAAGTACATCTATTTATGATAATACTTTAAGTGCAAGTGTCAAAGAAACTATTAAAGAATCTGAATTATCTAACTTTAGTTATGTTAAATATAATTCTGAGAAATTAATTACTAGTAAACTTAAAAATTATACTATTTTACGAGTACCTCTTGTTTTAAATAATATGAAAGGTGAACCATTTATTTATAATGTTAAGAAAAATTTAGTTGTGGAAGTAACTACTAATATAGATGCTGCTTATGCTTTTGTTAAAGTAATAGATCATGTAAAAGAAGTAAATAAAAAAACATATAATATTGGCATGGGTGAAGAAGGAAGAGTAGTTTATAATGAAATTCTCAAAAACATTTTAAATAATTATGGTTTAAGTATGCGTTATATTTTATCAAGAATATTTTTAGGTAAGACTTATAAAAGTCCTATCCTTACTGATAGTGATGATTTAGATAATATTATACATTATCGCCATGATTCACTTTATAATTATTACAAAAGATTAAAAAATAAAGGAAAATATCGAACTTTGCAAAAAATAATTGCTAAACCATTAGTATTATTAAAAAGAAAATAAGGAATGATTATATGACTGGACTAGTACTAGCAGGTGGTGGAGTAAAAGGTGCCTACCAAGTAGGAGCTTTCTTAGCATTTAAAAAATGTAAAATTAAATTAGATGGGGTAGTTGGTACTTCCATCGGTTCTTTTAATGCGGCGATGATTGTAAGTGGTAAGGAAGCTGAATTATATGAATTTTGGCAAAATGTTGATGTTGGCGCTTTACTAAACTTTAATTCTAAATATACTGAGAGTGTTAATAATAAAGATTTATTTAAAGAACTAATCTATGGCATTGAAGAAATGACTTTAATAGTTAAAAATAAAGGGATTGATAATAGTAATTTAAAAAACATTTTAGATGAAATGATTGATGAGAAACTAATAAGAAAAAGTCATATGGATTATGGCTTAGTTACAGTTCGAGCTAATGACTTAAAACCTTTGTATTTATTTAAAGAGAATATGAAGGAAGGTAAAATATCAGAATATATTTTAGCAAGTTGTAACTTACCAGTTTTTAAAATGAGTAAATTAATTGATGAAAAGTATTATATTGATGGGGGATTCTATGATAATAAACCAGTTAATATGTTACTTAATAAAGGTTATGATAAAGTATATGTAGTTGAAGTACAAGGTATAGGCTTTAGTAGAAAAGTTAAAGATAAAAGTAAAGTAGTTAACTTAAGTCCATCAAGATTTTTAGGTAGTATGTTAAGTGTTAATAAAAATAAAATAAGAGAAAATATTAAATTAGGCTATTATGATACTTTAAAAGTATTAAAAAATTATGATGGTTATAATTTTCTCTTCCAAAAACATGGTATGTTGTTGTATAATATGTTGGCACGCAAAGTAAATAGTGATCTATATAAAAAGGTTAAAAAATATTTTAAAGCGAAAGATAATAAAGAATTAATTTTAAAATCTTTAGAATATATTATGATAAAGGAAGATGCTACTTACTTTAATGTTTATAAAGTTTTAAAAGAAATAAAACATGTTAAAAAGTTAAATAAAAAACATTTTATCTATGAATTTGTGCGTAGTTTAAAAATTTTTTAGGAGGTAATTTATGGGAAGAGCATATGAAGTTAGAAAGTATAGTATTCAAAAAACAGGAGCAGCTAGAGGTAAAATTTATACAACTTTTGCCAAAGAAATTTATCTAGCAGCTAAAAAAGGTTTACCAGATCCAGATGTAAATATTACTTTAAAAAGAATAATTGAAAAGGCTAAAAAGAATCAAGTACCTAGTGACATTATCAATAGAGCAGTCGAAAAAGCTAAAGGTGTTGGGGGCGAAGATTATTCAGAAGTTGTATATGAAGGCTTTGGTCCTGGAGCATCTACTTTAATTGTTAAAACTTTAACTGATAATGTTAATCGTACCGTTGGTGAAGTTCGGGCAGCCTTTAATAAAGTAGGCAAAAGTCTAGGAGTAACAAATTCTGTATCTTACAATTATGATTATATTGGGGTACTTACATTTAAATCACAAAATAGTGAAGAAATATTTGAAAAGTTATTAAATGAAGGTATTGAAATTATCGATTATGAAGATGAAGATGGCGAAATAACTATTACCATGAAACCAAATGATCATGATAAAGTAAAAGATGTTGTGGAAAGTATTATTCCTGATGTTGATTATGAAATAGATCAAGTAGGTATGTTTCCTAAAGATAAGGTGACTTTAAATGAAGAAGATAGTGAAAACTTCAAAAAACTTTATAAAATGTTAGATGATATAGATGATGTAACTGAAATATATCATAACGTGGATATAGAAATGTAATAAAATACTTGTAAATTAAATAATAATGTAATATACTTTAATTACATTCAATGAATGTATTTATGTTTCTCGCTCTCGGATGGTGCGAGTAATAAATTATTCCGATTGTCAAATGTTTCTCGCTACCGGATGGCGCGAGTAATAAATTATTCCGGTTGTAAAAGGGATATATTTTAAGGGTATATCCCTTTTTTTGTTGTTTTTAATAGAAAGCGAGGTGATAAAAATAATTAAAGAAGGTTATTTATATCATATTAAAGAAGAATTTTTTATAATTGCAAATGACAATACATTGCTTAAAAATCATTTTGATAATACAAGACCAATGTATTTAGCATTAAAAAATAATGAGATGCTATGGCTAGTACCTTTAAGTTCTAAAATAAGTAAATATCAAAATATCATAAATCAAAAGATAAAAAAATATGGTAAATGTAAGAGTATACTTATAAGAAAAATTGGTGGCAAATATCAGGCAGTATTACTTCAAAATGCTTTCCCTATTATAGAAAAATATATAGATCATATACATATGCAAAAAAACATACCAACAGCAGCTGTCAATGCAGTCAAAAAAGAAATTAAAAATAATTTAAAAGAATTATTAATATTAAAAAGTAAGGGATTTGATTTATTTTTTACTAATATTGATTATATTGAAAAAATAATGAAGCAAGAATTAATTTGTAAAAAATGAATAAAATTTAGAAGGTATATGTCAATAATACCATAAATAGTAAAAATAATTTGCTAAATTAAAGAAATTATTTTATAATTGAATTGTTAGTGATGAAGGAATTTACAACTCTGGAGCTAAATCGTTTACTTGCGTTATAAGTAGAGAGTGTATGATAATTCATAAATTAAGGTGGTACCGCGGATTAATAATTCGTCCTTAAATCTTAATTTTTGAATTTTTTTCTTTAAAGGAGAGAAGCATTATGAATTGTTTTGAAGATTTAAAATGGCGAGGACTTATCAAAGATATTAGTAGTCCGGAATTAGAAAAAAAATTAAATGAAGAAAAATTAACATTTTACATTGGTACAGATCCAACAGCTGATTCAATGCATATTGGTCACTTTTCCTCATTTTTAATCGCGACTAGACTTGCTAAATATGGTCATAAGCCAATTTTGTTAATTGGGGGTGCTACTGGTTTAATTGGAGACCCTAAACCATCAAATGAAAGACAAATGATTTCTAAAGAACAAGTTTTAAAAAATGTAGAAGGTTTAACTAAACAAGCTAAAGAAATATTTGGCTTTGAAGTTGTTAACAATTATGATTGGACTAAAGATTTAAGTATTCTCGATTTTTTAAGAGATTATGGTAAATATATTAATGTTAATTATATGCTTGATAAAGATATCATTAATAGAAGATTAGAATCAGGTATAACTTTTTGTGAATTTGCTTATACAATTTTACAAGGTATGGATTTTGTTCATCTATATAAGGATAAGGGGGTAACTTTACAAGTAGCAGGTTCTGATCAATGGGGAAATATTACAACCGGTATTGAACTAGCGAGAAAAAAAGAAGATGTAGAATTATATGGTATGACAATGCCTTTAGTTTTAGATGCGAGTGGTGTTAAGTTTGGTAAAACTGAAGGTAATGCTTTATGGCTTGATAAAAATAAAACATCTAGTTATGAATTATATCAATATTTAATTAATACTAGTGATGAAATAGTTATTACTTATTTAAAAATGTTAACATTCTTATCTAAAGAAGAAATTGAAGAAATAGAACGCAAACACAAAGAGCAACCAGAACTAAGACTTGCCCAAGAAACACTTGCTAGGGAAATAATTACTTTCTTACATGGTGAAGAAGAATTTAATAAAGCTAAAATGATGAGTAAAGCCTTATTTAGTGAAGATATAACTAAGTTATCGGCTAGTGATATCTTAAATAATTTTAAAGATATGGAACAAATAACTATCAATGAAGAATTACCTTTAGAAGATTTATTAGTAAATAGTAATATTTGTTCATCTAAAAGAGAAGCAAGAGAACTAATAAATGGTAATGCCATTAGTTTAAATAATAAAAAAATAACTGATAATATGTATATGATTACAAGAGATTCAGCTATTGATAATAAAATATATTTAATAAAAAAAGGTAAAAAGAAATATTATTTAGGTATATTTGCTTAAGAAGAGAACTTAAATTCTCTTTTTGTATGTCTAATTTTTAGAAGTGGTGAATTGGAAAAGTAAAAGCAACTAGCAAAGTAAGTAAATAAAATGGACAAGTAAAAGCAATAAAAAATTGGTAT
>CANQQX010000027.1 GCA_947626115.1 uncultured Bacilli bacterium
ACCAATTTTTTATTGCTTTTACTTGTCCATTTTATTTACTTACTTTGCTAGTTGCTTTTACTTTTCCAATTCACCTTAAAATTTATTTTTAAAAAGTAGGCAAATTTTTTCGCTTGAAAATTTTTGCCTACTTTTTTCTTTATTTTCAATTTTTTACATCAATATTAGTTTTTGCACCATCATTTTCCTTAATGGTTGGCCGTACTTTTTTCATCTGCAAATGCTGATTCCACCTAGGCTTATTCAAAACCGTCCGCAGCTAAGGATCTTCAGGTTTATCTAAATTTCTAACATATACGGATTTCCCTTTGTGCCGTCTCCATCGGCAATTTTTGCTTTTGATGACAGATAGAAGACAGGACGCGCACCAAGCGCACTAGACAAGTCGTAGAGGCTCAGAAGGCCGTTATCACGGACAGTCCGCGCAAGCACAGTCGTGATACTCGCACTAACGACACTAAAGCGAGTTGTTAACCATTCATAATCATAATTTGCAAATTTATTATACCCATCTTTTTGGAAATGGATCCAACTATTTTTGACATCTGTTGCACTTCCTGGATTTCCATCTGTATATGCATAATCTATATCATGCATATACATTAATCCTATTTTTGTTGCATCTGTTCTTTTACTCCAGGTATAGTCCTTTTCTGTACATTGATTATCACTACTGCATGTTGTTTGTGTTTCTTCATCTGGCCAATATCTCTTTGTTGCTACTTTTCCTGTCTCTATGGCATACATTGCATTTCCATTATATTTTGTTTCTTTTGTATCTCCATACATCCACTCGTGGTCTGCTATTAAATTGTACCAATCACCATCTTTAGCCATATATTCATATTCACTACTATCTACAAATATTGGACTTCCATTTGATGTCTCTCCATTTAATCTTTTATATAGATCTACATTTGGCCATTCACATTTATCACCTAAACAATTTGATATACTACTTGTATTATGCCATTTAAATGTATTTGTTTCGCCTTCTTTTAAGAATGTTTCTTTTAACAAATACATTTCCCCTTCTTCGGTTATTCCTATTATTCTGTACATATATTTATCAATATCATCAGGTATGTTATTACTATCACTATCTGTTTCATCTGTTCCACAATTCTCTTTTGTTCCAAAGCATATCCAATTGGTCATTTGAGCTGCTTCATTTTCATCTGCTGGGGCTGCTTGATATCTATACATTCCGCCTTGTAACTCTTCACTTAAATATCCTTGTGTATCATCTGCTCTTAACTGTGCTATCTTTGGATCTGGTATAAATATTTCACATTTTAAGTCACTTGTATTTATATCTATATTTAATTTCTTCCCTGCTAAATAATTTTGTTGTTCTTCTTTATTTACTAATTTGATATATGCTTGTATTTCTTCTGGTGTATTTCCTGTTACTTTAAACTTTAAATTATATTCTTTACTTCCTGTTGTCTTTAATTCACTTAAGTCTAATTTTTCACTTATGATATTTCCTTTAAATTGTAATATCATATCCCCTGGTTGTAAGACTTCTATCATAGTATCTGCATTTTCTTCTTCTGTTACTTTGGATACTGTTAACTTGGCTGTACAACTATATTTGGTGGTTGCTTCTCCTCCTGTTAACTCTACTGATGCTATTGTCTTTGTTCCATCTGTTTCATTATCTTCGTATGATTTTGCTTCTACATCTGTTGCATAGTATTCTTTGTTAGCATTAGCAAGTGACATATCACTAGCACTTATATTTAAATGCAAATTACTTGTTACTCCTTTTAATGTTACTAAACTTTTTGGTGGTGTACTTCCTGTTATATTGGTATTACTACTTTCATTATTTGTATTTATTTGAAAGTAGGCATAAGTAGCTCCAAGTACTGCTATTAAAAGTGTTACTAAACCAATTAGTAACATTACCTTTTGTTTTTTCTTATTTTCATTATTTTTTACTTCTTCGTTCATAATAGATCCTTTCTACTTTATAAGATAAGTATATATTACCCCCCCCGAAATTCAACTGATTTTCTTAATTTTACAGATGGGATGTAAACCAGAATATCGTATTATTGTATATTTTTATTATACAGTATTCGCATATAGTTATTCAAGAGAATTATTGCTTACTTGACGTTAAAAAATCTCAAATTTCTTTGAGATTAATTATTTAAATTATCAACAACATTTTTAAATTCTTCTTCATTCCAAATAGTAATGTCAAGTTCTCTTGCTTTATCATATTTACTACCAGGATTTTCACCAACAATTACAACATCTGTTTTTTTACTAACACTTTCTGAGAAAGTACCACTATACTCTTCAATAAGTGATTTTATTTCATCTCTACTCATAAAAGAGATTGCACCAGTCATAACAAATTTTTTATTTGTGATAAATTCATTTATTTTTTTCTTAACGCCTAGATAATTCATATTAATATCAAGCATTTTTAATTCATAAATTAAATTTTGATTATTTTGAAAATAGTTATAAATATTTTCAGCAAGAATATCACCAATATCTTTGATGGAAAGTAACTCTTCCATTGATGCATGCATTAAATTATCCATATTACCAAAGTATTCTGCTAAAAGTTTGGCGGTCTTACTACCAATACCAGCAATACCTAAACCAAATAATAATTTTTCTAAACTATTATGTTTACTATTTTCTAATGCTTCTAGCATATTATCAAAACTTTTACGCCCAAATCCTTCTAAAACTAAGATATCATCTTCATGTTCTTTTAAATGATAAAAATCAGTGATTTTGGTTAAGAATCCTTCATTAAAGAAGTCTTCAATAATTTCATCACCTAAGCCATCAATATTCATCGCATCACGAGACGCAAAATGAATTAAGGCTTCAATTCCCCTAGCTGGACAATTAGTATTTGGGCAATAATGATCAACTTGGCCTTCTTTTTTGATTAGTTTAGTCCCACATATTGGGCATTCACTAATCATTTTAAATGGTTTTTCTATGCCCGTTCTTCTTTCTTTTTTAGTACCAGTTACTTCAGGAATAACATCTCCTGCTTTATGAACACTTACAACGTCCCCAATCATAAGACCTAAGTTATTAACAAAATCTTCATTATGTAAGGTTGCTCTTGCAACAGTAGAGCCCGCTACTAAAACTGGCTCTAAGACAGCATTTGGCGTAATTTTACCAGTTCTTCCTACCGTAAAAATAATATCGGTAAGTTTAGTTAAAACTTCGCTTGCAATAAATTTATAAGCAGTCGCCCATTTTGGGTATTTAGCCGTAAATCCTAATTCTTGTTGTTCATGAATATCATTTACTTTAATAACTATGCCATCTATTTCATAAGGTAAACTATCTCTTTTTTCGGTATATTCATTGATAAAATCTATTACTTCATCAATATTTTTAACCAGTCTATTATTAGGATTTACTTTAAAACCTAAATCTTTCATAAACTTTAGAGCATCCATATGTTTATCGATGCCATAATCAAGTGGATTTGGTAAATGATAAATCCAATTATTTAAATTTCTTTTTGCCGCTATTTTACTATCTAATTGTCTTACACTACCAGCTGCAGCATTACGTACATTTTGTAAAAGTGGTAAACCTTCTAATTCTCTTTCTTTATTAAGTTTCGTAAGAGTTCCTTTATCCATGTAGATTTCTCCTCTTACTTCAATATCGATATCTCTATTTATTTTTAAAGGTATCGCTTTAATAGTTTTAACATTGTGAGTAATATCTTCACCAACTACACCATCACCACGTGTTGCTCCACTTTTCAAAATACCATGTTCATAAATTAAAGAAACACTTAACCCATCTATTTTAAGTTCACAAACATATTCCGGATTAATACCAGCTTTTCTAATTCTCGCATCAAAATCTCTTACTTCATCTTCATTAAAGACATTGCCTAAACTAAGCATTGGTATTTTATGACTTATTTTATTAAACTTATCAATTACCTCTCCCCCAACTCTTTTGGTTGGACTATCTACTTGGGCATATTCCGGATACTTTTCTTCTAAATTAATAAGTTCTCGTAAATATTTATCATATTCTTGATCTGTTATAGTAGGATTATCTAATACAAAATAATTGTAATTAGCATCATTTAGTAATTTAACTAATTCTTCTATTCTAAGCTTTGCATCCATAATTTAACTCCATAAATTATTTTTATAAGTACCATTATTTATTTCATTTAGAATACCTTGTTTTAAGTCATCTAAATCTTCTTTATAAGTCATCCCATAGTGTTTACTGGTTGTCCTTACTATTTTTATTTTGGTATTATTTTCTTTCGCACTAGCAAAAGCAACATCAGGCAGTAAATACTCACAAGTCATTAAATCTTTTTGACTAGTAAAAAATTCTTTAATATGACTTTCTAAATATTTAAATATTTCTGGTGTTAAACAAAATAAATTCATTGATACTAATTGGTTATCGGGAATAGTAAAAGATTCAGCACCTGATAATGGTGTTGCGGTAATTACTCCATCTACTTTTTCAATTGAACTTTCTACTAAATTATCTAAATAGCCATTACTCTCAAAAATAACACCACGTTTAACAGCACCATTTACTGTTAAAGTATTACCTACTTCATAAGCAACATTACCATATTCATTATTTTTAGCATTACGTAAAAATTCAGCAGCTTTAATATAGGCATCTCTACCATATAAATCATCAGCATTAATAACGGCAAATTTTTCTTTGATAACATCTCTTGCGGCATAAATTGCTTGTGCTGTTCCAAGTGGTTTTACTCGTTCCTTCGGTATATTTATTCCTTCCGGTACATCAGTTATTTTTTGAAATACATACTCTACTTTTATTTTATCTTCAATGCGAGCTCCAATTGTAGATTTAAATATTTCATAGTTTTCTTCTTTTATCACAAATACTACTTTGTTAAACCCCGCAACTATAGCATCTTTAATACTATAATCAATAATAAATTCCCCATTTGGTCCAACTGGTTCTATTTGTTTAAGGCCGCCAAATCTGCTCCCCATTCCAGCAGCAAGTACTAATAAAGTTAAATCTTCTTTCATTATTATTTTCCTTTCTTTAATCCTTTATAATTTTTGAAAAATTTTCTAATACCATATCTTTTATTAAAAGCAACAGAGACAAAACGATCATCAACTCCAACGACAACACCTTTACCAAAAGTTAGATGGGTAACAACATCACCACTTTTATATTCACTGTCCTCTTCATTATACAACAAATCTTTATTAATTTTTTTACTTTCAGCTATATTTGATTCAATATATTCTGGAGCAATTTCAGCAATAAATCTTGAAGGGGGATTAGCCATGTCTTTACCATAAAGCATTCTCATTTTCGCATTAGTTATATATAATCTTTCTTTAGCTCTCGTAATTCCAACATAACATAAACGTCTTTCTTCTTCAATACCATTTTCTTCCATAATAGAATTAATATGGGGCATTATACCTTCTTCCATACCAACCATAAATACTACTTTAAACTCTAAGCCTTTAGCAGAATGAAAAGTCATTAAGGTAATCGCATCATCATCTTCTTTATGTTCGGAGATATCGGCAATTAAACTTATTTCATCTAGAAAATCACTAAGGTTAACACTACCAGTAACATTTTGATAATTTTCGGTAATACTTCTAAATTCCATTAAGTTTTCAAGTCTAAGGTCTCCCTCTAAAGTATGTTCTTTGGTAATATCCGCTTTCATTCCCGATTTATCTAAAACATCATCAATGAGTTCAGTTAAAGATAACTCTTCGGCATCTTTAGTTAAAGCTTCAATAATATTTTTAAATTCTAATTCTTTCCCACTAGTAATAGCATCAAACATTGAAGTATTATTTTCATTTGCTCTATTTTCTAAATTTTCAATTGATTTAGTACCAATACCTCTTTTAGGTTCATTAATAACTCTTTTTAAAGATATATCATCATCATGATTTTCAATTAATTTTAAATAACTAATTAAATCTTTAATTTCTTTTCTTTTATAGAAGTAAAAACTTCCAACTACTTTATAAGGCCAATTATTTTTAATCATTGCTTCTTCATAAACTCTTGATTGGGCATTAGTCCGGTAAAATATCGCTATATCGCACTTTTTATAACCAATATCGAGTAAATTTCTAATTTCACTCATGACGACATTTACTTCTTGCGCCCCATCATTACTTCTTAAGTATTTAACTTTGACGCCTTCCCCTAAATCGCTATATAAATTAACATCTTTTCTTTCAATATTATTTTTAATAACGGAATTAGCGGCATTTAAAATAGTTGTGGTACTCCGGTAATTTTGATTTAACACTATAACTTCGGCATCAGTATAATCTCTTTCAAAATTAACAATATTTTTATAATTAGCTTGTCTAAACCCATAAATGGCTTGATTTTGATCACCAACAACAAAAATATTACGATACTTTTCACTAAGTAATTTAATAAGACGATATTGTACTTCATTTGTATCTTGATATTCATCTACTAAAATATATTGATATTTATCTTGATATTTATCTAAGATATCTGGATTACTTAAAAATAGTTCAACTGGTAATTTAAGTAAATCGTCAAAATCAACCACATTATTCTTTTTCCTTACTTTTTCATAAGCAAAATAAATTTCTGCTGCTTTTTTTTCAATATCACTTAAAAAATATCTGGTAATCTCCGCATCACTTAACATTTCATTTTTAATAAAACTAATTCTATTTCTAATATAAGCCGGTGATATTTCTTTAATATCTATGCCTTTATCCTTCATAATTTTCTTTATAATACTTAAAACATCTTCAGAATCTAGAATCGTAAAGTTTTTAGTTAAGCCTAAAACTTCGTAATTTTCTTTAATTACTCTTAACCCAAAAGAATGGAAAGTACCAACAAAAGCATAATTATCACTAACGAGTTTATTAATTCTTTCTTTCATTTCTTTCGCGGCTTTATTCGTAAAAGTTATAGCTAAAATATGACCACTATAAATACCTTGATCTATTAAATAAGCAATTCTTGTCGTAAGTACTTTTGTCTTACCAGACCCTGCTCCAGCCACAACAAGACATGGTCCTTCCATATGTTTAACTGCTTCTTTTTGTTCTTTATTTAAACTGTCTAAATAACCCATAATTCCCCTACCTCTACTTATTGTTTATCTCTTAAATATATTATACCATTATAATTATTTTAAGTCACTTAAAAAACAAGTCATTTGACTTATTTTACTAAATATTAAAACTGGCAGTGCTTATACGACTGAATTAAAAATAATTCTTCTATTCAATTATAAATAAATCATATAAGACTTATATGCCAGTGCTTTTAATCTTCTCTTTCTAAAAATATTTTTTTGGTAAATCCACCACGTTTTTCTCTTTTTCTTACTCTTATTTTATCAAATTCTTCTAGTGATGTATCTTTACATAAAATAATACTTTGTAAAACTTCTTCAATATCTGCTAGTTCTAAAATATCACCACTATCTAAGTATTCTTTAACTTCTTCTAATAATTTTTTATTTAACTCTCTTAAATATTCTTCATCATCTAATATTCTTGTAACTGGTTTAGCGCCATTTTCAATCATTATTTCCGGTATATTATCTCTTACTAATTTATTGTATACTTTCATTACTTTTCTCCCTTTTAAGTTTTTTAATTGTTTTATCAATTTCTCTATCATAAGAAACAACCATATCTTCTGTTTCTTCTAATGATGCTTTTTCAAATAAATTACATAGTTCCATTTCGATTGCAAATTCTTGATTTATTCTATCTAAGTTTTTTACTAAATAGTCAATATCTAAATAACGAGTTAAATTACGATATAACTCTTTATTTTTAATTTTAGCATCTTCTTTAGCTTCTTCATATGTATCAAATAAATCAGTAACTATATTTACGGGATATGGATGTGATAAAGCATCATATTGGGGAATAATTCTTTCATCAATATAAATACTATTTCTTATACTTAAAGCAGTTTTAAATGCTTTAAAATCTCTATGGGGAAATACTACTTTATGGCAAACTTTACTAGTACCATCAGATAAATATTTTACTTTTGATTCTAAAACAAAACACTTTGATGCAATAAATCCTTTCGTTATATCTTCCCATCCTTGGGAATATCCACCAATCTCTTTTAATTCTAATACGGCATATTTTACCGGATAATTTAATTCTTTCATGTTTCACTCCAATTAATCTGCATATATTAAATATATTACTTAAATATTTTTATTGCAATTCTTTTCTCAATTTTGTAGACAAATTTTTTGATTACATGTTTTCAAAGGTGTCGAATTCGACACCTTAATATTTTCATTGTTTTTTAATTTCACGAAATTTCGTGAAATAAAACTCGAACTTATCAACAATTTGAAAAATCCGAGTTTGATATCAATCTGGTGTTCTTGGAGGGAATCGAACCCTCGGCCTTACGCGTCGGAGGCGTACGCTCTATCCTGCTGAGCTACAAGAACACCTATATTATATCACAAAATTATCCTTTAAAATCATTAATTCTATCTAATTCTTGTTGTTGTAAATCAACAAATATTTTAGTTAATTTTTCGACATCATTATTTTCTAATGCTTCCATATATTGTTTTCTAATTACTACTGGAATAACTATTGGACACATATTTTTTTGGAGTAGCAAATAATTTATTAGTAATCTTCCTATTCTACCATTACCATCTGGAAAAGGATGAATATTTTCATAAGTCATATGCATTTCAGCTATATCTTCCATCTTAATATTTTTAGTAAGTAAATCATTATAATTATTTATAAAATTATTCATTTTTTCATCTAATTCATCAGAAAGTGGAAATTTCTTTTCAGATCCAACTATTCTAATTGGTCCTAGTCTATAACCACCAACATACATGATATTATTATTAATAGTTTGATTTATTTCAAATAATAACTCATTAGACAATTTTTCTTTCTGAGATATTTTATCTAATAAAATATTTAATATTTCTTTATGATTAATTGCTTCATATATTTCTCTTGGACTAACATTTTCAATATTACAATAATCACTTTCAAATAATAAAGCAAATGTTTCATTTATACTTAGAGTACTGCCTTCAATAGCGTTACTATGATATGTACTCCTTGTAATAAAATCTTCAAAATATTTTTGATTATTTTTAATAAAATCCAAATAATTCATAAAGCATCTCTTTTCACTTTAATTATTTCACACTTAATCACTTATTACTTCATTTACTTTTATATCATAACTATTAGCAAAAATATCATTAATTAAACATTCTTGATAACATAACCCAATTGCATATATTTTATGCTTACTAAAAAATCTATCATAGTAACCTTTACCATAACCTATTCTATATCCTTCTTTATTAAAGCATATTCCTGGAGTTATACATACAGCATTATTAAAATTAGTTACTTTCTTATTAGTAGTAGGTTCTAAAACATTAAAAGATCCTTTTTCTAAATCATCTAAACTCTTTATATAATAAAACTCTATTATATTATCATTTACTTTAGGTACTGCTACTTTTTTAAATTTTAAAAAGTAATTAATTAAATTAATGGTATCTACTTCACTATCTTTAGAAACATATATTAAAATAGTATCACTATTCTTTACAAAAGAATTATTTATTACTTTTTCATAAATAATCTGATCTTTTTTACATTTTTTATTAATGGTATTTCTTACTAATAAATATTTTTTTCTTAATTCATTTTTCATAAAAAAATTATACCACAAAAAATAAGCAATAAATTGCTTATTAAAATAATCTTATTATATCATTTATGGTTACTACTATAATTAATAACATAATTAGAATAAAACCAATGGTATGACACCAATTTTCAATATTTTGATTTACTGGACTTCCTTTTATTTTTTCAATTACTAAGAATAATATATGTCCTCCATCAAAAGCTGGGAAAGGGAGAATATTTATTAAACCAACATTGATACTTAATAGAGCAAGTAATCTAACAAAGTTTTGGACACCATAAGCAAGACCTAAACCAGTTACATTATCACCCACTACTTGATAAACTCCAACTGGACCAGATAAGTTATCTAAAGAAAGACGCCCAATAACTAAATTACCTAGAGTTATTAACATCGTATAAATAAGATCAACAAAATTAATAAAGGCGTATTTTATTGAATTAAAGAATCCTTTGATTTTTATTCGTTCAGTGATAAAACCATACTTTTGTACTTTTTCGCCATTTTCTTTAACTGGTTTACCATCTTTATCATAAATGTATTCTTTTTTCATTTTATAATCTTCAATTTTACCATCTTCATGTTTAATAGTAAAAGTATAATTACCATCTTTACTTTTAAAAGCAAGTCTTGTTTGAATTTCTTGCATATTAGATACTGTTTTACCATTTATTTTTATAATAGTATCACCTACTACTATATTATTTTTTTCAAATGGTGAATTTTCAACAACTTCAGAAATTTTATTAGTAGTAATTTCATTACCCCAAATAAAACCAGTTAATAATAAAATAATTATAGCTAAAATAAAGTTATTTGTAACACCAGCAGCCATGACAATTATTCTTTGCCAAATAGGTTTATTACATAAAAATTTATCTTTAGCAAGTTTCTTACCATTTACTTTAGTTTCTTCATCATCTTCGTAAACTTCACCAGCCATTGAGACAAAACCACCAATAGGAAGAGCTCTTATATTATATTTAATACCATCTTTCTTACCAGTATGGGAATAAATAACCGGTCCCATCCCAATTGAAAATTCATAAATATAAACACCAAATTTCTTGGCCCAAATAAAATGACCAAATTCATGTACTAAGACAATAATACCAAGTAAAAATACAAATAAAATTAAAGTTATAATCCACATGTTGATTCTTCCTTTCTATATAAACATAATTATTATAACATAAGTAAATACAATAAATGTTAAACTATCAAAGCGATCTAAGATACCACCATGACCTGGCATAATATTCGAAAAATCTTTTATATCATTTTCTCTTTTTATTTTACTAAATATTAAATCACCAATCTGACCAATAATAGAAAGTAAAATAGTTATTAAAATAATTTTAAAATCTAATTTTGCTACTAAATTATGATAAACAATTAAAGCAATGGTAACTCCACCAATAACACCAGCAATTGCTCCTTCCCAAGATTTTTTTGGACTAATCTTTGGGCACATTTTATGTTTACCAATTAAACACCCTATTACATAAGCAAAAGTATCTGTAAATATTGTTACACTTACTAAATACAATAAAATAAATACATTAGCATTTCTAATTATAATTAATAGATTAAAAAATAAGCCAATTAAATAAACTGCACTAAGTAAATAAAATGCATCTTCCATTTTATACTTATCATTTTTATAAAATACTGTCGGAATTAATAATAGTACTAAAGGTAATAATATTCTTTGAAAACTTAAAGCATAATCTAGTGATGTTTCACCATAATTTCCTAATACTAAATATAAAAGAGTTATTAATCCTAAAACTTGTACTACTTTAGGTATTTCTTGATGTGATTTTTTTAATTTAAGAATTTCCATATATCCTAACATACTTAAGATACCACATCCTATAGCAAATGGATAACCACCTAAATATATTAAAGGTATAACTATAATAAGCGCTACTATAGCACTAATAATTCTTACTTTCATATTGCCTCCATACAATTATATTCCAAATAAAGTATACTATTATTTAGAATAAATCACAAGAAAAAGTGTATTTCTACACTTAATTTTCACATATAAAATTTATTTGTTAAAAATTTAAGATAAACGGATCAGTTTTTGTACCTTCACCACTTGCTATTTTTGCTTTTGACTCAAGATAGAAGACAGGCCGCACACCGAGCGCAACATCCAGGCCGCTGCTGCCCCAGCCACCGCTATCATACACACCGTACGCAGCGACAATCGCGGTACTCGGACTAATAATGCCACGACGAGTGCTCAACCATTCATAATTAGTTGATATGTTATATCCATCTTTTTGGAAGAACAACCAGCTATCTTTTAATTTACTATAACTTCCGGCATTTCCTCTACTTTCTTCTGTTGAACCATCATAGTAACCATAATAATAATCGTGTACATACATTAAGCTTATTTTTCCATTTGCTTTTTGACTCCATCTATATGTTTCTTCTTCATTACTTACGTCTATTCCTACGTAATGTTTTACATCTGCATTTCCTGTTTCTATTTCATATACTGGTTGGCCTTTATATGTATTTAATGATATTGTATCTCCTATGTCTCCATACATCCATTCGTGATTCGCTATTAAGTTATACCATTCGCTTGGTGATTCTCCACCATTACTATCTCCTGATTTTAGGTATTCATATTCACTACTATCTACAAAAATATCTGTATCTGCTTTATCACTATAGCTTCCGGTACCTTGGATTGTTCCATTACTTGTTCCATTTAGTCTTTTAAACAAATTATTTTGTCCCCATTCTGGGCATATTTTATTTTCACAAGTATATGAATTTGATCCTGATGTATAGTATTTATCATTCCATGAAAATGTTGTTCTACTTCCTTCTTTTAAGAATGTTTCTTTTACTAGATACATTTGTCCTTCTTCTGTTATTCCTATTATTCGATACATATATTTATCTATTCCTGTTTCTTCATTGGTACATTCATCTTTTGACCTTGTTCCGAAACATATCCAGTTTGGCACATCATTCGTTCCTTGATATCTATACATTCCACCTTGTAAGTCTGTTGATAAACTACCACTTGGATCTTTTTCTCTTAAATCTTTTGTTGGATCTGGTTTCTCATCAAAGTACAAAGTACAATATACTGTTTGATTGGTTGTTAACGTTGCTTTGCCATCCGCAAATGTTATGGCGTTATCTACGAGTGAACCATTATTATCCATACATTTTGCTTCTTTATAAACATAATCAGATCCTGGCCATGTAGAATTATTATATTCTTCATAACCATCACCATTTTGAACCATTATCGCAAATGCCTTACTATCAGTTATTTCTCTTAATTTTACTTCTGGTATATCTTCATATTTAGGTTGCATTAAATAATCTATACCTATAAATATAGTTGATATTAATAAAATTCCAATTAATCCTAAAATATAATTTCTATATTTTTTGATCATAATATTTATCTCCTTTTATGAATTTGTCTATTGTTTATTGAACTATGTATATTATAACATTAATTTTTTTTGTTTATAAATAAATATTTAATTTTAATTTACATAGAACAAAAGCAAATTCAATAAACTAACATTTATTTTCATTTGCTTTGATAAGCCTCACGGCTTATCTTTTCTGCTTCTTAAGATTTCACTTCTCCACAGACCATATTTCCGACAGTCGCTGCCGTACTTGTTTATTATTTTATTTTTTTTAATTTTGATATCTCTCTTTATAGTAACTTATTATTCCTTCATACATTATATTTATACTGGCATTTATATCTCTTTCTATCTCTATTCCACATTTTGGACATTTATATTCTCTTATTTTTATATCTTTCATTATTTTGTTTTTATTTCCACAACTACTACATATTTGACTACTAGCATAATACCTATTTACTTGTATTAATTTTTTATTTAACCATTCACACTTATATTTGAGTCTTCTTATTATGTCACTCATTGTGGAATTAATTATATTTTTTCTAAGAAATTTATTTGCTACTTTTATCATACTATTTATGTTTAAATCTTCAGTTACTATTATGTCATTATCTTTAATTATTTTACTTACTATTTCTTCATTAGTTTTTCTTCTTGCATTTTGTAACTTTCTATATGCTTCTTGTATTTTCCTTTTGTATTTATTATAGTTGTTACTTCCTTTTATTTTTCTTGATAATCCTTTTTGTAATCCCTTTATCTTTCTTTCATATTTTTTTAAATAATTGGGATTACCATAACTTATTCCTTCACTTGTAGTAATTAAACTTTTTATTCCCATATCTATTCCAACTACTGAAGAAGCATTAGATTTAACATTAGGTATTTCTTCTTCTACACATATTGATACATAATATTTATTAGCAATATGTTCAATAGTAGCATTTATTATTCTACCATTTATACATTCTAAATGGCGATATCCTTTTATTTTGGCTTCTTTTAATTTTGGTAATGTTATTATTTTATTTTTTAAATCTATTTTTATGTTTTCATATATTTTATCTTTATATGTATTTTTTATATAATTTGTTCTATAACTATCTTTTATTCCTTTTTTCTTAAATTTTGGATAACCACCTTGTTTTTTATAATATTTATTTAAACCATTTTCTAAATCAAATATTGCACATCTTAATGAGCAACTATCTACTTCTTTTAAAAATTGGTATTCATTATATAATTTAGGTATTTCTTTTATCATATCAAAACTAGTAAGTTTAGAATTATTTTTTTTCTTACTTAGCATTATATTATAAACAAGTCTTGAGCAACCAATAGTTTTATTTATTAATTCTTCTTGTTTTACACTTGGATACAATCTAAATTTGTATGCACGATTAACTAACATAAACCATAACCTCCTGGACAATATAATTATCTCGCACGAACAAACGATTGTCAACGCAAAGCTATTACTATTTTATGACTTTCCTATTGTATAAAAAATCTCAAATTTCTTTGAGATTAATTATCTATTTCTAATCTATCTACTTCATCTAATGCTTCTTCTAGAATATTACGATATCTTTTCTTATAATTTGCCACTTGTCTTTTTAAACTTTCAGCTTCGCTTTCTACTCGTTCTGCTTTAATTAGGGCATTATTAATAATTCTTGAAGCATTTCTTTTTGCATCTTCTATTATTGCTCTTGATTCATCAAAAGCCGTTTTTTTAATATTTTGGGAAGATTCTTCCGCAATTAAAATAGCTCTATTTAAAGTATTTTCAATATTTTTATAACGAGTTAATTCATTCTTTAACGTTTCAATTTCTTGATCACGTAACTTTAAATTATCAAGCATTCCTTCATATTCAGTTGTAACATTTTGGACAAAAGAGTTTACTTCACCTTTATTATAGCCTGGAAAACTCGTATTAAATTTTCTCATACGCTACCTCTTTTCTACCAACCTAAATCGTCTTCTTCGGCTCCACTTTTAGATTTTTCATTATCATCAGTTATTTTACCTTGAACATTGACATTTTTTGGTGTACATAAATAAATACCTACCCCAATTTTTTGCATATTGCCACCAATGGCATAAATACAACCACTTAGAAAATCGATAATTCTTTTAGCTTGCGCAGATGTAACTCTTTTTAAATTAACCACTACACTATTTCTTGTTTTTAAATGATCGGCAATGGCTTGAGCTTCAGAAAAACTCCTTGGTTCTAAAAGAATCATTTGATTACCAGCTTTATCTGCATTTTTTAATGCTTCAGATTCTGATACTGAATAATATTCATCTTCTGTTCCCATTTCATCTATTTCATCTTCATTTTTAAACCAATCTTTAATTCTAAGTGCCATAATTTATCCTCCAATATCTTATTTACTACTTAATTCTATCAAATAAATAAAATTTTTACAAGACTATTTTGCTTTCAATGTAATCCTTTACATCTTCTAGATTAATTGTATCTTGCATCATCGTATCACGATTTCTAATTGTAACGGTATTATTATTTAAAGTATTATCATCTACCGTAATTGTAAATGGTGTACCAATGGCATCACTTCTTCTATAACGTTTACCTATACTTCCGGCTTCATCATAACTACAAGAGAAATGTTTAGAAAGATTATTATAAATATCAGTAGCTTTTTCACTATGTAATTTTTTAACTAAAGGTAAGATAGTTACTTTAATTGGCGCAAGTGCTGGACTAATTTTAAGTACTAATCTTGTTTCATCATCTACTAATTCTTCTGTGTAAGCATCAGTAAGAATTGCTAAAAGTAGACGATCTACGCCAACTGATGGTTCAATTACATATGGAATATATTTTTCATTAGTTTCTGGATCTAAATATCTTAAATCTTCACCAGAATGTTTAATATGAGTATCTAAATCATAATCAGTACGATCAGCTATACCCCATAATTCTCCCCAACCAAATGGAAACTTATATTCAATGTCAGTAGTAGCTTTACTATAGAAAGATAATTCTTCTTTAGAATGATCTCTATATCTTAAATTTTCTTCTTTTAAACCTAAAAGTTTTAGAAAATCAATACAATAATTTTTCCAAAAACCAAACCATTCTAAATCTGTATTAGGTTTACAGAAAAATTCTAATTCCATTTGTTCAAATTCTCTTGTTCTAAAAATAAAATTACCTGGGGTTATTTCATTTCTGAAACTCTTACCATATTGCGCAATACCAAATGGAATTTTAGCTCGCATACTTCTTTCAACATTCTTAAAGTTAACAAAAATACCTTGCGCAGTTTCGCCACGTAAATATATTTTATTTTTAGCATCTTCTGTTACCCCTTGATATGTTTCAAATAGTAAATTGAATTTACGAATATCTGTAAAATCACTACTACCACATTTTGGACAAGTAATATTTAACTCTTTCATTTTACTAATAAGTTCATCTTCACTCATGCCATCACCAGTAATTTCACCCTTAGTTGCATCTTCAATTAACTTATCAGCACGATATCTACTTTTACAATGTTTACAATCAATAAGAGGATCATTAAATGATGCTACATGTCCTGATGCTACCCATACTTGGGGATTCATTAAAATAGCTGAATCAAGGCCATAGTTAAAAGAACATTCTTGCACAAACTTTTTCCACCAGGCATTTTTAATATTTTGTTTTAAAAGAGCTCCTAGAGGTCCGTAATCCCAGGCATTAGCAAGACCACCATAAATCTCACTTCCTTGATAAATGAACCCATATTGTTTAGAGTAATTAACTAACTCATCCATTGTAACCTTTTTTTCCATAAAAACCTTCCTTTCTAAATAAAAAACTTCTAGTAATTTGTAAGGACGAGTTTTTACCCGCGGTTCCACCTTACTTATTCCTAGAAGAATCACTCTTATTATATAGCTCGGGCTTTCCACACCGTCATCACTTGTATGTATTAAATTATATACTAATTATTTTAATTTAGCAATAAATTTTTAATATTTTCATCAGTTAAAACTATTCAATATTGATTTACATATCTTTTTTTAATTTCTCAATTGCTTTTTTGCAAAGACCAGTTATTTCTATGATATCTTTAGTTTTCATATTCTTTTTTAACATATTAATAGCAATTTCATTGTTTCTTTCTGCTATGCCTTTTGTCATGCCTTCTGTTATTCCTTCATCTCTTGCTTCAGATATTTCTGATCTTCTTAATTTTTCTTGGTCTTCTTCATAACTTAAATGATTTAATACTACTCCATCTTTTGTTAATGTTAACTGTTAATTTATAGATTAATATAACCAAAAATAAAAGAAAATTAAAAAAATAAATTTACTAAAAAGAAAAAACA
>CANQQX010000028.1 GCA_947626115.1 uncultured Bacilli bacterium
CGAATCTGATAGTGAGAGTGTCCTTAATCAAAGAAATATGCTAATGAATTTTGTAAAAGAAAAGGGTTTTATCTTTGCACACGAATATGTTGATGATGGTTATTCTGGAACTAATTTTGAACGACCAGGATTTTCAAAAATGCTCGAAGATATAAAAGAAAAGCGTATCAACTTAGTTATTGTAAAAGATTTATCTAGACTTGGAAGAGATCATATTATGACAGGTTATTATGTAGAAAATTTCTTCCCTGAAAATGGAATAAGATTTATTTCTATGCAAGAAGGTTATGACAATGCAGTTAACCAAGCTAGTAATGATTCTTCAACTTTTATATTTGCTTGTAATGATTATTACAGTAAACAAAACTCGATAAAAATTCGTAATGTTTTAAATGATAAAAGAAGAAATGGTAAGTTTATAGGTAGTGCTCCAAGCTATGGGTATTTAAGAGATCCTGATGATAAGGGACACTTAATTCCTGATCCTGAATATGCACCGGTTGTTAAAAAAATATTTGATATGGCATATGAAGGAGTTGGATTATCTGCAATAACAACTTATCTAAATGAAAGTAAAATTAAAACTCCTAGTAGTCTTAAAAGAAAAAATCCATATGCTAAAAATAAATATAATCCTATGTGGACTATATCATCTGTTAAAAAGATTTTAAAAAATCAAATGTATGTTGGTGATATGGTGCAAAGTGTTCAAACGAAAGTATCTTATAAATCCAAAAAGAAAAAGACACTTCCTAAAGGTAATTGGGATATTGTTAAAAATACTCATGAACCAATAGTGGATAGAGTAATATTTGAACATGTCCAGGGAAATGTAAAAAGAACCAATTATACCTCAAATACTAAAAGAAAAAAAAGATTATTTGAAAACTTGTTATATTGTAGAGAATGTGGTAATATGTTAACTATAAGTTATAAAAAGAAACAGGATTATTGGACTATTAATTGTAATAAATATGCAAGAGATCCTAAAAGAAGAATGTGTGAGCCACATTTTATACCTTATGATAAGTTAGAAAGTGCTTTATTAGATACTATAAATAAGACTTGTAAACAATATTTAAAAGCTATTGATATATCTAATATTGCAAATGAAATTAATAATAAGAAAAAGAATAATTTTAAGACACAAAAGAAAATAAAAGAGTTAGAATTAAAGAAAAAAGAATATCTTAATAAATTAGATGCACTTTATGAAGATAAATTTAAAGGATTAGTATCAGAAGAAATGTATAAAAGAATTGCTAATGATACAGAAGTCTTACTAACTAAATTAAGAAAAGAAATAAATAAGTTGAAGGATGATAACAAGATTATAAAAAACAAAACTAATGATTTAAAGCAATATGAAGAAGAAATTAAATCTTTAATTAATATTGAAAATCCTACAAGAGAGCTAATACAAACTATCATTGATAAAATAGTTATAGACAAAGATAAAAATATAGAGATAATTTACAAATTTAGCATATTAAATAGTATTTAATTAACTTTGCTCTAAAATAGAGCAAAGGATACATATAAAAGATAAACTATTTATGCAAAAATGTCGCAGTAATGTGCAGTTGGTATAAATCGACAAAAAAATACCTAAATATATGATAAAATAGAAAGTAAGGTGTAATAACTATGAATATATCAAAAATAAATACTAGTTTAACTATAGAATATTTAACAAAAACTCCAGAAAATTTATATTTAGATAGAAAACGCGCAAAAGTTTCATTGCAAGATTTAGCAAATGAGGTTGCTTCTTTTGCAAATGCCAATGGTGGAGTTATTGCTGTTGGAATAACAGATGATGGAATAATAGAAGGTTTTAATTCATATGGAACAAAAAAATTGAATGATTGCCAAAAAATTGTTTCTAGTTATCTAAATCCAGCTCCGGCTTATCAATGTGAATTAGTTAATATTAAAAATCAAAAAGATGATGATGATAATATTTTATTATTTCATATTGAACCAGCAATGAATTATATAGTTAGAAACAATAAAGATGAAGTTTATTGTAGGCAAGGAGATTCTTCAATAAAATTAACATCAGATCAAATTAGAAGTTTAGAATATGATAGAAAAGAACGCGATTTTGAAACGGAAGTATTATTTGATTCGTCTATCGATGATATAGATTTGGATATGGTTGAATTATATAAGAAAAAAATTGGTGCCAAAGTTTCTAATGAACAAGTATTAAAAGCTAGAGGATTTTTAAGAGAAAGACAAGGCAAATTACATTTAACGAAAGCAGGTATGTTATTATTTGGAAAAAATCCATCAGTATACTTACCGAGTGCTAGAGTTAGAGTTTTAAAATTTGAGGGAAATAATTTTCAAGTTGGAACTGAAATGAATATTGTTAAAGATAAGACATTTGATTTTTGCTTATATAAAACTATTGAACAGGCTAGAGACTTTATTAATTCACAACTTAGAGAATTTACGCATTTAAATCAAGAAGGAATATTTGAAACTGTTCCAGAGTATCCTGAATTTGCTTGGTACGAAGGACTTGTAAACGCCGTAACTCACAGAGATTATAGTAATAGTGGAGAACATATAACAATTAAATTATTTGATGATAGATTAGAAATATATTCGCCTGGTAGACTTGGTGGATTTGTGACATTAGATACTATGAGAACCAAGAGATATTCTAGAAATCCACAAATTGCTAGAGTACTAAACGAATTGGGGATAGTAAGAGAATTAAATGAAGGTGTAAAAAGAATTTATAGCGAAATGCAAAGATTTTTCTTAAAAGATCCAATCTATTCTGAACCAGATAGAAATTCAGTTTTACTTGTACTTGATAATAATATTGTTATGAGAAGCAAAAGAAAGGAAGAAAGTATGCTTAAAGATAATACTATTCAATATAAGTGGGAAAATTTGAACTATTTAGAAAAACAGGTATTAACTACAATTTTTGATAAAGGTGAAATTAGTTCAGAAGAAACTGCAAGAATAATTAATAGAGGTAAAACAACAGCAGTAAAAATATTAAATAAATTAGTAGATATGAATTTAATTGTTTGGACAGGTACTTCAAAATCTGATAATAAAGGGAAGTATATTATAAAAAATTAGTTCCGTTCAGTTCCGTTTAGTTCCGTTCAGTTCTGTTTAGTTCCGTTCAGTTCTGTTTAGTTCCGTTTAATTAAAAAAATTGCAGAGGATTCTGCAGAGCTCTGCAGAAATACATAAATTATATTGAAAAGAAAATATGTCTAAGTATAAATCCAGAGTTGAGATAGAAGAATTACAAAATATAGAATTTAATTAAAATAGCTAAGGAAGTGGTATTAAATGACAAAGGTTTTAATTTTTAAAGTTGAAATTGATGGTTTAGAGAATAAGATTTGGAGAAAAATTGAAATAACGGATAGAAGAACAGTTGCTGATTTAGCATATAGTATCCTGGCATCCTTTAATTCGTTAGCATATCATTTATATTCAATAAATTATAAAGAAAAAATTTATGATTGTTGGGTATGTATTGAAGATGATCATAGTGAAATTCCCCCAATAAATGCAGTTATAACTAAACTAAGTGGTCTTGGTATAAAAGAAAATGACCATATGGAAATGGAATATGATACTGGTTCTACTACAATGTTTAAAATTACATATTTAGGTTCTAGACCCTTTGAGAAAGGAAATGGCATGCATTATCCATATATTATAGATGGAAAAGGTTCTGGAATGATTGATGATATTACTAGCAATGAATTAAAAAAAGTAGTTGATGATATTGATAAAAAGGGAAAATCAAATTATTATGCCCTAGAAATGGATGGAAGGCGGAGTAAAATATACGATTATAGGAACTTTGATTTAAGTAAGAATAATTTACAGGTTAGAAGATATTTTTATAAAATTAAATATGGTTATGAATATGGGGAATAGATATGAAATTATTAATATGGGGAATATCAAATGTGGGAAAAACAACAATTGGAAAAAATCTGGCCAAAAAAATTAATTATAAATTTTATGACATAGACGATGAAATAATAAAAATGTATGGTAGTGTGGATTTATTTCAGGAAGAATTTCCTAATGATGAAAACAGATTTGATATTAAAGAGTTAATAATGTTAAATATAATAGAAAATGGTGAAAAGAATTTTATAATGGCAGTCTCACCTATATTTTCAAAAATAATAGTAGAAGAATTATTAATGACTAACACTGAATCAATAGAAATAATAGATACACCCGAAGCAATTTATGATAGATTAATTATCGAAGGAAAAGGTGCTTTGGAGTATAAAGAAAAACATAAAGAATATTATATGAGAGAAATTAAATGGGATCAAGTTGCAAGTTATAACGAATTCAAAAATATTTCCAAAGTTGATATATCTAATCAAAATATAAAAGAGGCCACTCAAACAGTTTATGATTATTTAAAGAAAAATAGTATATTAAAATAATGGTTAATGGTATAATAACTAGCTTGATGAAATAATTATTATATAACAAATATATAATTTGCTATAAGAAATTAATAAAATTAAATACACATTGACTATCGCCAGGTGGTGATGGTGCTGAAATAATTTATGCTCTTAGAAATAGTGATAATCTTTCTAACAAAATAGCCAATGAATTTATTAAATCAGGTCAAAATGTACGTAAATACTATCAAAAAAGACTTCCAAGTAATCCTAGTAAGGACTATTATTATATGCTTCGTGATACTCCAAATAATGAAAGTATAATAGTTGAATATGGTTTTGCAGATTCTACTGGTGATGATGTTGATAAAATAAAAAATAATTGGCAAGAACTTACTGAAGCCGTTGTAAGAGCACTTGCGGATTATATTGGTGTACCATATTCGCTTCCTGATGATATGACAGATAATTATTATGTTGTAGAAAAAGGGGATAGAATTTTTATGGGGAATAATGAGTAATGTTATATAAATTAAAGAAAAATACTGTAAAAGACAAGAAAAAATTGTTATAATTATATCGATAAATGACTTTGAAGGGAGTATGGTTTTATGAAAGTAAATATGGTCAAAATAAATAACTATAAATCAATTGGAAAAGAAAAAAATATTTTAACAATAGGTGATATTAATATTATAGTCGGAAAAAATGAATCTGGTAAATCTAATGTTGTAGAAGCACTTAGTGGAATTGATTTAACCGGATTTACTGAAAATGGATACTTTGAAAGAAAAAATAAAATGGATTTAACTTCTCCCGTTAGTGTTGAGTTGGAACTTGAACCATATAAAAGTGAACTAAAAAAAGATAAAAAACTATCGAAAATGAAAATAAATATTGATTCATACTATGACATAAAATATGAAGGTGGATTTTCAGAAAGTATTAAAAATAATAAAGAATTTATTATTGCTAGAAATACTGTATTAGACATTATTGAAAATAACACTATAAATTGGAAAGAAGAAAAAGATAGAAAGAATTTTAATAATTTACTTGAGAACTTAAAAAATGCTGAAAACAAAGTATTTATAAATTTTAAATATATTGATGAGCTTATTACAAGATTAGAAAACAGTTCATATGATGATTTCAAGGAAGAACTAACTGAAAATTTAAAGAAGTGTAAAAAAATATTGAATTCATACCATAATTATTTTCCATATTTTTTCTTTATAGATGACTATACATTGAAATCTGAATATACGCATGACGAGATAGAAAATGAAAATACACCTGAAGTACAAATGCTAGAAAAAATGTTAGTAGCAGCCAATATTGATTTTCAAAAATTTATTAGTTATTGGGACAATACTGATAACGCAATTAAAAAACAAATGGAAAAAAATTATAATGCTAGTTTAAAAAATAATTTAGTTGATAAATTTAACAAATTTTATACTCAAGAACAAGTTAGTGTAGAGTTTGATTTTCATGAATCTAGTGTTTCACTACTTTTCGATACTACAGGTACATATATGAGCTATGATGAAAGAAGTCAAGGATTAAAATGGTATTTTAATACTTTTGTAAAAATGCAGGCCGAGAATTTGGATGATAATAATGTAATATACATAATGGATGAGCCTGGAACTAAATTACATGTTAATGCTCAAAAAGAATTAATATCTTTTTTTAAAGATTTATCAAAGAAAGAAAATCAAATTATATATACAACTCACTCTCCATATATGCTTGATCAAGGCAATTTAAATTATGTAAGATTAGTTTCTAAAGATGATAATGGATATACATATATATACAATAAGTTTCATTCATTTCCAGATTCTGATAAAACTAAAATAGATACTATGACGCCAATTTATGATGCTATGGGATTTGATTATAAATATAATTTTGGACCATCAAGTACCAAAAAAAATATAGTAGTAGAAGGTCCTTCTGATTATAATTATATACAAGCATATCTTTCACAAAAAAAGTTAAATGTTAAAAGCACACCTTATATTATTCCATCAATGGGTGTAGATAATATTAATAGAATTATATCTATATTAATTGGTTGGGGTTGTGACTATGCTATCATATTAGATAATGACATTCAAGGAAGAACAGAATATCAAAAATTATTGAACAAATTAAATGTTTCAAAATATGATATTTCTTTTACTGATGGAACTAATGAGCTTGATAAAAAAGCAAATCATATGATAGAAAATGTATTTAGCAAAGATGATTATGATAAATTTATTAAACAGCCAGATTATGAAAATCTTAAAAACTATTATTCAAAACAGTTATTAGAAAGAATAGTAAAAAAAGAAATTACTTTTTCTAATGAGACTATGAATAATTTTGATAAAATTTTTATGAACATTTTAAAATAAAGAAGGGAAATTAACTATGAAAAATAATATGATTATATATGTATCAAAAGATGGTAATGTAAAAGTTGATGTTAATATACTAGAAGATGATATCTGGATGAGTCAAGATCTAATGGCTAATCTTTATGATACTACTAAAAATAATATTTCAATGCATCTAAAAAATATTTTTGATGAGGGAGAATTAGAAAAAGATTCAGTTGTTAAGAAATTCTTAACAACTGCCAGTGATGGTAAGAAATATAATGTTTTACATTATAATTTAGATGCAATTATTGCTGTCGGATATAGAATCAATTCTAAAAAAGCAACTGAATTTAGAATATGGGCAACTAAAGTTTTAAAAGAATACATGGTTAAAGGATTTGCTTTAAATGATGAAAGGTTAAAGAATAATGGAGAAAGTCCATATTTTGAAGAATTACTTGCTAGAATTCGTGACATTAGATCATCAGAAAAAATATTTTGGAGAAAAGTATTAGATATTTATGCAACTTCAATTGATTATGATCCCAAAGATAAATTATCAATAGATTTTTTTAAGACTGTTCAGAATAAAATGCACTATGCTACACATGGGCATACTGCTGCCGAAATTATATTTAATAGAGTTGATTCTGAAAAAGACAATCTTGGGCTTACTAATTTTAAAGGTAATTATCCAACAAAAAGTGAAACTGAAATTGCCAAAAACTATTTAACTGAAGAAGAACTTAATATCTTAAACAGAATGGTATCAGCTTATTTAGATGTTGCTGAAATTAATGCACTAGATAGACATCCAATGACTATGCAAGATTGGGTAAATGAATTAGACTCCTTTTTAAAAATGACTAGGAAAGATATATTAAAAGGATCAGGTGTTATATCCCATAAAGAGGCTTTAGCAAAGGCACACAAAGAGTATGATAAATATATGCAAAAGCATTTAACAACTGCTGAAAAAGATTATTTAGAAATGCTAAATAGAGAAGTTGAAAAGATTGATAATTAATTGATTATAGCAAGTTGCATTGATTATTATAAATAATTGTGTATAATATGTTAAGAATTTTGGAGATGAAAAAAATAAGAATAATTATTCTTTTAATTTTAGTATTAATAGCATTTTTCGTTGGTTTTATAATTGGAAAAAATAGAAAAGGTGAATTAAAAAATATTTTAAATATAAATCAGTGGGATGTTAAAACGTTCTCTAATGAGAAGGTTATAATTTATGAAGCAAGTAGCTTGGATCATATAACAGAAGAGCAAAGCGATGGTTGGAAATTGTTGATTGAGCAAATATCCATGGTAGGATATAAACGTCATGAGACAAAAGGTAATGCTACCCATATTAAATATAAAATTGAAATGAAAAATGGAGATATATATTATATTGAAGATTTGGGTTGTAATCATCAAGTAGATATAACATTCCCTAATAATAAAACAATAAAATATTATGCTTATAGTTAAATGAAATATTTTAATCATCCTATAAAATTTAATAAAATCTATTAGATAGGATGCTTTTTTAATGTTTGAATGTATTGATATTATTTACTATATCCTTTATAGCGACCTACGAAGTAGGATGACTTTCGTAAGTACGAAATAAGTTTTACACAAGACTAAACTCTTATGAAATAAGGGATAGTTTAGTATTGATGTGTAAACATCTTATCCTGCTCTTTTAGAAATTAATATATTTATAAATTTATAGGATGATAGACAAAACTTTCTATATTTAATGACTTGACTCTTCTTTTTAGTAGAGGTATCATCCAAGCAAAAGGAGATGATGTTTATGAATTTGAAGGAGGATTATGAGATTAAGTAATATTATTGAGTATGCAAAGATCATACCAAATAATATTACTAATTTAAAAATTAAAGCCATAGAATTTATTGGAGGTATAAAACTCTATGGTTAAATACAAAGTTAATTTAAAATTTAAAGAAAATGGCAAATCTTTAAATGAAATAATAACTAATGTATTAAAAATAGAAATAGAAAAACAATATATGACTTGCAATATTTTAAATAAGAAGGTATCATTCAAGCATACTCATTATTCCAAAAGTGAAAGGAGTATGCTTGAATGAATGGGAATAGTAGTTTTAATGTAGGATTATATATAAGATTATCAAGAGATGATGGAAATGTTGAATCTGATAGCATTGTTAGTCAAAGAAGTTTGCTTAATCAATATGTTATAGAAAATAATTATAATGTTATAGATGAGTATGTTGATGATGGATTTACGGGCACAAATTTTGAAAGACCTGCTTTTAAAAGAATGATTAAAGACATAGAATTTGGTAAAATAAATATGATAATTACTAAAGATATGTCAAGATTAGGTAGAGATTATATAGGTACAGGGGAATTAATAGAAAAATATTTTCCCAATAATAATATAAGATATATTGCTATTAATGATGGAATAGATACTTTTATAGACAATACCAATAATGATATAGCACCTTTTAAAGCAATTATGAATGATATGTATGCAAAAGATATTTCTAAAAAAGTTAAGACCAGTTTACATTCAAGAATGAAAGATGGTTTATATGTATCTGGCAGATGTCCTTTTGGTTATATGAAAGATCCAAATAATAAAAATCATCTAATAATAAATGAAGAACAGTTAGGGACTGTTAAGTTAATATTTGATTTAGCACTTAAGGGCAATACATACCACTATATAGCACAAGAACTTACCAAAAGAAAAATTAAGACTCCGGCATCTTATTACAATTATGTATGGAATACAAAATGTAGTAGTAAATGTATTTCACAAGAACAAGGTGTGTGGGTTGATACAACAATAAAAGCAATTCTAACTAATCAAATCTATGTAGGAGATTCAGTACAAGGAAAAACTAAAAAGATTAATTATAAACTTAAAAAGACTGTTAAAAACAATCCTAAAGACTATATTATTGCCAAAAATACTCATGAAGCAATTATTGATAGAGAAACTTTTAACTATGTTCAAACACTACTTCCTAAAAATGTAAAAAGACCAGAGAAGAAAAGATTTTATTTATTAGATGGACTTTTATATTGTGGGGATTGTAAACATCGAATAACCATAAGATATCAAAATAAAACAGGAAGAAGTTATACTACTTGTGATTATTATAGAACATATTCAAAGTATCATGTTTGTACAACACATACAAATAATTATGAAACATTAGAAAAAGTAATTTTAGACAATATCAAAAATGTTTGTCATAAATATCTTGATAAAAACAAAATAAAAGATTCTATAAGAAATATAAAATTTGAAGACACTACTTTAAAACTAAAAAAGCAAATTGAAAGTCTAAAACTTACAAATAATAAACTAACTGAAAATTTAGATAAAACTTATATGGACATGCTAAAAGGAATAGTAGACGAATCACAATATTTAAGAATAAGTGAAAATATCAAAAAAGAAATAGATGATAATAAAAAGTATATTGATAATCTTAAAAATCAAAATCAAGAAACAAGCAAAATAGATAGCAAAAAAATAGAAAAATATATTAGTGAGTTTTTATCGTTAGAAAATCCGACTAGAGAATTAATAATAAATTTAGTTGAAAAAATTTATATCTATCAAGATAAGAGGATAGATATTATATTTACATTTAAAAATACTACATAAAAAATGTATCAGGAGACACATTATACAGTATTGCAAAGAAATATAATATATCTGTAAATGAACTTATAGCTTTAAATAATCTTACTAGTAGTAATTTAAGTATTGGGCAAAAACTTAAACTCTCAGATATTAAAACTGATAATACTGATAGTTATGTAGTGCAAGCAGGAGATTCTTTATATAGTATAGCTAAAAAATTTGGAATTACTGTTGATATGTTAAAAAATGCTAACAATAAAGTATCTAATTTACTTTCTATTGGAGAAATATTAAATATACCTAATAATAATCAAAAAAGAGTGCATATTGTAAAGGCCGGAGATACATTATATAGTATTGCCGGGATGTACAATACAACTGTAGAGGAAATAAAAAGAATTAATAGTCTTACTAGTAATGTTTTAACTATTGGTAAAATGCTTTATGTATAGGTACAATGAATATTAATGTGAAGTAGTACTTCATGTTTAAACGTTTATTGTCCTTTTTTGTTAATCATGAAATTACTCTAATTACAAATTAATTAAATGAAGTTTATTTATACTAAAGGTTATGATATAATAATATAAATATTTGCGGATAAATACTTATAAATGTAAGTAAAAAATATTGAGGTGCAGTATGAAAGTATTATTAAATGTAACTTTAAGAGAGATTCCAGATATAATAAATAGGCAAATAGAAGTTGATGAAAACATCAGTTTAAAAGATTTGTGTGAGGGTATTATTATTTCGATGAATGGTAGTAAAATTCCTATTTATGAATTTGAACATAAAAATGTTACATATTATCCATATTTAATAAAGGAAACAAAAAAGGACAAAAGTTTAGAGAATCTATTATTTAAAGACTTAATATTAAAAAAAGGTATGCATTTTACTTTAAACTATGATTTTGAAAATTTTTATTTTTTTGATATTCTTATTGAGGATATTTATGAATCACAAGATGAGACAACATTTAAAGTTTTATCAGGAAATGGTTATGGAATAAATGATGACTGTGATTCATATCAGTTAAGTGAATTATTTAATATGGAAGAAAGATTTTTAAGAAAGTCTGATAGAGAGTTTTTAAGTAAAATCTTTGATTGTACAGAGTGTAATAAAATAGTTACAGATTATATGAACACTAGATCTGATAGAATTTCGCCTAAAAGATATGTTTTTAATGTTTCATTGTGGGGTTTTGATAAAGAAATTAAAAGAAAAATAGTTGTAAATAATAATATTTTGATTGCTGATTTTTGTAGAGGGGTAATTTTAGCAATGAATGGGGATTTATCGCACCTTTATGGTATTAAAATGGGGAAAAAGCGATGTTTAAGTGAATATTATAATGACTTTGAATTATATTATTTAAATATAAAAGAGAAACAAAAATTAAAGATTATATATGATTGGGGAGATAATTGGGAATTTAATTTAACTTTAAGTAAGATAATGGAAGATTATGGAGATACTCAATTTGATGTTTTATCTGGTAAAGGTTATGGAATAATTGATGATGTTGGGGGAGTATGGGGATTACAAAAAGTTTTTGATGGTAAAGATAGAAGTTGGGGCAAACATAATATAAATGATTTTAATTTAGAAAAATGTAGGAAAAAAGTAAGAAAGATATAGAATTTATTTAGGTGTGGGATATGAAGATAGATTTTGAAAGTGAATTTTTAGATTATATTTTAAAGAGGGGATATGAATACTATATTGATAATAAAGTTAGTAATGTATTAGTAAATGATGGTTTTGTTAGTGCGACTGTAAATGGAAATCATAATTACAAAGTTAATTTGAAAATTGAAGATGATATTTTTATTGATGGAGAGTGTAATTGTCCTTATTTTAAATCTAATGGTTATTGTAAACATATGGCCGCGGTATTATATTATTTAAGTGAAAATAAAGAGTGTAAGACAAATAATTATAATTTAGAAGATATTATAAGTAAAATAGATGAAAAAAAGATAAAAAAATTTCTTTATGAAAGTATAATAAATGATGCAGATTTATTTAATAGATTTAGAGTTCAATTTAATAATTATTTTCCTAAATTATCTAAAGAGAATTATAGAAATAAGATTTATGATGCTATTAGTAGATGTTCAGATGGACGGGGCTTTATTGATTATGATAGCACATCAGATTATGAAGATATTATGTGTGAATTTACTAGTGAAGCCGAAAAATTAGTTGATAGTAAAGATTATGAAACAGCATTTATAATTGCGAGTACAATACTTGATTCTATTCCTAATACTGATATTGATGATTCGAATGGTTCAACTGGAATGGTCGCGAATAATTGCATCGAAATAATTTTTGATATTTTAGATAACATACAGGCTCAAGATAACCCTCTTTTAAAAAATATTTTAGACTATGTAATTCAGGAAGTAAAAACAAATAATTTATATAATTATGGGATAGATTTAAGTCAAATTTTGAAATATTTTATTGATGAGCAATTATATTTAAGTAAAATAATGATAGATTTAGAAAAAGCGTTAGATGCTTCTTCTGATAATGATTATTTTTCTAGGAGAAAAGATTATGTAGAATATTTAATTCAAATTTATGAATTTGTAAAAGATAAAAGAAATGTACTTAGAGTTTTAGAAAAGTATTCATTTGATTCTAATATTTTGTTAAGATATGTTGATGAATTAATTAAAAATGATAATCTTAAAGATGCGATAAAGATTTTAAAAGAGAAATTAAATGATAAAGATTATAATGGTAGAAGCTTAGCAAAAAAATTAGCGGATATGTATTTAAAGAATAATATGATGGAAGAATATAAAGATATTTTATATGAAATATTTTATAAATTTGATAAGTATGATATGGATATATATCGAAAGATTAAAGGACTTTATTCTAGTAAAGATTGGAAAATAGAAAAAGAAAATATCATAGAAAATATTAAAAAAGATAAATATATTGATAGATATTTAAATGATATATTTATAGAAGAGAAAATGACTAAAGAGCTTTATTTAAATGTGTGTGATTATGGTATGGATTATGTAAAAGCTTATGAACAATATTTACTTCCTAAATATAATGATAAGTTATTAAATATTTATAAAAAGTCTTGTTTACATGATGCACAATATGCAAATAATAGAAATAGATATCGTGAGCTTGCAATGAATGTAAATCATATAATAGGAATGGATAATTCTCAAGAAGTTGTTAAGTTGATATTAGAAGAAATTAAAGAAAAATATTTTAGAAATAAGCCAGCGATGTTAGATGAATTTAAAAATATAATAAGTATATATAATATGAATGATAAAGAGAAATTTAAGGGTTTTCTTGATACTAACATTGAAGAAGGGCAAGAAAGACTTGTTAATCGTGATAAAAAATATAAAGTAAAAAGAGATGTTAAAAAAGATGAAAGTTTGTGGGATTATATAAAACGGAAAGAAATAGAGGAAAGCTTAAAATATAAATGATAATTAAAATATAGATAGGAGATTATGTGATTATATATGGAAGATTATAAGTTGTATGAAGTAAATGTGGAAAAGAATACTAAAAGAAATAAAAAATTTTTAAAGATATTTGAGAGTTGGTTAAATAAGCAAAAATTAACTCAAAGAACTATTAAAAAACATTTAGATAATGCTCAGTTATATATTGATGATTATTTAAATTATTATGAAGCAACTAAGATGGAAGATGGAGTTAAGATGGTGTATTCATTTTTAGATGATTGGTTTATTAGAAAATGTTTGTGGTCATCAATTAATTCTATTAAAGAAACTGGAGCTAGTATTAAAAAATTTTATCAATGTATGAATGAAAATGGGTATGTAAATGATGATGATTATAACTTTTTATGTCGAGAAATAAAAGATAATATGGAGGAATTTATAGCTTCTTTTATAGAATATGAAGAGGAAGATTGGGAAGAAGATTGGTAGAAGTTTTAAGAAAATTAAAACTGATAATAAAAATTTAATAGAGGATTATAATGCTAAATGCACAACAAAACTTGTGTTTTTTGCACAATGGATATTGTTTGGTATAATATAGTGTTGTCTAATAATTATTAGAGGAGGAACAATTTATGCCTTTAACAAAAGAAAATTATACTAAAAGATTAGTTGATGAGGAAATAGAAGAGTTATTAAAAATGTTTGGAGCAGTAAGTATTGAAGGGCCAAAGTATTGTGGTAAAACTTGGACTGCTTTAAATCATGCGAATTCATCAGTTTTATTAACAAAATCTGATAATCCTAATTCTGATTATCAAAAAGCTTTAATAAATAGAGATTTAATATATACAAATAAGTTTCCAGAGTTAATTGATGAGTGGCAATTTACCTGAACAAATATGGGATGATGTAAGAACAAAATGTGATGAAGATGGGAAAAGTGGTAAATTTATTTTAACTGGTTCGTCAGTTCCTGTTAGACCAGAAAAGATTTTTCATTCTGGTGCAGGTAGAATTTATAAATTAAACATGTATACAATGTCATTATATGAATCTGGTGATTCAGAGGGAATAGTATCTCTTTTAGATTTATTTGAAAATAAAGATATTGCGGTTAATTTAAAAAATAAGCCTTCAATTGAAAAATATGCTGATTTAATTATTAGAGGTGGGTGGCCGGCGAGTTTAAAATATGATAGAAAAAACTATTATAGATTACCTGAAAGTTATCTTCAAGATGTTTTAGACCATGATATTAATTATGATGGTGTTATGAGAGATAAAGAAAAAATGAGAATGTTATTAAGGTCACTCGCAAGAAATGAGACTACAATGGCTTCGAATGAAAAGTTAGTTAGTGATATTGAAGATTATACAAAAGAAAAACAGTATAGAATAACTAGAAATACTGTTGCAGATTATTTAAATGTTTTAAATAATATTCATTTACTTCAGAATCAGTTACCTTTTTCAGAAAAGATACGTTCCAGTGTAAGAGTGGGAAAAAGTGTTAAAAGACATTTTATTGACCCATCTCTTGCTTGTTCAGTACTTGGGTTAAAACAAGAACAATTAATTAATGATTTAGAATTATTTGGGTTTATGTTTGGATCTTTAGTAGTTAGAGATTTAAGAATATATATAGAATATTTAGGTGGTCATATTTATCATTTTCATGATAATAATACTGGTGATGAAGTTGATGCGATAGTTGAGCTTAGTGATGGAAATTATGGGGCAATAGAAGTTAAATTAGGTGTTGGAAAAATAGAAGAAGCTGTTAATAGTTTATTTAAGTTTTCAAAAAGTTGTGAAGTTAAGCCTAAGTTTATGTGTGTAATTAGTGGGATGATTGATTATGCTTTTAAAAGACCAGATGGAATATATGTTATTCCAATTACAGCTTTAAAACCTTAGAAAATGATTAATAAAAGTTAAATAGGAAGAAATATTTAAAATTATTTATGTAATTAGTATAGAATAATCATTATTATTTGGAGGTATAAATTTATGAATTGGATAGATAAAACTGATGAATTTGAAAGAAGAGATTGGAAAGATAAACATTTAATTAAATGTGAAGTTTTAGATAATAAAATAGAAGTTAATTTATATTCGTGTGCAGATATAAAGGTTGAAAATAAAATTTAAATTTTGAGACACAACAAAAATCGTCAATGAAGACGCAAAAATAAGCAAACACTTGT
>CANQQX010000029.1 GCA_947626115.1 uncultured Bacilli bacterium
TTAGTATCATTATATCAAAAAAGAATTCCGTTAGGAATTCTTAGAATGAAAAATTTATTTTTCATTTTTCTTGTTTTTTTCTTGTAAGATTTTGACAACATTTGTCGAAACCCTTTATTTTTCAAAAAAAATAGGTATGATAAGGATAGGTGATGAAAAAATGCGAGTTGATTTTGCAATTAATGAATTATTAAAAAAGGTTGAGTATGCCAGTATTTGGGTTGATACAATTGACCTTAAAGAACTTGACAAGAAATGGATATATCGTTTATAATTTTCATTGTTAGAAGGTGGTATAGTGTATAGCGATCGAATATATTTAACTACGCAAGATATTTTAGAGAAAGAATTTAAAATTGATGCCAGGGGATATAGGCCACAGGAAGTTGATAAATTTCTTGATATGGTGATTCGCGATTATACAGAATACAATTCTATCATAAAGAAATTAGAGAAAGATTTAAAGGATTTAGCTGAAGATAATAGTAAGTTAAAAAAAGAAATTCGTTCTTTAAATGAACAATTAGAAATAAGTAAAAATTCTGAAAATAATACGCGTACTTTAACTAATGTTGATTTGCTAAAAAGAATAAGTCAATTAGAAAAAGTTGTATTTGGCAAAGAAGAATAATATTTAGGCAAATGCTGCATTAATTAGTAATGTAGAGGAAAGTCCATGCTCACACAGCCTGCGATGGTTGTAGTGTTCGTGCTTAGGGAAAAAATAACCTAAGGTAGCAATGCTAACGGCGCTGAACATATCTTTAGTAGATTTAAGTAAGCATAAAGTGCCACAGAGACGAGTTATTTGGTAACAAATAAATGAAACGCGGTAAACCCCACGAGTGAGAAACCCAAATTTTGGTAGGGGAGTTGTATAAGGGAACTGAACCGATGTACAAATGCATAAGCATAGATAAATATTTGTCACTCAAGTTTTGAGTACAGAACATGGCTTATTAATATTATTTTTATTTTAAGGAGTGAAATAATTTGGAAGAAATTGCTGAACTCTTAAAGGAAACAAGAGAAGAAGCAGGAATTAGTTTACAAGAAGTAAGTAAGGATTTAGAAATTGAAGAACTTGCTTTAGTCAATATTGAAGAAGGTAAAATTGGGGCATTTAAAGATATTTTTTTACTTAAAGATTATCTTTTCAATTATGCTAAATATTTAGGATTAGATTCTGATAAAATACTAGAAGAATTTAATGAATATTTATTTGAATATACTTCAAAAATTCCTGTTAAAGAAATTGAAAAAACACTTGAATTAAATTTAAAAGAAGCAGAAGAAAAAGTAGCATCTCCATATACTAAAATTAGGCCAAAAAATCAAAAGGGATTATATATTGCAATTTATCTTTTAATTTTACTTTTAGTTATATTAGCGATATTTTGGTCAGTTAATCAAATAACAGTAGATAAAAAAAGTGCATATGTAATTAGTTATAGAAAGTAGTGAAGTAAATGAATTTACCTAATAAAATTACCATAACAAGAATATTTCTTGCCGTTTTAATGCTTGTTTTACTATTAATTCCTTGGCATGATTTAGGGTTTGATTTTCCAACTTATTTAATTAATGGTGAATTATTAAATTTAAAATATGTAGTAGCGGGAATTCTATTTGTAGTAGCGTCTTTAACTGATTTTATTGATGGCTATTTAGCAAGGAGCAGAAATATGGTTACTGACTTTGGTAAAGTTGCTGATGCCATTGCGGATAAAATATTAGTTAATGGATTACTTATTATTTTAGCCTATGATAGATTTATTCCCGTTATAGTACCAGTAATCATTATTACTAGAGATATCGTAGTGGATTCATGCAAAATGATAAGTGGCGAACATGGTAAGGTAGTCGCAGCTAGTTTTCTTGGTAAAGCTAAAACAATGTGTATGATGATTGGCCTTACTTTAGTTTTATTTAACAATTTACCTTTTTCTTTACTTAACTTTCGTTTAGGTAACATTCTAGTATTAATTGCCACAATTTTATCTATTATAAGCGGTTGTCAATATTATTATAATGTGAAATCAATTTTATTTAAAAACAAATAAAAATTTAAGCCATTTGGCTTTTTTTATGCTATAATTTTTATGAGAAGTATGGTGGTAGTTTTGCAAAATCAAAAAATAAGAAATTTAAAAATAATTTTTATTATAGTATTTGTTTTGTTACTTTTAATACCCATTATGATTATGATGATTCCAAGAATAAATATTGATGTTAAAGGCAATAAAAAAGTAGTGTTAGAAGTAGGAAGTAAATATGAAGATAAAGGAGCTAGTGCTTATTTAAGCAATGTGTTTACAAAAAAGAATATTAAAGTAAAAACTACCGGTCAAGTTGATGCAAATAAAGTAGGCGCTTATAAAATTACTTATGAAGCAAAGGATAATGGTCAAAGTAAAAAAGTAACTAGAGAAATTCAAGTTGTTGATAAAACTAAACCAACAATTAAAATTAATAAGATAAATGCTTGTCAAAAAAATAAAACTTTTGATATTGATGCGGAAGTAACTGATAACTATGATGGTGATTTAAAAGATAAATTAAAATATCAAGTTGAAGGTGAAAAAATTATTTTTACTGTTAGTGATGAAGCCGGAAATACCACCAAAATTGAAGAGAATTTAAAATACATTGATGATGAAAAACCAGTTATAACATTAAAAGGTAATAGTACGATTAATTTAAGAAAAGGCGATGAATATGTTGATGCCGGAGCTACTGCTAGTGATTCATGTGATGGTGATTTAACTAAAAAAATTAAAACAGATAATAAAGTAAATACAAGTGAAGTAGGTAGTTATGAAGTAGTTTATATTGTTCAAGATAATAATGGTAATAAAACTATTAAAACTCGTAAGGTAGTAGTTTCAGAAGAAACGATCGAAGGTAATGGCACTATTTATTTAACTTTTGATGATGGACCTGGTGCTTATACTGATGAGATTTTAGATATATTAGATAAATATAATATTAAGGCTACTTTCTTTGTTACTAATCAATTTGGCAGTCAAAAATATATAAATATGATTAAACAAGAATATGATCGAGGCCATACGGTTGGTATTCATACGTATTCTCATAAATGGCCAGTTTATACAAGTGTTGATACCTATTGGGATGATTTTAGTAAAATGGAACAAATTGTTTATGAACAAACTGGAGTTCATCCAAAATATTTTAGATTTCCTGGTGGTACATCAAATACAGCTAATTGTAAGTATAATAATATTAATAATATGATGGAAACTTTGGCTAATTTTATGACAGACAAGGGATATGTTTATTTTGATTGGCATGTTGATAGTGGTGATACTCATGGTAGCAAGGCTACTGTAAACTATATTATTAGTACTGTAAAAAAATATGTTAAAGGTAGTGGTAATTACATTATTTTAATGCATGATATTAAAAAAAATACAATGGAAGCATTACCTAGTGTAATAGATTATTTAAAAGAACATAATTATACTTTTAAAAAAATAGATGAAACAACACCGGTTAAACAATTTAGTCCTGGGGTATGTAAAAAGAATTAATATGTCCCAGACACTTTAGTAAATGTTTCATAAAATACATTAGAAAGGAATATTTTTATGGAACAAAATAAATTTGAGTTTACTAAAGATGCAAGTTTTGATGGTACAATGAACATGGGTATGGATACAGGTTGTTGTCAAGAGATGCCTATGCCAAGTCAAACTATGATGTGTCCACCAATTCAAGAATGTCCACAAGAAAGAGTTTGTCATCGCTATATGTGTTATGAAGTACCACATATCATGCCTTGCAATACAAGAATAATTAATCATCATGTTTATAGACATACATACACACCATGCTTTACTACTTGCGAAGAAAATGTCGTTTCTAATGTTTACGATAGAAAATGTTGTTTTTAAAAAAGTCTCATTTAGAGATTTTTTTATTTGGTATTTATTTCTACTTGGTAAATTCTTATAACTGCGATATAATATAAATAGTTAAGTAGGTGTAAGATGAAAACAATTAATGATAAAAAGATTATTATTTTAGGAGCAATTTTATTAGTATTTACCATTGGCTATTTTGTAATTATTAATAAAGTATCATACGCTTTTGTTAATGATTATGATCCTAATAAAGTATACGATGAAACAATTGACACAATCAAAAAAAGTGCAATAGCTTATGGCACTAATAATCCTGATTTATTTCAAGAAGAAGACACTGTTTATAAAAAAGTACAAGATTTAATTGATGCTAATTTATTAGTGCCTAATGAAGAAGGCAATATTGTAAATCCTTTAAAGGAAGAAGAAACTTTAAATGATAATGTTATTAAAATAAAAAAAGAGAAAGATAAAATTACAGTCGAAGTAGATAGTTAAATTTTGTGGTCAAATTAATGTCAAATTTTGCATAAACATTGTATTATTTATAAAATATTTAGTAAGATATTATTGTAAGGAGTAGTGATACTATGTTATATCCATCAATAGATAAATTACTAAATGTTGTTGATTCAAAGTACATGTTAGTTCATGTTGCATCTAAAAGAAGTAAACAAATGATGGAAACTGGCCATTATCAAATGCGCATCAATAATTATATCAGTAAAAAGGATTTAGGTAGAGCATTAGAAGAAGTTGAAAATGGCTTAATAAAAGTTGTAAAAAAATAAAAAAAATTTTAAAAAGTATTGATTATCTAAAATTATTATGGTAAGATAATCATGTTCTTTGGGGGATTAGCTCAGCTGGCTAGAGCATCTGCCCTGCACGCAGGGGGTCAAGGGTTCGAATCCCTTATCCTCCACCAAAGTGACTCTTAAACTCGATATAATCGAGTTTTTTTATGTTAAATTTCCCAAAATTTTATTGTCACATTCTATTAATATGGTATACTATGGTTAAGGATGTGATATAATGAAAAAGTTTTTGAAATGTTTTGCTTTAACAATTTTAACTATTGTTTTATTTGGATCAACTACGATTTTATTATTGCTTATTCCATTGAAATACACGATAAATAAAAATGTTGTTAAAGATATGATTAGTAGTTTAGAAATTGAAAAAATGGTTGCCGAAGATGAAAATTTTAAATTAGCAGTTGATGAAGTTTTTGCACCAATATATGAAGAAACACGTCAATTTGGTATTGATGATGAAGTAGTTGTTAAGATTATGGATTCTAAAGAAGTAAAAAATTTAATCGGTGGTGTAACTGGTAACATTGTTGATTATGTAATTACAGGTGAAAATCAAAAATTAATTACTACTGAAAATATTGAAGATCTATTAAGTACTGCTATGGACGATATAGATGCAAGTGGTTATTATAAATTTAGTGCAAAAGAACGAGAAAGCGTATTAAATGCTGTCAAAAATGAAGTTGATGATTTACAAGAATATATACCTGATACTCATGTTATTGAAAACAGTTTAAATAAGGAAGATATGGAATATTTGAATACTATTCGTTTCATTCTTGGGAATGAACTTATGATGTATACTAGTTTAATTATGATAATATCTATATTAGGAATCTTAGCATTAGAGTATAAAAAAGCTAAATGGATTAGATGGAATGCCATAACTATTTTAATATCTTCTATCTTTACAAGTATTATAACTATTATCTTGCTTATTGCTAATAATGTTTTATTTAGATTAGATTATCAATATATTTATAATATTTTCAGTAAAACAATTAACTTTAGTTTAATAATTTCTTTAAGTGTTTTGGCATTAATGATTGTAACATTGATTATTTATCATATTTGTCATAAAAAAATTGATAATAACAAGGTAAATAATTAAGATTTGCATATAATTTTCTCTCTAGTTAATAATAAAAATAATGTTTATATTTATTTGACAGAGTAATATTAATTCTTATTGATGATTTTAAAAATGAGTAGTATTATTTAGTTAAAGGTAGTGATTTTATGGCAAATAATAAAACTAAGGTAAATATTACTTCTAAAAAAGTTACTAAATTATCAAAAAATACTATAATAATGAAAATATTAGTATTTTTAGGGGTAATTATATTATGTTTTGCTATAATATATTTGATGAATTATTTCTTTATTGAACATAATGATATAAAAATTAATATGTCTACTGATAAAAAAGTTGAATTTATAAATATTGATGGCGATGATAAATTGATTACTACTCAAAAATATGTAAGTGATTTAAATTATAGTATGCGTTATGATATTAATAATTTTATTGTTTTTAAATATCGTGATCAAGACTTTTATAAATATAAAGATGAAGATAAAATAATAGTAATGGTAGAAACATCTGAATTACCAAATAATTGTACTTTAGAAACCGAAAATCAAGGATATAGTAAATGTACTTTAATAGTTGATAACTTTACGGAAGAAACTTATTATACTCGAGATAAAAAAACGTTTAAAATTACTGTAAAGAATCCAAATACAAGAGATTATGAAAAAAATATAAAACCATTAGTGGATTATATGTTAAAATCTTTTGAAATGACTGATAAATAGCAATTTGCTATTTTTTTACTAAGAAAGGATTTTATTATGAAATTAAATTGTTTTAGTATAACTTTTTGGTTTAATATATTTAAAAATCATCAAGAAATATTGGAAACTATCCAAAATTTTTTTAAAGATGAATATGATAAGTATGATGTTTTTAATATTACTGATAATTTACTTGCGCCGGTTATTACTGCAATAAATGATAACAAAATGACTAATATGGGTATGAGCCAATTAAATTTACAATATAATATGGATAAAGTAACGTGGGAAGATTTTCCTAAATTTAGAGAAAAAGTATTAAGTTTATTTGAAACTTTAGAAGAGTATGGTTTAACAATTTTGCATACTGCCATTTTCATTAATGGTGAATTAGCTATTGATAATGCTTTAGAGAAAATTATTAAACATAGTTTGAATAAATCATTAAATAACGAAGACTTAATTGATGTTTCTTTAAAGTTAGGAAAAAAAGAAGAAGATTTATTTTATAAGGTTATTAATATTTTAAATAAGAAACAATTAAAATTAGCGGAAAAATATGATGAACAAGGTAATTTAATCCCTTTGCCAGTAGTATCTTGGTATGATGCGATGGCTTGCCAAGATCTTTTGGATATTGCTTATGAAATCAATGATAAATATTCTTTTGATTTTACTAAAAATTATCATACAACAGAGTTTTATTTAAATAAAATGTTATATATCTTAGAAAATAATTTTCTAAGTGATGTTGACAATCTTTTAGATAAAGGTAAATTTTAATATTATAATTTATAATATAGTTATATTTAATATTTGTTTAAAATAAATAATTTTATTATTTAAACAAATATTTTTATTTTGCATATCTAAATAATTTATTTTACCTAATCTTTCTATAACATTCCCATCATAATAATATTTAATATCAACATCTTGCTTTAAAATATAGGCATCTTTAATAACATCTTCAATATTTTCTAATTGATCTTCGGAAAGAATAGGGCAACTTTCTTTACTTTTTTCTTTATTTATATCATTAATAATTACATTAGCATTAAACAGTGAATTAAAAGGTTGCCATTTAATAATGCCACGATCATAATTATCTTTCATGAATAATGACCTCCTGTTTTTAAATTTCGTTCTTTGGCTGTCGAATCAGTTAATAAATTACTGGCTTTTAAAATGCTATTTTTCCCATATTTATCTTTAATATCATCAACAATATTATTAATGTTATCATTATTTTTTTCATTATCTTTCTCTTTGAATAGACTAAGTTGTTTATTTTCGCGTCTTTCTAAATTGCCACAACAAACAGTAACTTTACGAATCGGTAAATCTTCATAAAATTTATCCAAAATTAATAAACAGCAATTGATAATTTCCGAAGCAGAATCAGTAGCACTATCTAGTTTTACTGTGTGATAAAAGCCATCATTTATTTCTTTAGAATAACCTATCCCAAGACCAATTGTTTTCGCCATTTTATTGTGTCTTCTTAATCTTGTCGTTAAAACATCCACCATTTCGGCAATAATTATTTTAATATTATTCTCATTATAATCTTTAAATAATACTTGGGAATGACTGAATGATTCCATTTTGGCTATCTTTTTAAAATCGGATATTTTGCTTTCATCAAGGCCATTGGCGTGATGCCAAATTTCAAGACCCATTACGCCAAATTTTTCTTTTAAAATATTTTGATCAAATTTCGCTAAATCTTCTATTTTATAAATGCCTAACTTATTTAAATTACTTTCCATTCGCGTGCCGATACCCCACATTTTGGAAAGGGGAGAGATAGGCCATAATTTATTTTTTACATCATCATAATTCCATTTGGCAATATTATTTTTATTATGTTTAGCCTCAATATCCATCGCAATTTTCGCAAGTAACATATTAGGACCTATCCCACAAGTAGCAGTAAGTTTAGTCTTTGCATAAATGGTATTTAATATTTTTTCGGCAAGTTCTTCATCACTCATTTTATACATTTTTAAATAATTAGTTACATCTAAAAAACATTCATCAATTGAGTAGACTAGTAAGTCTTCATCACTAACAAAATCTAAATAAATGCCAATAACTTCTTTACTTTTGGCAATGTATAAATTCATTCTTGGTTTCGCAATATAATATTTAATACTTTTATCTATTTCATATAATCTACCTCGTGATTTAATACCTTGCTTTTTTAAATAAGGAGTAACTGCTAGGGTAATTGCCCCATCACCTTGTTTTGGATTAGCTACGACTAAAGGATAAGTAAAAGGATCTTTACCCATTTCGACACATTCACAAGATGCAAAAAAACTTTTTAAATCAATACATAAAATATGTCGCTTACTTGACTCCATAGTGCCCTTCCTTTTTAGCAAACATTTGTTTACAATTTGAGTATAGTACAATTGGCTCTAAAGTGCAATACCTATTTTTGGTAATTTTAAATATTGTGAAATTAAAGATAAACTATTATAATAAAGTTATGAAAAAGTTATTATTAAAATTAATTGATTTATATCAAAAAACACCTTTATTTAGTCATAGTAAATGTAAATATTATCCAACTTGTTCTAATTATGCCAAAGAAGCAATTACTAATTATGGGGCTTTAAAGGGAACAATATTAAGTATTAAACGTATTTTAAAATGTAATCCTTTTAGTAAAGGTGGCATAGATTTAGTACCAAAAGACTTGTAAATGCAAATAATTGGTGCTAAAATGAAAACGTAAATCTGTGATGAGAAACAAGATTTTTAAATAATCATTTTAAAAGAGAGTTAATGTTTGGTGGAAATTAATAAATGAATTTAAAAGTTACTATTCTCTAGTGAGTCCAATCAACTCCGGGTAATGCCGTTATCTGATAAATTAAGTAAATAAAAGGATGGTACCGTCAGTCTTGACTCCTTGGTATCATTCTTTTTTATTTTGTAAAGGAGGAAATATGCAAATCGAAGTATTTACACAATCAGCTATAAAACTTAGTGGTAATAAAAATATCTATTTTGATCCATTTAAAATAGATAAAAAGTTAAATGATGCTGATTATATTTTTATCACCCACGATCACTATGATCATTATGATGAAAATTCCATAAATAATATTATTAATGCTAAAACAACCATTATAGTACCGAAAGTACTAGAGAATAAAATTAAAACATTAACAAATAACTTTTTAGTAGTTGAGCCCAACAAAACATACAAAATTGATGATTTAGAATTTAATACTGTAAGAGCATATAATGTTAATAAAAAATTTCATCCGAAAGATGCTAATTATGTTGGGTATATTCTAACAATAGATAATGTTACCTATTATGTTATGGGCGATACCGATGCGTTAGATGAAAATAAAAATATAAAGGTTGATGTTTGTTTTATTCCGATTGGTGGTTACTTTACAATGGACTTTGAAGAAGCAGCCGATTATATAAATGAAATAAGCCCGAAAAAAGTTATTCCTATTCATTATGGTAGTATAGTGGGAGATATTAACTTAGGTGAAAAATTTAAAAATTTAATAAATCATAATATTGAAGTAGAAATTTATTTGAAGGAGGAAATATATGATAAATATTAAAGAAAATGAAAAGTTAAATATGCTTAATCATAGTTGTGCTCATCTTTTAGCCCAAGCCGTAAAGCATTTATATCCCGAGGCTAAATTCTGGGTAGGACCAGTTATTGAAGATGGTTTTTACTATGATATTGATTTAGGTGATAAAGTAATTAGTGATGAAGATATTCCGAAAATTGAACACGAAATGAAGAAAATTAGTAAGGATGGTAAAAGAATTGTTAGACACGAAATAAGTAAAGATGAAGCCTTAGAAATGTTTAAAGATGATCCTTATAAATTAGATTTAATTGAGAGAATGGATGAATCAGAAACAGTTATTTCATGTTATACGCAAGGAGATTTCACTGATCTTTGTCGTGGACCACATGTTGAATCAGTTAAAGAATTAAAACATTTTAAATTAATTAAATTTAGTGGAGCATATTGGAAAGGTGATAAAAACAATAAAATGCTCCAAAGAATTTATGGTGTTTGCTTTCCAACTGAAGAAGAACTTAATGATTACTTAAAGGAATTAGAAGAAGCCCAAGAAAGAGATCATCGTAAAATTGGTAAAGCACTAGATATCTTTACAACTCATGATTTAGTGGGAAAAGGTATGCCATTATGGCTTCCAAATGGAGCAATTATTAGAAAAGAGTTAGAAAATTATATTTATAAAAAAGAACAAAAATTAGGCTATAAACATGTTTATACACCTTGTGTTGGTACAGTTGATTTATATAAAACATCTGGTCACTGGGATCATTATAAAGAGAATATGTTTCCATCAATGAAAGTTGATGAAGAAGAATTTGTTTTAAGACCAATGAATTGTCCACATCATATGTTAGTTTATGCAAACGATCTACATTCTTATCGTGACCTACCTATTCGGATTGGGGAATTTGCCACAGATTTTCGTTATGAAGCAAGTGGAGCAGTTAAAGGTTTAGAGCGTGTTCGTTGTATGTGTCAAAATGATGCTCACCTTTTTGTTAGACCTGATCAAATTGGCGAAGAATTTAAAAAAGTCGTTGAACTTATTTTAGATGTTTATCATGATTTTGGGATTAAAAATTATAAATTTAGATTATCTTTAAGAGATAAGAATGACAAAGAAAAATATTTTGATGATGATAAAATGTGGAATGATGCTGAAGATAAATTAAGAGAAGTTTTAAATGATTTACATCTTGATTATTATGAAGCAATTGGGGAAGCAGCCTTCTATGGTCCTAAACTTGATGTGGAAGTAAAACCAGCTATTGGTCCAGAAGTAACTTTATCTACTTGTCAACTTGACTTCCTTTTACCAAGAAGATTTGAACTTTCTTATATCGATTCTGATGGTAATAAGCAAATTCCAGTTGTTTTACACCGAGCTATCTTTGGTACATTTGATAGATTTACAGCCTTTATCCTAGAAGAAACAAAAGGAGCACTTCCTTTATGGCTATCTCCAGTTCAAATAAATATTATTCCGGTAAATAATGAATATCATTTAGAATATGCAAAAAGTTTACAAGAAATGCTTAGTGATTACCGCGTAGAACTAGATGATCGTAATGAAAAATTAGGTTATAAAATGCGCGAAAGTGTTATGCGTAAAATCCCAGTTACTTTAATAATTGGCCAAAAAGAAGTTGATAATAACACTATTAGTTATCGTCTTTATGGTAGTGAAGAAACTACAACTGTATCTAAAGATGAATTTCTTAAGTTTCTTGCAGATAAAATAGAAAATAAAAATTAGAACTAGAGCTTAGTTCTTTTTTTTGACCTTTTTAAACTATTATCTTTATGATAAACATCAATACCAAATTGGTAATATAATATTAAATTAGTTATATCTTCATCATTTTTAAATTTTTCTAAAAACAAATTCTTTTCTGTATCATTTAAAGTAAAAGTACTTAAAAACTTTTTGTTTTCTAAACTTGATCTATTTAACATTTCTTGAATTATTTCTTCTCTGGTTAAAAATCTTTCTATATATAAATTAGCAACAACATACATGTCATAATAACCATAATATTCATCATCATAACGTGCATAATTACCAAAGCCAATAACTTTAGCTACACAAACATCACTATTAAAATAACGAAAAACATCACAAAGAGAAGTGCACATATGAAAGCCATGCCCATTATTACCAAATTTTAAATCATGATTATTATGGTATACTTGGTTCTCGCTAAATTTTTTACCATATCTGTTAGTTTGATCACTATTAAATGCTTTATAACCTTTTATTATCATATTTTTCCTTTTCATTATATTTGTTTATTATAATAATTAAAATATTTGTTGTCAATTATTGCTTTTTTTGTTAAAATACTAAGCAAAAAAGGGAGAAAAATATATGCAAGTAGTTAATTTAACTAAAAGACAATTCGCTAAATTAAAACCAATTGAATTAGCCAAAAATATTTTAAATAATGAAGCAGATATGTATTATCTTTATGGCAAAATGGGCTGGGAAAAAAGAAAATATGTTTTGAAAAAACTTTATCATGATGAAGGAGAGATTTTTGGGAATAAACTCTATACAATTAATGCTTTACTAGATAAAAAAGATGAAATTAATATGGAAGAATTAGTAATGCCAGAAGCTCTAGGTGTTGTTTCCCAAGAAATAGTGGGACCTATTATGCCTTATGTTCCTAGTATAAATTTAAGTTATATTTTAGCATCTTCTGATTTAGAATTTTCTTTAAAGCAAAAAATTACTTATTTACAAGAAGTTGGAGCTATATTAGAAAAAATGCATAAAGTAAGAGAATATACTAGTGTTAAGGATTTCTATTTAAATGATATTCATGAAGGTAATTTTATTTTAAATACCAAAACTAATCATATTAATGCTGTTGATTTAGATAGTGCTAAAATAGGCCATAATTTACCTTTTGCATCATATTATTTAGGTCCTTTTGTCTTCATACATATTCTTCTAAATATCAAGAAACAGATTCAGATCATTTTATTGGGGCTTTTTATGAAGTTAGCGAAAATACTGATATTTATTGTTACATTATGATAATTTTAAAATTTCTTTATCAATATGATGTTATTAATATGAATCCTGATGAATTTTATGATTATTTAGAATATATGAGTGATTTAGGAATATCGAAAGAATTAATTGATATTTTTTCTACTATTTTAATTAATAAAGATAATATTAATCCTTATGAATATTTAGAAGAATTAATTCCTTATTATAATAAATTAAATAGAAAAGCATTTGTTAGAGCGAGAAGTAAATAAAAATGATTGACAAAACATATAATATAGTGATAAACTATTAGTGTTTTAAAAAGGAAAGCGATTTATATCCATGAATTCTATGAATCCACCTGATTGCGTATAGTAATAGGTAAAAAGCCAAAATAAATTAATAATGGTTTTTAAGTGGGTATAATGATACTCACTTTTTAATTGTTGGAGGTGCTTTGTATAGCAAAAACAGATGAGCTACAAGTTAATGATGAAATTAAAGTAGCAGAGGTTATGGTAATTGGGCCAAATGGCGAAAAAATGGGTGTCAAGAATATTGAAGACGCCAAAACTTTAGCAAATTATGCAGGGTTAGATCTTGTTTTAATGAGCGCAAATAGTGTACCAGCGGTGGCAAAAATAATGGATTACAATAAATTCCGTTATGAGAAACAAAAAAAATTAAAAGAAGCGCAAAAGAAACAAAGAGAAAGCAATAAAGATGTTAAAGAATATCGTCTTTCAGTAACGATTGATGTCGGTGACTTTGAAACACGTAAAAGAAATGCGGCAGAATATTTAAAGAAAGGTCATAAAATTAAAGCGTTTATTCGTTTTAAAGGAAGACAAATGGCTCATACAGAACTAGGTCAAGAAGTTTTATTAAAATTTGCTGATGCCTTAAGTGATATTAGTCAAATTGAAGTAGAACCTAAGCTAGAGGGAAGACAAATGTCTTTGTTATTAGCACCAAAAAAATAAAAGAAGTAGAAGGAGAGTATATTATGGGAAAACAAAAAACACATAAAGCAAGTAGTAAAGTGTTTAAAGTAAAGAAAAATGGTACACTTACTTATAAAAAAGGTAATGGTAACCATAAAACTAACAAAGATTCTTCTAAACAAGTTCGTCAAAGAAGAAATAAAGGAATTTTAGGTAAAGGAGAAGCTAACAGAATAAAATCTGTTATCAGATAGGGGGATTAAATAATGGCAAGAGTTAAAGGCGGAAACGTATCAAAAAATAGAAGACGTAAAGTTTTAAAACAAGCAAAAGGTTATTTTGGTAGCAAACATAGATTATATAAAACTGCACAAGAACAAGTTTTCCATAGTGGTGTCTATGCTTTTAGAGATAGAAGACAAAATAAAAGAAACTTCCGTAAATTATGGATAACAAGAATTAATGCAGCATGTAGAATGAATGATATCAGTTATTCTAAATTTATGGATGGTTTATCAAAAGCTGGTATTGAAATCAATCGTAAAATGTTATCAGAAATAGCTATTAATGATGCTGAATCTTTTACTAAATTAGTTAAAACTGCTAAAGATGCTTTAGATGGTAAAATTAAAAAAGCAGAAAGTGCAGTTAAAGAAGTAAAAGAAGAAGTTAAAAAAGAAGCAAAAAAGGTAGCTTCTAAAGTTGAAGATTTAAGTACTAAAACTTTAGCAGAATTAAAAGCGCTTGCAAAAGATGCTGGTATTAAAGGCTATAGTACAATGAAAAAAGATGAATTACTAAAGAATTTAAAATAGTAATTCTTTTTTTGTTTACAAATAAGTATTTATTAGTTAATATAAAAAGTGGGTAGAGAAGACTAAATAATAAAAAAGTCTTCTTTTTACTTGCCCAACTTTTGAGGTAACATATGAGTAAATTAAAAATTTATATTGATGAAAGTGGTGATTTTGGTTTTACGGAAAAATCTTCTGAATTATATGTTGTATCATTTGTATTTCACGATACATCTAAGTCTTTAAAAACTAAAATAGATTTTTTAAATGAAAAACTAAAATCGCTAAATTATAATGGTATGATTCATACAGCAGATTTAATTGCTAATCGCAATGAATATGCCAGAATGAAATTAGAAGATAGAAAGAAAATATTCTCTTCTTTATTTTACTTTGCCTTAAAATGTAATATTAAGACAAAATCAATTGTAGTAGATAAAAATTATAAAAATAATAAAATACAATTAAGACAAGATATTATAAATAAACTTAAAATTATGTTAGAAAAATATAATGAGTATTTTTCAAAATTCAATAACATAATTATTTACTATGATAATGGTCAAGAAAAATTAAAAAATATAATAAAAGAGATATTTGAACATTATAATTATGAAATAATAGAGAACTTTAATCATGAAGAAGAAAAATTATTTCAAGTAGCAGATATGTTATGTGTTTTAGAAAAAATTAATTTTATGTATAAAAAACATATTATTCTTAACAATCAAGAAAGATATTTTTTTAATGGCTTTGAAATAATTACAAAACTTAAAGAAATAAGTAAAAAATATTTAGAATAAAAAAACAACCTATTACAGTTGCTCTTTTAAGCGGTCCTTCCAACCGACAGCGAGTCGAGTCCTTACCACGCCACAAATTAATGTGTTGATTCAGACTCGCAAGAAATAATACAATTATTTCTAATATATATTATGTCTTGTTAAATTAATTATATTACACAAATACTTAAAAGTAAAGGAAAAAAAGACTTAACATCTTGCTAACTGTTACAATTCACAGCTGGTAAATCCTAAAAGTAAAAAACAAAGATAAAAATGTAGAGAAATCTATATTTTTATTTTCCTTTTTTTTGTACATTCTTATAGTGCCATTAACGAATCAAAAAAATGTTAATAACTGCCTTAAATTTGTTGATAATTTTTGCCGATTTTTCTGGGTTTTCTGGGCATTTGATAATGTCAACATAAAAATGTAGGTTTTGGCTAATATAATTTTGTAGGAAAACCTACATTTTTATGTTAGCAAAA
>CANQQX010000030.1 GCA_947626115.1 uncultured Bacilli bacterium
GTATAAAAAATTCCAAGAGTTTCTTGGAGTTTTTTTGTGGTTAGGTTGCGGACATAGTCCGCGGTATGTTATAATATATCTAGGTGATTTAATGAAGCAATTGTTGGTATTGATTTTAAGCTTATTTCTTTTAACATCTTGTGGTAATAATAGTGATGTAACTATTAATGATAAAGAATATAAATTAAATGATACTATATATATTAATTTAACTTTAGATACCAAAGATAGTAATGTTAGTGTTTGTCCAACAATAAAAATATCTAAAGATGATGAAAGTGATCCCAATAATGTTGTAAAATATTTAGATTATAATTTAGATAATTTAGAAATATATAATTATAATATTCAAGAATTAAATGAAAGTCATGATAAAACTAATTGGTATTTAAAATTAAATTTAGAAAAAATGAATGCTGATAATATTGATAATATTAAAGATTTAGTTAAATTAAAATTTACTATAAAAGAAAAAGGTAATTATCATATAACTTTAAATAATAGTGATGAAGATTGCTATACCAAATATAAAGATAATTTAAAATTAGAAATAACCAAATAAGTTATTTCTTTTTTAATAATTATATTTTATAATTAAGTTATGGAAAATATTATGTATGCAGAAGTTTTAATTGAATATCCAACTAAAAAAATTGATAAATATTTTACTTATAAAATACCTAATAATTTAATTAATATTATAAATGTTGGGATGAAAGTAAAAGTGCCATTTGGTAGTAAAGTTATCAATGGTTTTGTTATGCAAATAAAGGGTATTTATAATGAAGATTATGAATTAAAAGAAATAGTAGATGTCGTAGATAAAGAATTAATATTAAATGATGAATTAATGAAACTAGGTCTTTATTTACAAGAAAAAACTTTATGTCCTTTAATTAGTGCTTATCAAACTATGTTACCATCATCTTTAAAAATAAAAGATAATGATACTGATTATAATTACTATAAAACTTATCTTGTTTTAAATAAAAGTAAAGATGAAATAGATGAATATTTAAATATTCAAAAGAAAGAAACTAAACAAACTTTATTATTAAGAGAGTTATTAGATACTGATAAAGTATTAAAAAAAGATTATACTTCTTATGTAGTAAAAGCTTTAATAGAAAAAGAATTAATTAAAGAAGTAAAAGAACAAGAATACCGTATTAATAAAAAATCTAATATTAATTTAGTAAAAAACAAATTAAATGAAGAACAATTAAATGCTTTTAATATTATTAAAAATACCCAAGATAATACAACTTTTCTTTTAGAAGGTATTACTGGTTCTGGTAAAACAGAAGTATATTTAAATTTAATTGAAGATGTTATAAATAAAGGCAAAACTGCTATTATGTTAGTACCTGAAATATCTTTAACTATGCAAGTAGTAGATCGCTTTTATGAATGGTTTGGCTCTTCTGTAGCTATCTTTCATAGTGCTCTATCTAGTGGTGAAAAATACGATGAATATTTAAAAATTATTAGGGAAGAAGTTAAAGTAGTAGTGGGAACACGTTCGGCTATTTTTACCCCTTTAAAAAATATTGGTATTATTATTATTGATGAAGAACATAGTGATACTTATAAGCAAGATAATATGCCAAGATATAATGCCATTGATATTGCTAAGGTGAGATGTGAGTATCATAATTGTCCTTTAGTTTTAGGTAGTGCTACACCAACTTTAGAAACGCGAGCTAGAGCAATAAAAGGAGTTTATAAGCATCTCCATTTAACTAAACGAGCAGGGGCAGGTACTTTACCAACTGTTAAAATAATTGATATGGTTGGTGAAGTTAAAAAAGGTAATTTTATTTTTAGTGATGAATTAATTGAAAGTCTTAATAATACTTTAAATAATCATATGCAAGCTATAATTCTTCTTAATAGAAGAGGATATTCTACTACTATTAATTGTTCTAATTGTGGTTTTACTTATAAATGTCCTAATTGTGATATTACGCTAACTTATCATAAATCTACTAATAATTTAAGATGTCATTATTGTGGTTATACTACCTTTAAAGAAGAAAAATGTCCTAATTGTGGCGAAGATGGCCTAAATTATTTAGGACTCGGCACCGAAAAAGTAGAAACAGAATTAAAAAAAATAATTCCAGATGCTAGAATTATTAGAATGGATCAAGATACCACTACTAAAAAAGGTTCTCACGAAAGAATAATTGAATCATTTAAAAATCATGAATATGATATCTTATTAGGTACCCAAATGATAAGTAAAGGACTCGATTTTCCTTATGTTACTTTAGTAGGTATTATTAATGCTGATAATTCGTTAAATATTCCTGATTTTCGTAGTAATGAAAAAACGTTTTCACTTTTATATCAAGCAAGTGGTAGAGCAGGAAGAAGTAATTTCCCTGGTAGTGTTATTTTACAAACTTATAATCCGGATAATTATGTTTTAAATTGTGTTAAAAATAATGATTTTAATAGCTTTTATAATTATGAAATGAATATAAGAAAAATACTTAAATATCCCCCATATTATTATTTAGTTAGTTTAAAAATAGTATCAAGTGATTATAAAACATCTTTAGAACACGCCACGAAAATATGTAATTATTTAAAAAATAATATAGATGAAGAATCTATTATTCTAGGACCAACTACGGCTAATTTATTTAAACTTAATAATAATTATCGCTTTCAAATAGTTATTAAATATCGTTTTGATAATAAATTAATGCATGTTTTAAAGGAACTCGATAATATTTATTTAAATGAAAATAAAGTAAACTTAGAAATAGATATTGATCCATTACATATCTAACTCTAATTATGAGAAAATGTGTCGAAAGTGTTGCAAATAATTATGTAGAATTCTACATAATTATTTGCAAAAATATACATCTTTTCATAATAAAAAAAATATGCTATAATCACTTTAGAATATGGAGTGTAAATATGAACGAATTTGATTATGAAAATGAAATCATTGAAGTAGACAGTGATAATGCTAAAAAAGAAGATGCTAATATTGAAATTTTAGATGCTGTTAAAAATGAAGAAAAGAAACCGAAAAAGAATAAAAAATCAATTAAAGAAAAGTGGGATGAGTTAACTAAAAAACAAAAGACAATTATCATTGTCAGTAGTGTTGTAGTATTATTACTTATTATTGGTTTAATTGTCTATTTTGTTTTCTTTGGTAAAGGTAAAGAAGAAGATAAACCTAAAGATGAACCAGTAGTAGTGGAAAAAGATAATTATCGCTATGAAGATGGTAAACTAATATTCTTAGATAAAAGTGATAAAGAATTAGGTACTTATGAATGTAAGAATAAAGATAGTGAAAAATGTTTAGTAGCAAAAAATGATTATTCAAGCGATAAATTTGAAAGAATTATATCTGTTGATGAAAATGATCAAGAAATAGAAAAAACTAGTCAAATATATCATGATAATTATGTCTTTGTTCAAGATGGTGAAGATATTGTAATTTATGATATTAAAAAGAGCGAAAGTGATTTAAAACTCAAAACAGTTAAAACATATGGCACTGATAATTATGCCGTTGTTGAAGATGAAACTAATAAATTTGGTTTACTAGAAATAAAAGATACTGGTTATGATTATTTAATTAAACCTAGTTATGATAATTTAGGTATTATTAATACAGAACTATCTTATTTAATAGCTACTGATAAAGATAAAAATTATATAATAGATACTAGTGATAAAAAATTAAGTAGTGCACTATCTAGTAATGTAATGAGTGTTAATAAAAATTATATAGTAACATCTAGTGGTAGTTCTTATAGTTTATATGATTATAAAAATAAAGAATTGCTTTCTGGTTATGATTATATTGGTTTACATACTAATTTAATATCTTTAGTAAATTCTAAAAAATTATATTTAAGAGATAATAATCTTAATAAATTATATGAAGAAGGTATTAAATTAGATAGTACTGATTATGTTAAAAAATATGTTTATGATAAAGATAATAAATTAGTAGAAACTAAAAATGCTTATGAAGTAACTGCTACTGGTGATGAAATATCTATTACAATAGGTGATAATATTCAAACAATTAATGCTATAGAAGGTAAAGTAAGTAGTAATTTAAAATATATGAATTACTTTGATGGTAAAATATATTTCTATCGTGATGAAGAAAAAACAGATTTACTAGGTACATATACATGTACTAATAAAAATAATTTAACTGATAAAGATCCTAGTTTAAATAAATGTCATATTTATACTGAAGGTGAAAATACCAGTGGTATATATAATAGTAATTATGTCTTTATTTATGATAATTATACAACTAGTGAAAGTAAAGTATATTTATTTGAATTAAAGAATAATAAAACAAAAGGAACATATAGTAAAATAGAATTTATTGATACAAAAGCATTAAGTAATGAAGTTAAACAAATGTATACTGATACTTTACTAGTTAAAGCTCAAAGTGCAGCGGGAGCAAATAAAGGCAATTTTGGCGTTATAGAAATAACTAGTGAAAAAGCTGCCGGAAAAGTAAGCTTTAATTATAAGAGTATTGAACTTGCTAATAACTATTATGTTTTAATAGATAAAGATAATTATTATAGTTTATATGATAATAAATTTAATTCAATTAATGAAAGATTTAATGAACTTAAAACATTTGCTAATTATTATGTAGGTATTTTTAATAGTAAATTAAATGTCTATAGTTATGATAGTACTAAAGGCAATAAAGGTTTATTATTATCAGGAATTAAATTTAAAAAGACTTGGGAATTTACTGATAATGCTAATAAAGGATTTACTATTACTATAGATGGTACAAAACAAGATTATGATAAAGATGGAGTAGTTATTCAAGAAAATAATCCGGTTACAGATCCAAATGTTGGACCAGCACAAGATTCTGATAGTACAGATGAAGGATAAATAACTTGAATTAATAAAAATAATTTGTTAAAATATTTAAGAAATTTATATGTTGATGGAAGAGGTATATATTAAAGTATTATAAAGAGAGTTAGTGGTTGGTGTAAACTAATATAAGAAATAATATATTTGTTGCTTTGCGGAGTATAAAAGCAGAAATGCGTTATAATTTGAAAGTTTAAATAAAGGTGGTACCGTGGGATATTCTCACCCTTTGGTAGCATCTTTTTTCTTGGAAAGAAAGTGAAGAAATGGATGATGCAATAAAGTCTTTTGAAAAATATTTGGAACAATTTGATTTAAATAATCTTAATATAAATTTTAAGATTAAACATACTTATCGTGTAGTGGCCTTAGCTAAAGAAGTAGCTAAAAGATTGAATTTAACCAAAGAAGATAGCGATCTTTTAATGATAATAGGTCTTTTACATGATATTGGTCGTTTTTATCAATTAAAGTTACATGATAGTTTTTCAGATTTTTTATTTGATCATGCTACTTATGGAGTAAAATATTTATTTGATGAAGGACATATTAAAGATTTTGTTAGTAATGATAATAATAATGAAATAATTAAAAATGCTATATATTATCATAATCGTTATACTACTGAAATACCAAAATTTGATGAAAGAACAATGATGTTTGTCAATTTAATTAGAGATATTGATAAAATAGATATTTATTATGTTATATATTTGAAAGGTAATCCTATATTTTCGAAAGATGAAATTAGTCCAAGTTATTTAGAAGATTTTTTTAGTAAGAGATTAGTTAAGAAAATAGAGAATGAAAAGAAAACTGATAATTTTATGACATTATGTGGATTTATTTATGATTTTAATTATATTGAAAGTTTAGAATTATTAAAAGAAAAAGGATATTTAGATTTATTCTTTTCTAAAGTTAAAGTATTAGATAATGAAGATTTATTTTTAGAAATAAAACAAAATGTATATAATGAAATGAATAAAAGATTAAAAAGATAAGGAGAATAATTATGTTAGATACAAAATATAATCATGAATTAATTGAAAAAAATAGATATGAAAGTTGGCTTAATCATCATTATTTTGAGTGTGGTGATACATCTAAAAAGCCATATTCAATTGTTATACCACCACCTAATGTAACTGGTAAACTTCATTTAGGTCATGCTTGGGATACAGCTCTGCAAGATATTATAATTCGTTTTAAAAGAATGCAAGGTTATGATTGCTTGTGGCTTCCGGGTACTGATCATGCCGCAATTGCTACTGAAGCTAAAGTTGTTGGCAGACTAAAAGATGCTGGTATTAATAAGTATGAACTAGGAAGAGATGGTTTCTTAAAAGAATGCTTTAAATGGACTGATGAACATAAAAGTATTATTCATGAACAATGGGCAAAACTTGGCCTTTCCGTTGACTTAACAAAAGAAAGATTTACGTTAGATGACGGAATGGCTAAAGCCGTAAGATATGTTTTTGTTAAATTATATGAAGAAGGTTTAATTTATCGGGGAGAGAAAATAATTAATTGGGATCCAGTTGCTAAAACAGCTTTATCTAATGAAGAAGTTATTTATAAAGATGTTCCTGGAGCTTTTTATCATTTAAAATATTATATTGAAGGAACTAAAGATTATTTAGAAGTAGCGACAACGAGACCTGAAACTTTATTTGGGGATACTGCTGTTGCGGTTAATCCAACAGATGAACGTTATAAAGATTTGATTGGTAAGAAGGTTATTTTACCTATTGTGGGTAAATTAATTCCGATAATTGGTGATGAACATGCTGATCCAGAGTTTGGTACTGGTGTTGTTAAAATTACCCCGGCGCATGATCCTAATGACTTTGAGGTTGGTTTAAGACATAATCTAGAACGTATTAAAGTTTTAAATGAAGATGGTACGATGAATGAAAATGCTCTTATGTATGTAGGAATGGATCGCTTTCAATGTCGTGAAAAATTAATAAATGATTTAAAAGAGCAAAACTTACTTATTAAAATAGAAGAAATTACGCATTCTGTTGGGCATTCTGAACGTACTGATGCCATGGTTGAACCATATCTTTCTCTTCAATGGTTTGTTAAAATGGATAAACTAGCAAAAAGAGTAGTCGAAAATCAAAAAGATAAAGATAATAAAGTAAACTTTATTCCACCACGCTTTGAAAAAATTATGAATAATTGGATGAGTGATTGTCATGATTGGTGTATTTCCCGTCAACTTTGGTGGGGACATCAAATACCAGCGTGGTATAAGGATGATGAAGTATATGTAGGTATGGATGCACCTAAGGGTGATGGATGGAAACAAGATGAAGATGTTTTAGATACTTGGTTTTCATCAGCACTTTGGCCATTTGCCACCATGGGTTGGCCAGATGAGTCTCCATTATATAAACGTTATTTTCCAACGGATACCTTAGTTACTGGTTATGATATTATTTTCTTCTGGGTTTGCAGGATGACTTTCCAAAGTCTAGAATTTACTGATAAAAGACCTTTTGAGCATTGTTTAATTCATGGTTTAATTAGAGATAAATTAGGACGTAAAATGAGTAAATCTTTAGGTAATGGGGTAGACCCTATGGATATGATTGAAAAGTATGGGGCTGATGCCTTAAGATATTATTTAACAACGACAACTGCACCAGGAATGGATTTACGATTTGATGAAGAAAGATTAAAATCAACTTGGAATTTTATTAATAAGCTATGGAATGCATCTCGTTTTGTTTTAATGAATATTGAGACAGTTAAAGAAATAAAATTAGAAAATTTAAACGATGCTGATAAATGGATTTTAACTAAACTTAATCATACAATTAAAGATGTAACTAAATATATGGAAAAATTTGAATTTAATAATGTTAATGCGTTAATATACTCATTTATTTGGAATGATTTTTGTGATAATTATATTGAAATGGCTAAGTTTAGTATAAATGAAGATAATACTAAGAGTACTCTTTTATATACTTTAACTTGTATTTTAAAAATGTTACATCCATTTATGCCTTATGTAACTGATGCTATTTATGAATATTTACCAGTTAAAGATGCGGAAAATATTATGATTAGTAGTTATCCCGTATATGATAAAAAACAAATATTCAAAGAAGAAGAATTATTAATTGATGATACTATAGAATTTATTAAAAACTTTAGAAATACCATAAAAGAAAATAATATTAGTAATCCATATCAAGTTAAAGTAAATTCTGGTAATGATTTAATTATCAAGATGTTAAAATTAAAAGATAGATTAGTAGATAATGATTTAGATATTACTAAATTTAAAGTAAATTCTAAAAATTATGAAGCAATTATTTACTATGAAAAAGTAGTTAGTAAAGAAGAAGAAGCATTAAAAGAAAAACAGATTGCAGAGTTAAAAAATTCAATTAAGAAAAGAGAAGGACTTTTAAATAATCAAAACTTTGTTAGTAAAGCCCCAAAAGATTTAGTTGAAAAAGAACAAGAAAAATTACAAAATGAAAAGGAAGAATTAGCAAAATTATTAAGTTAATTCTTCTTTTTTTAAAATATTGTTGACAAATATATGTTCGCTGTAGTATAGTTAATTTACATTTAAACTAGATTGGGGGAATTGGTGTGAATAGTTTAATTGTAAATGACAAAAACATAACTAATATGATTTATGAAACAGGGGTAAACAAGTAATGCTGGATAGTGATTTGGCTGTACTTTATGAATGTAAAAATGGTACTAAATCTATTAATTTGGCAGTAAAAAGAAATATTGATAAGTTTCCTAATGATTTTTATTTTCAACTAGATATGGAAGAATTTAAAAAATTGCGGTTTCAAAATGAAACCGCAAACTATAATATGATTAGAATACTACCTTATGCATTTACTGAAGAAGGAGTAGCAATGTTGGCATCTATTTTAAGAACTAAAGTAGCAAATGAAGCTAGTGTTGGAATAATGCGTGCATTTGTTTTAATGCGTAAATATATATCTAATGAATTAATTGAAATAAATTATATGAAAAGACAAATATTAAATAATAGTGAAAATATAGATAAAAATACTAAAAGCATAAAATTATTACAAGAATCATTTGATAAATTTGAAGCAAAGAAGAAAAGTAATGAAATATATTTTAATGGGCAAATCTATGACGCGTACTCTAAGATACTAGATATTATAAAAGAAGCCAAAAAAGATTTAATAATAATAGATAATTATGCTGATAAAAATATGTTAGATATGATAAGGAATATCAAAGTAAATACAACTATAATATGTAAAGAAAATTGTTTGTTAAAAGAAATAGATATAAAGAAATATAATGAACAATATAATAATTTAAAAGTAATCTATAATAATACCTTTCACGATAGATATATTATTATAGATAAAAAAGTAATATATCATTGTGGTACATCATTAAATCATATAGGTAGTAAAACATTTTCCATAAATAGATTAGAAGATAAAGAAGTAATAGATACTCTACTTAATAAAATAAAAAATATAAATGAATATTATGATCAAAAATAATCTAAGATTTCAAAATGAAACCTTAGATTAAATTAATACTTAGTTGTTAAAGAAATATGTTTAAGTATTTCAAAAAAGGTACTAATTTTAGTTATAGTATTAAAATGTTAAGATTATTCAAACTTGAAGTTTCAAATTGAAACTTCAAGTTTGAATACAATAGTTATAGAAGACAATGCAAAGTGTGTTATCCATCAATTTAAATACTTGACACTTATTTTGACAAGTTTTGTCGAATATATTGCATATTTACATTATTTGTACTTAAATATATTTTTAAGCAAAGAGAAGTAGTATTAATTATTTATTTGCTATATAATTATGAAAGGTGAGTATAATGTTAAAGTTAAAAGATGTTTCAAAATATTATTATCAAGATGGTGTTATAGCAACTGGTTTTAGTAAAGTTAATCTAGAATTATTTTTAGGAGAATTTGTCGTTATTACTGGTGAATCTGGTTCAGGTAAATCAACCCTTTTAAATGTTTTATCCGGGCTTGATACCTATGAAGATGGCGAAATGTTTATTAATGGAGAAGAGACTAGTCATTATACCGAAGATGATTATTTAGAATATCGCAGAAAATATGTTAGTAATATTTTTCAAAACTTTAATTTAGTTAATAGTTATACTGTTTATCAAAATATAGAACTTGCTACGCTTATGAATGGCAAAAATAAAAAAGAGATAAAAAAATATATTAATGAATTAATTAATAAAGTAGGATTAAAGAAGTATCGCAATACTCATGTATCTAAATTATCTGGTGGACAAAAACAAAGAGTAGCTATTGCTAGAGCTCTTGCTAATGATACTCCGATAATTGTCGCGGATGAACCAACCGGAGCTCTTGATAGTGTAGCATCTGCTAGTATTTTAAAGTTGCTTCATGAAATTTCGAAATATAAATTAGTTATTGTTGTAACTCATAATAAAGCCGAAATCGAAAAATATGCCACAAGACTTATTAGAATGCATGATGGCAAAATCTTAGAAAATAAAGTATTAAATAAAATTAATTTAGATAAAGATATAAAAGAAAAAGATGTTAATGATATAACATTTATAAGTAAACTTAGATTAGGAATTCGCAATGCTTTTAATATACCGGTTAAATTTATTTTAATGTTTATCATATTTATGCTTATAACAATAACTTTAATTAGTAATTATGGTGGTTTTAAAATATCGGAATATGAAGAATTAAGTAATTTTAATAATTTTTTTGAAGATTCTTCTGATAAAAGAATAGTTTTAAATAAAAAAGATAAAACTCCATTTACTGATGAAGATTACAAATTAATAAATAATTTAAATAATATAGATTATATAACTAAAAATGATTTAATAAATGATCAAATTTTATATATCAATAATGATAATTTATATCTTGATGGTAGAATATATAAAGAAAAGATTACTAAAGTAGATGTGGGAAGACTCCCAAGTAAAGATAATGAAATAGTTATAATTGGGCATCCTGATAGTTGGTATTTAAGTGATATGCAAGATGAAATATTAAATAGTACTTTTACTTTAGATGATACTACTATAATTGATAATCTTAAAGTAGTGGGAATTATTTATGATAAGAATGAAAATGATTATAGTGTTAAATTCTCTTTAACTGATAATTTACTTAATAAAATAGAAGATAATTTAAATAAAAATTATTTAAGAATAAGTTATCAAATTAATGAAAAATATATAAATAGTGAAGATATCTATATAGATGTTTTACCTAGTGAAAAGGTAGCTAAAGGTGAAGTTTATGTAAATGAAAATCTAAATTATTATTGTAAGTATAATAATTGTTTAAATAAAACTTTAACTATTAATACCAAAAATATATATTTAGATGAATCTCATAGTTATAAAATAACTAAATTATATAATAAAGATAATATTAAAAAATTATTAGATACTAAATATAATGAAGATGAATATACAGTTTATTTAAATACTGATGATTATCAAGAATTATTTCATCAAAATAATTATCAAGTAAGTATTTATGTTAAAGAAATAAAAGATTTAGATAATACTTTAAAAGATTTAAATAATTTAAATTATAATACTTTAAGTTTAAGACTTAGTAAGAGTAGTGAAACTGAACTTGCTTTAAAAATATTTAGAATATTTAGACTAATTATTATGGTTATTCTAGTTTTAACTTTATTCTTTATTACTTACTTTATTATGAAAATAATTTATAAATCAAGAAATAGTTATTATACAACTCTAAGAACTCTAGGAGGCACAAAACAAGTATGTGTAAATATCTTAATGAGTGAACTATCTACTCTTGCAATATTTACTTATAGTGTATTTCTAATATTTATCTATTTAGTTAAGAAAAATATTATTAATGTTGAATATTTCCAAACTATGACTAAATATATAGGCATAGAAGAGTATTTACTCGTATTCTTAATATTAATTATTTTATCTGTATTAATGTCTTTAAGATATGGGAGAAAAATATTTCAAAATTCCATTATTAAAACATATGGAGAAAGGATTTAATTATGATAAAGTTAGATGGTGTTAATAAATATTTTAATAGATATCGTAAAAATCAAATTCATGTCATAAATAATGCATCAATTAATTTTCCTGAAACTGGTTTAGTGGCACTTCTTGGTCCATCCGGTAGTGGTAAGACAACACTACTTAATGCCATTGGTGGTCTAGATAAAGTTGCGAGTGGTAATATTTATGTAAATGGCATGAAAATAACTAAAAAAAGTAGTTATAAAATAGATAAAATAAGAAATTTAAATATTGGTTATATTTTTCAAGATTATAAATTAGTAGATCATTTATCAGTTTATGATAATGTCGCTTTATCTTTAAAATTAATCGGTATTAAAGATAAGAGCGAAATAGAAAAAAGAGTCTTATATGTTTTAGATAAAGTTGGGTTAAAGAGATTTAAAAATAGACCAGCTAGTATGTTATCTGGTGGAGAAAGACAAAGAGTAGGAATAGCTAGAGCTTTAGTTAAAAATCCCAAAATAATTATTGCTGATGAACCAACTGGTAACCTAGATAGTAGAGTTAGTTTAGAGATTATGAATATTATTAAAAGTATTTCGCAAAATACTTTAGTAATTTTAGTTACTCATGAAGAAGAATTAGCTAGGTTTTATGCTAGCAAAATAGTTGAACTTAAAGATGGTTCTATTACCAATGTTTATGATAATAAAGATGTTTCATCGCTAGATTATGAAATAGAAAATCATATCTATTTAAAAGATTTTAAAGATATCAAAAAAATAAATAAAGATAATGTAAATATCAATATCTATCGTAATAATAATGAACCATTAGATATAAATATAGTTTTTAAAAATGGTAATATTTATGTAAATAGTAAAACAGAAGAAAAAATAGAAGTAGTAGAGAATAACTCCCATATTGAATTAATTGATGATCATTATAAGAAAATTAAACAAGCAAAAATAGATAATTTAGATTTTGATATGAATATGATTAATAATCAAAATCTAAAAACATCTTATAGTAGTATTTTTCATCTAGCATCATTTATTCCATATGGCTTTAAAAAAGTAATTAATTATCCTTTCTTAAAGAAAATATTACTTGGTGGTTTCTTTCTATCTGGTATGTTTATTTTCTATGCAATTGCATCTATATTTGCAACTTTAAATATTAAAGATGAAGATTTTATTACGATTAATAAAGATTATTTAATTACCCCAGTTAAAAATATAAAAGTAGATGATTATTTAGCCTTAGAAAATAATGAATTAATAGATTATATATTACCTAGTAATAGTTTAATTAATTTAAAAATACATTATGATAAATACTTACAAACATCATATTCTGATAGTAATATTAGTGCATCTTTATCTGATATCAATAACTTAAACAAAAATAGTTTAATTATGGGTAGAATGCCCGAAGAAACTTCAGAAATAGTTATAGATAAAATGGTTTTAACTAATTTTATTGATAATAATATGTACGCTACTGAAGCAGGATTTAGTAAGATAGAAGATTATCTAAATCATGAAGTTACTTTACAAAATAATTTAACTCTTACTATTGTAGGTATAAGTGATAATAATGAACCAAATATGTACGCTAGTAAAGAGATGTTTATTAATATAATTGCGAGTAACAATCAAGATGATATGGGTATAGAGAATATTTATAATTATAGTGATTATACTTTGTATTTAGATAAATATGTAAAACTTACTAAAGGAAAGTTACCTAGTAATGATTATGAAATAATCGTAAATAGTAATTTAAGTTATGAAATGCCTTTAAATAAAGAAATTAGTACCAAAATAAATAATCATAAATTAAAAGTTGTAGGTTATTATGAAAATATTACTGATACAGTTTATAATACTTACTTAACTACTAGTAATACAATTAAATATGATTTAATAAATAATGCTAGTAATCTAACTATTTATAGTAAGAATAAAGATGAAGCATTAACTTATATGCAAAATAATAAATATAATATCAAAAATTCTTATAATTATGCGAAAGATAATTATTTAAAAACAAAAAGAGAAAGTATGATATCTACTTTAATATTATCAGGTATTATTTTAGGAGTATCATTAATTGAAATAATATTAATGATTAGATCATCTTTCTTATCAAGAATTAAAGAGGTCGGAATATATAGGGCAATTGGTTTAAAGAAAAGTGATATTTATAAAATGTTTGCGGGGGAAATACTAGCTATTACCACAATTGCAAGTATTTTGGGAATATCATTTATGACTTATATATTATATTCTGTATCATCTATAGATTTTTTAAAAAATTTATTTATGGTAAATATCTTTACTTATTTAATTAGTATAGTACTTGTCTATATATTCAATTTAGTATTTGGCTTATTACCAGTATTTAATACGATTAGGAAAACCCCAGCACAGATATTAGCGAGATTTGACGTTGATTAAGAGATTCTGAAAAAAGAATTTCTTTTTTTGGCAAATAAAAAAAACAAGCATTAGGCTTGTAGATCACAAATTGGTGACCCGTACGGGATTTGAACCCATGAATGCATGCGTGAAAGGCATGTGTGTTCAACCACTTCACCAACGGGCCAAAACTTAAATGGTGGGCCTGGGGGGACTTGAACCTCCGACCTCACGCTTATCAGGCGTGCGCTCTAACCAGCTGAGCTACAAGCCCATTTTTGTCTGACTAGTAAATTATATAGTAAACTCTTGAAAAAAGCAAGTCTTTTTTGACATTTTATGTTGTTTATTGTTATAATTTTAAATGAAGGTGTTAAAGATGAAGAAATTTTTTGCTTGCATTATTGTTCTAGGTGTGATATTTGGTGGTATAGGGGGCTATTTTCTAATTAAAGATATGCAAAATAAAAAGAAAATAGAAGAAATAAAAAAAGGATGGTATATTGAAGTTACTTATGATGAACCAATTAATGTTAGAGATAAAGCAAGTACTAAAGGTGAATCTCTAGGAACTGTTTCTAAAGGAGAAATATATAAAGTATTAGATGTTGATACTGTTAGTAGTAATAAATTTTTTTGGTATTTAATTGAATATAAAGATACCAAAGGATATGTAGCTAGTGGCAGAAAAATTCATTGGGTCAAAGATGTCAATAATCCCAATGATATCCAAGTACCTAGTGTTAGATTTAAAGATGAAGTTTATAGAGTAACAAGTATAAATGATATTAATTATAAGCATCTAGAAGTAATTGAAGATACTGATGATTATAATATAACACACGAAGTATATCATGAAGTTAAACCATCAGAGTATATTGATCAATATTGGATATTATATACTATTACTGATGGAGCTGGTAAATCATCTTCTAAAATGCAAAAAATAGAATTTGATGTTAGACCAGATGAATCACAAGTATTAGATTTTAGTGAGTATAAAAAATAACAGTTTAAACTGCTATTTTTTATACTATTTTACATTTCAAAGTTTCTTTAAAACTTTGAAAATTATTTTTTATATATAAATTTTTAGCTTTTATATTATTAGAACAAACATTTACTTCCATACTAGTACAATTATTTTCTTTTGTCCATTTTTTAAATTCATCAATTAATTTATTGGCTATTCCCTGATGACGATAATTACTATCTATAAATAAAGCATCTAGGTAAGCTACTTTATCATTAGTAGTAACATCTTTATTAAAATAACCATAGATATAACCGATAATTTCCTTATTATCTTCAGCTAAATATAAAAATTTAGTATTATCTTGGATATAATTTTGATAAAAATCAGTTACTATAAAATTTTCATCAATACTATCATCATATTGTCTTTCATCTTGAATTAATTTTGTCAGCAAATTATCTAAGTTTTTAGCATCTTTCATTAATGCTTTTCTATATAACATACCCATCACCACCATCAATTATAGCACATTAAGAGTGATAGTGTAGAATAATTACGGGTGAGAGATTAAAATCAAACACCAAATAATTAAGTTAATTAAATATTAAAACAAAA
>CANQQX010000031.1 GCA_947626115.1 uncultured Bacilli bacterium
GTATCATATGTTATTTTCCTTTTTAATAACTTATTTCCCGCTTCTTATTATCCGGGAACTTTCAAATTTACTTTTCAATATAATTTTTAGATATTCCCTTAATAAAAAAAATATGTTATACTAATTATAATAGGTGAGAGTATGGAGCCATATTTTATTAATGAAGCAATAGAAAAAGCAATAAATGATTACATGAACAGTAAAGACAAAGTTGAAAGTGTTCTTTACAATTCTTTTTTAGTTGTTGTAATTAGAATGCTTATTAGTATTTATGGTGAACTTGATATTATTAACCCATACCAAATTAAAAATGAAGATGCTTTTAAAAATAATTTAATGAAATATGGTGCTTCAAAGGAAAATGTTGATAATTTATTTGAATTAATTTCTAATTTTTATTTAATAGAAAGAAGAAATAGTTTAGCCATTAAAAGAGAAGAAAACATTTATTTTATTAGTGTACAAAAAGCTTTAATTGATTTATTTACTTTAAAAAGATTAAATTTTGATTTAACTGAGAATGAATGCAAAGATTTTTTTGACCTTTTATATACACCAGGAACTTCTAATGCGCTAAGACAGTCTTATAACTATTTAAATGCTAGTGATATATATGAAGTAGCAGAGTATTATCAAAATAAAATGTTAGAAGAAAAAGAACCGGAATTAGCTGATGACAAAAATTTATTAAAATTTGATATTTATAAATTATTTAATGTTAGTATTGCTGATATAAGTAAAATGAGTGCTAAAGAAATAGATACATTAAATAAAGAAATATATAAATCATTTGATATAAGTGAAAATGCCATTAATAAAGATTATTTATTAGATGAAAAATTAAAAGAAATAAAAATGCAAAATAGTCCCATAACTACTGGTAATGGTTATGTTGATATATTACTTATTATGAGTGTTATTGTAACTACTATAATGGTGGTAGTCATATTTAGTACAATAGTTTTTTAGGGAGGTTTTATGAAAATTAAAATTAATGATGTAGAATATGAAGTGGAGAAAGATTATGGTGAGACTGTAAAAGGAACACCGTTAGATGAAATAGTTACCGATTATTATCAAAATTTTGATTATATAGTTGGTGATTGGGCTTATGGTAAAGTAAGACTTAAAGGATTTTATGAACCTAATAATAAAAATGTTAAATCATTTAATAATATCAAAAATGTTGATGATTATATAAATAATAGTTGTGCTTATGGTTGCAAATATTTTATTTTAAAAAAGTGCAACAATAATGCAGTTGAAAAACAAAAATAGTTTTGTTATAATGTTATAGTAGTGAAGGGATTGACAAAGATGGGCAAAATTAAATTAAATTTAGAATCAGGAGCAGTAGTAGAAAAGCCATTAATTAATGCATTTCGTGCTAATAATTTTGAATATGTTATATTAGATAATGAAATGAATGGATCAATGGGATTACCAATTATTTTAGTATGTAAATTAGAAAATGGTAAATTAATTAAAATAGAAGATCAAAATGAATGGCAAATGGTAAAAGAATATTTAAAAAATATTATTGCTGGTAGTCAAGTTGAACTTGTTAAAGTTGCTAATGTGTTACCTGCAAATGATGTTTATTATACACAACTTACTTTACCAGTACCTTCTTTTGATGCTTTAAAAAAAGCTTATACTATAGCTGGTAGTGAAAATGAAAATGCTGAAGTAACTAAAACTAATATACCAGAACAAACAGTTACCGAAACACCTGAAGTTCAAACTGAAAATGCTACTTCTCAAGTAAATATTACACCAGAACATGCTCCCGAAGTTACATCAGAACCTACTGAAAGTTCTAATACAGAAGTTAATAATATATCATCTGCTCCAGCAATAGATGTGGATATTCCTAATGCTCCAGTTACTGATACTCCTAATATTCCTGATACAACAATAGATTTAAATGCACCTATTCCTGTATTTGGCGATGTAAATGAAACACCTGCCACAAATACGGAAGATGAACCAATTGCTCCATCATTAGAAATGCCAATTGATGAAGAAGATGCAACTAAAGAAATAGCTCCTAATGTAGAAGTTGAACCGGTAATTGAAAAAAACAATGTTGATGAAAATGAACCAGTTGTATCTATAGCACCCGAAACTGAAAATCCATTTAAAGAGCAAAAAGAAGCATTTATGCAAGCTTGTGAAAACATGTTTGATGCTTTAGTTCAAAAGTTTGAAAAAGAATTAGAAAATAATAAATAAAGTTGAGTAAATGCTCAATTTTTTTCATACAATTTATTAAGTATGAAAGAAATAATTAATTATTACTATAATTTTGATATTGTTCAAGTAGAAGAATACAATACTTATGCTACCTTTAAACATTTAGGAGAAGATTTTTATTTTGTCTTTTTTAATCGTACCGAAGAAGAATTAAAAGATTTAGTAACATTAACTGCTGAGCTTAAATTAAAAGGGATAAGATGTCATGATATTATAATTAATAGACTAGGTAATGTTTTAACTAAAGTAGGTGATAATTATTATATTCTTTTAAAATTAAATGCTTCCAAGAATGAAGAAATAAATTTTATAACTCTTTGTGAATATATTGATAAATTGAAATTAAATAGTACTAATAGTAAATTATATCGTAATAATTGGGGAGATCTTTGGAGTAAAAAAATTGATTATTTTGAATATCAAATAAAAGAACTTGGTAAAGATAAACCCATTATTTTAGATTCTTTTAGTTATTATGTAGGTCTTGCTGAAAATGCTATTAGTTATGTAAATAAAATTAATAGAGTTGTTGGTATAAGTGATAATGATAATATAGTTTTATCTCATCGAAGAGTATTTTATCCCAATACTAATCTAAATTATTTAAACCCTTTAAGTTTTATTTTTGATTTAGAAGTAAGAGATATTGCCGGATATTTAAAAATAGAATTTTTTAATGGGGAGAATAGTTTACTAGATTTAATAACTTATTTAAAAATAAAAAAATTAACCCAGTATAGTTATCATATGTTATATGCTAGACTTTTATATCCATCATATTATTTTGATATTTATGAAGATATAATGAATAATGGTGTAGATGAAGAAAAATTAATACCTATTATAAACAAAGTTAAAGATTATGAAATATTTTTAAAAGAAGCTTACTATGAAATAAGCAAATATACTAATTTAGAGAGAATAGATTGGCTACTGAAATAAAAAAATACTATGGTAAAGTATTTTCGTGTATTAATATTATTTTATCTTTATATTTTTCTAAATCTATATCAGAAACAAATTTAATAAATTTATCAATTTTATCTATAGGTAAAATGTTATTACCTATCTTATTTTCCTTGCAATTCTTTTCATTTTTATCTCTTTTTATTATATTAATTACTTTTTGTTTAATTTCTTTTGGTAAAGATAGATACTTAGTTTCTTTTAAATAGGTATATTAATTATGCCTTTAATTTCTGGTATTTCTTCTTGCATCATCTTAAGTAGACCATCATTTATCGTACTATCTTGACCTAGACAAAATTCACAAGCTCCAGTTAACTTAATATAAACATAATTATCTTCATATTTAACATATTCAATATCGCCACCATCCATATTTAGATATGGTCTAATATTTTCAATCATTTCTTTAATTTTATCTTCAATGTTTTCTTTTTTCATAATAAATCACATTAATATTATAACAAATATTTTTTGTAAGTAAATTAGTTTTATGCTATACTTTATTTAGAGGTTAATATAATGAATAATTATAAAGTAGGAGATATTATAAGGACTCATGTCGCAGGTATTACTAAATATGGTATTTTTGTCAGTGTTGATCCTTGGTATAATGGTTTAATACATATATCAGAAGTATCTGAAGATTTTGTTAGAGATATCCATGATTATGTAAAAGTTGGGGAAACCATTTATTGTCAAATATTAGAAATTGATGAAGAAAATCAAAGAATGAAATTATCAATTAAAAATATTAATTATAAAGAATTATCAGGCAGTAAAGTAGAAGAAACAAGAAAAGGATTCTTACCATTAAAAGAAAATTTAGATAAATGGATAGATGAAAAATTAAAAGAATATAAATAACTAAAATCACCATATTAATAATGGTGATTTTATATGCAAAATAAAAGTATTTGGTTAGATAATTATAAAGATAAAAATATAAAAAAATTAGATAAAGATTTAACTTTAGATGTTTTAATAATTGGTGGTGGCATTACTGGTATTTCTACTTTATATAATTTAAGAAAGAGTAAATTAAAAATAGCTTTAGTAGAAAAAAAATTAATTGGTCATAGTACAACTGGACATACCACTGGTAAAATTAATTATTTACAAGAATTAATTTATTATGATTTAGAAAAGAAATATAATTTAGATGTAGCTAAACTTTATTTAGAAAGTCAACTAACTGCAATTAAACAAATTATAAATACTATAAAAAAAGAAAAAATAGATTGCAATTTAGAAAAAGTTACATCTTATGTTTATACAGATAAACAAGAAGATATTGAAAAATTAAAAAAAGAGAAAGAAATACTTGCAAGGTTTAATATCAAAGTTAATGAGCATCAAAATATTAATTTACCTCTTAAATCTTTATATGCTATCAGTGTTAATGATACTTATGTATTTCATCCTTTAAAATATTTAAAAAGTTTAAAAGATATTTGCATGCAAAATAATAAAGAGATATATGAAAATACTAATATTATAAGTATTAATAAAGAAAATAATTATTATATTTGTGATACTGCAAAATATAAAATAAAAACCAAAAAAATTATTTTAGCATGTCATTATCCATCTTTTTTAATTCCATATTTATTTCCAATAAAGACGAGTATTGAAAAATCTTATATAACAGCATCACTTTTTAATCATTTAAAAGATACATATATTACTAGTAGCTTGCCTATTACATCAATAAGATTTCATCAAGATAAAAAAGTTATTTGATCTATTTAAGTACATCATCTAAAATTTGTAATAATTTAGATGAAAAGAGTAATTTTAATAAAGTTATAAAAGAATCGCAAAAATTAAATTTAAAACCAATTTATCTATGGAAAAATGATGATATATTAACAGTTGATAAATTACCTTATATAGGTTATATCAAAAATAATGATGATACTATATTAATTGGTACTGGTTATAATACTTGGGGTATGACTAATGGTACTTTAGCAGGTTTAATCCTTAGTAATTTAATAAACAACAAACAAAATAAATATGTAAGTTTATGTAGTCCTTTAAGAGTAAGTTTTACTGATACGGGTAGTATTCTTTCTAATATGTATTTTAGTGCTAAAGGATATATTCAAAATAAAGTAGTTAAAAATAAAGATTGGTATCCAGAATATATTAAAATAGAAAATGGTATTGCTATATATAATGATGGAGAAAATATTTATAAAGTATATAATAAATGTCCCCATATGGGCTGTAGTTTAATATTTAATGAAGTAGATAAAACTTGGGATTGTCCTTGTCATGCTTCGAGATTTAATTTAGAAGGTAAATGTATTAAGGGGCCAAGTAATTATGATATAAGTTGTAATAATGAATTTAAATATAATAATTTTACTATTAAGTAAATATCTTTTGCTTTAATTAAAAATATATTATAATTAATTCGTGATAGTTATGAAAAAGATTATTTTATGGTTAGTTTTAATATTAATTTTAATTGCTAGTGGTTTAGGTATTTATCTATTTTTAAATAAAGATGAAAGGTTAGAAGAACCTATAGAAAACAATGTAGAAGAAAAACAAGAAGTAGAAGAAGAAAAAGAGCCAGAATATGTTGATAATAATCCTATAGTAGTAGGATTATATAAAAATTATCATAATGGTAAGGAAAGAGAATTAATAAAAGAATATAACGCTAAATGGGAATATCATAAAGATATATCATCTTTTGAAGTGTTTTATACTAATGAAGAATTAATAAGCAGTAAAAATCAAATTCAATTAATTGATGAATATAAAAATAAATATAGTAATATTGATAATTATAGGATAGGATATCTTATTGAATTTAGTATTGGTGATAATAAAATAAATAAAACTATCTTAAGACCTAAAGATAGTGAAGAATTTTTTGATTATTTAGAAATATATTTATATGATGATTATCATCGTAATGGTTCTTGGTATAGTCATACGACTGAAGAAGAAATGAATGATGAAACATTACTAACATCAATTAAACTTACAGCAGGTAAAAAAGTACAAGAAATAACATCAGATATTAATTTAACTGCTTTTACTTATGATAGTGATGATTTTACTGAAGATGGATATTATAAAGGAATTAGTAAATACTCTATAACTATTAAAAATAATAATAATTAAAAATAAATTTTGAAACAAATATATTAAGTATTTGTTTTTTTGAGAGACTTTATTAATATTTAGAATAAGAAGTATAGATAGATTTTTAATTTAATAGAAAAAATAAAGAATGTTTTGTCTAATTTTTAGACGTTTTGTCGAATGTGTAGACAAATAAAAAGATCTATTTATAATAGATGCTCATGGAAGTTGTGTTATAGACGTCACCAAAAATCTGAAATTTCGGGGAGGTAATCTCAGAAAGGACGGTGAGGCTGGTGAAAGCAAGAAATCGTGAGAAAGTATTGTTAGTAATTATCTTGACGTTATTGTATATTTTATATACTTTAATTGAAAGAGACGTCGTCCAAGTAGTAATATCTGGATAACGCCATTTAAGAATGCTTAGGTGACGTGAAATTCACGCTTCCTATAACTTAAGTATAAACAAATATTACCAAAATATCAATATTTTATTTTTTGCTTTTTAGTATTATTAATAATGCAATAATTGATATAAGTATCAAACTTACAGGAAGTAAATAATCTTTATATTCTTCTAAATAATATTTAATATCTTTTTTATTTGTTTTTTCTTCTTTTTTATTAATCGTATTTTTATCTTTATTTTCTTCTTCTTTTACTTGATCTTTATATAAAGTAATATTTTCTAACATATCGTTTTTATTTATATCTTCACCAACTAAACTACGATAAAGGCCAAATTCTAAAGGTGAATAAGTTTTAATATCAGTAGCTTTAGTATATTCATTATTTTTGCCATTAATCCAACCGGTAAACCAAGTCCATTGTTGACTATTATGTTTACTATAACCTTCTTTAGATACTTCATAAGCAGTTTTGCCATTAAAATAATCAAGTGGTATATCATAATTCATAGTAATTTGATTTTCTTTATATAAGTGAAGATAAGTTTTTGGTACATTCCAATTACCATATTTATTATAAGATTCTGGATGGAATGTACTATCATTAGCTTTTTCAATTGCTTGCTCTAAGATATAAGTATTTAAAATATGTTGACCATGAGAATATTCTCCTTTTTCATCATGCCCTACAACTACTTGTGGTTTAAATCTTCTGATATTTTCTACTTCAAAATTTAAGGCATCTTCTTCAGTTAGATTAGCTTTTTTTAAATTATTTAAAGCCCCATTTAAAGATTCAGAATAAGCATCAGGGACAATTCCGATAATAGGGTAATTTCTAATACCTACTGTATATAAACCGTGTAATTGTTCATGTAATCTTTTTGGATTATCAAAATGATTAGTAAAATAAACTACTTGGGTATAAGCTCCTCTTGCAACATATGTAGGAAGAAGTCCTAAAAAGAATAGTTGTTCATCATCACTATGCGTAGAGAATAATAAAACATCAGCTTTTTCACAAGGTGTTTTCCATATTTCGACATATTCCGGTATTTCATCTTCCCCAATAACATAAATTTCCCCAATTTTAACATCATTATCATAGGTAATAGTAAGTTCTTTACTTTTATTTTCTTTTAAATCAATATATTCATGTAAAAAATTATTAACCCCAATATTTATGTTTTTATTATTAATATTTATTGTTCCGGTTTGACTACTTAGTTCATATATAGTATAAATTCCATATATATCTTCTTCACTAGTAATACTTATAGTAGATCCTTTACTAATAGATAAATAACTATTTTCATTATTATCTTTTAATTTACTAGCTATAGTATCATTAATTTTATAAGTAGATACATCTGTAATATCTTTAGCACTTACTATTATTGGCATTAAAAATAACATAAATATTAAAATAAACTTCTTCATATCTTTACCTCAAAATAATTATAGCATAAATAATGTTAATTAAAGAAAAAATATTATATAATAAAGATGTGATAAGTTATGAATAAGAATATCAAAAATATTTGGACAATTAGAAATATTATAATGTCTATTATAGCTATAATTATTTTAAGTTGGGCATTTTGCCAAAATGATTTTATAGGTAAAATAATTATTAGTCCATTTTTAGTATGTGCAATATCTATACTAGGTGGAAATATATCTATTCTTTTAAACAAAAATAAACTTGCTAAAATATTTCATTATATTTTTAAATTCACATTTTTATTATATGTAATTGGAGTTTTAAGTTATGTTATTTATTATAGTATTAAAAATAAAGAATATTCTATGCTTATAATAGTAGCAATTTTCATTTTATTTATTATTTTATTTTTTAGGCCAATCAAAAAGAAGTAATTCTAGTTTTATTTCGTGTTATTAAAAAATCTTAGTTGTAAAATTTAGTTAGAGGTGCAAAATGGATCAAGAAAAAATAGGCAAATTTATCGCTGAACAAAGAAAGAAGCAAAAACTAACCCAAGAAGAACTGGCAAGCATGCTTGGAGTATCTAATCGTTCGGTTAGTAATTGGGAAAATGGTAAAAATATGCCTGATTTATCTTTGTTTAAACCATTATGTGAAATATTAGACATTTCCATTAATGAACTATTAAGTGGAGAAAAGATAAATAATAAAAAATATCAAGATAAATTAACAGAAAATATTATTAATTTAACTATTGATAATAAGAAACGACTCTTAAAAACAATAAAGAGAATAATTTTAATAATTTTCTTATTATTTATTATTTTGTTTACTGGACTATGCTTTTATAATTATTATGAAATTGATGTAAAGTATGATGAAAGAACAATGAAATGTAATTTTGATAATGGAGTATTAACTTATACTATCACTGGCAATAGTGTTTTAAATACAGATTGTATTATTAGAACAATTAATAATAAAAAATATATAATTTTTCACAGTACATTAAATTTATATAATAAAAGACATAGTAATTGGGAATATGGAGAAAGTTTTGCTAAATTATTAAATGGCGAAGATGTTCCTTTTGGTTTTTACTGGAAGTTTGATAAAGAAACAAATATGCAAGATGAAGTTGTTTACTATACAAATAAACCTCTTAGTAAAATAGTAAAATTAGATAGTGAAGAATTCTTGCAAGAATTAAAAAATTCTTATAAAATGTGTAGTAGGGAAGGCGAATAAAAAATGAAAAAGAAAATTTTGGGCTATTTATTTTATGGTTTAGCAGTAGTTTTAGTAACTTTATATATTGGTGTTGCATTACAACCAAATATTGCACTTAATACTGATGTTACTATTTTTGTTGCAATTATATCTTGTTTATTAATTTATTTTGGTGGAGTTTTACTTTCTAAATATTATAAGAATGATAAATCTTTAAAAATAAATTTATGGCTATTCTTTGGTTTGTATGTTCTATTATTTCTTGATTTAACTTTATTTGATACAGCTTGGGGAAGACATGGCTTATTTGCATCGTTTGATTTTAAATATTTAAAAGACTCAGTTAATTTGATTCCTTTTAGCACTATTTATGAATATTTAGTTGAAAACTTTAATAATTTAACTGATACAAGTATTATATTTTATAATATATTTGGTAACTTTGTAGCATTAATGCCAATGGCTTTCTTTTTACCACTTTTATTTAAAAAACAAACTAACTTTAAAACATATTTCTTAACTATCTTAACAATTACTTTAGGTATTGAATTACTCCAATTATTTGGGGGAGTAGGTAGATTTGATATTGATGATGTCATATTAAATGTTGGTGGCTCATTATTAATGTTTAAAATACTCAAAATAAAAGAAATAAATTTATTAATTAAAAAAATATTTTTGCTTGAAAAGAATAAAATAGATATTAAAAAATTAACTAAAATATTTATAGTAATAGGAATAATTTTAATTGGTTTACTTATTTTAATTAAATATCGTAATTCATTATATAGAGAAAATTTAGATACTTTACATTATCAAATGGAAATAGTTGATGAATCATCAGCTTGTACAGAAGGTTTAGATAAATTTTATGAAAATGAATTTTATAATTATTATTTTCCTTGTCAAAAAAGTGATAAAGTATACGCTATAATTAATGATAAAGATAAATATTTAGTTAAAGATTTACTTAATAATAATACTTCAAAATATAAGGTAGATATTGATAGAATAGAAGAAAGATTAGAATTTTATAAAATAAAATATCAAAAAGAAAATAAATATCCTAATGTTATGCTTAATATTAATTTAATTAATCATAATGATAGTTATACTTCACCAGAAATGAATGTTAATGTTTTAGATAAATCTATTATTGAGGCAAAATTAGATTATCGTGATGCTGATGTAGATTTAGAAAAGTACAATATAACTTTACATTTTATTCCCAAACAAAAAGGAACAACTACTGTAGAAGTATCTTCATTTGATAGTAATACGGAAGAATTAATAGATAAAAGAGAATATAAAATAGTTGTTGATAAAGATTTAAAAGTTAAATATGAATTAATTGATTCTGTTGATATGACTTGTTTAGAAAGCTTTTTAGGAGCTTATATCACAACTGAAAAAAATAATGTTAAAGATGAAAAATTATCTAATATAATTGCAGGAGATTTATCTAATGTTAAAAATTCTATAGTTAAAGTTACTGATAATGATGATATTTATATAATAATAGATGCTGAAGATAATAATGTATTAAATGCCTTAGATAACTATTTTAATGAGATATATCCTAATTATCAAAAAGTAAAATATCATAATTTATATATTTATTTATCAAATGGTTTAAATGATATTAATTTAAAAAATGATTTAAAAGATGCATGTAAATAATTATTTAATATACAAATAGATATATTGCATATTATAATGATACTTGAAAGGAAATGTAGTTTATGAAAGAAGTAGAAAGAAATATTCCAGAACAATATGAACCAATATCTATGTGGGGTTATTTAGGCTATAGTATCTTATTTGCCTTGCCTATAATTGGCATAATTATGATATTCGTTTTTTCATTTAGTAAAGATGAGAATATTAATGTTCGTAATTATGCAAAATCATATATTTTAATTTATGTAATTGGCATTGTTTTATATTTAATTTTTGCCTTATATTTTAAAGATCAAATAGAATCTTTAATTGGATAGTTATAAAATAAAAATGATTTTATTTATTTAAGATGTTTGCTAAGGTGAATATCTTTTTTCTTGAAAAATACTAATAATATTCACATAAATTACATATTTAATATGCTATAATGAGCCAGAAAGGAAAGATAAATATGTATATTTTAAAAAATGCTTTAACATCTATTACCAGAAATAAAGGAAGAAATATTTTAATTGCGATTATTATCATTGTAATATCAGCATCATGTGCGATAACTTTAGCAATAAGACAAAGTGCTAGTGATATAGTTACTGCTTATCAAAATAAAAATCCCATTGAAGTAACTATTGGGATGAACCGTAATAATCTCATGAATTCTTTAAAAGATGGAGACAAAACCCAAGAAGAAATGATTGATGCTTTTAATGAAATAGAACCAATTACGGAAGAAGAAATCAATAATTATGGTGATAGTAAATATGTGAAAGAATATTATTATACTTATAGTTTAGGAATTAATGGTAAAGATTTAGAAGAAGCAACTGATTCATTAGTTAAAGAAAAAACAGAAGTTAAAACGGAAACTATGCCATGGGGTGGTGATAGAGAAGGAAGAGACCCAATGGGAGAAGATTTTGCTAGTAAAAAGACTACCACTAAAACAACGGAAAAGATATTTAATGAAAAAGCTCAAAATGGTGCTTTTCAATTAATTGGTTATAATTCTTATGAAGATATGAAAGACTTTATTAATGGAAGTTATCAAATTACTGATGGAGAAGTAAGTGATGATTTTGCTTCTGCGAGTTGTGTTATATCCGAAGAATTAGCAACCTTAAATGAACTTTCTGTTGGTGATAAAATTACTTTAGTAGATGTCGATAATGATAAAAATACTTATGAATTTACTATTACTGGTATTTATAAAGAAAATACTGATGAATCAAATAATATGGCCTCAATGTTTTCTAATTCTGCTAATGAAATAATAACTAATGTTAATGCTATTAAAAATATTTTAAGTAAAAATGAAGATTTAAGTGCCACTATTACGCCAACATTTATTTTAAATAGTAAAGATGATATTGAAAAATTTAATAAAGAAGTAGAAGATAAAGGTATAAGTGAATACTATACTTTAGTAAATAACTTAGAACAAATTGAAAATGCAACTTCATCAATTGATAATGTTAAAAACTTTGCAACTACATTCTTAATTATTACTTTAATTATTGGGAGTGTTGTACTAGTAGTTATTAATATGATAAATATTAGAGAAAGAAAATATGAAATAGGTGTTTTAAGAACTATTGGCATGAAAAAAATAAAAGTATCTTGTCAATTTATGTTAGAATTACTTATTGTTTGTATCGTATCTTTAATGCTTGGAGCTTTAATTGGGGCTTTTACTAGCGTGCCAGTTGCTAATAGTTTACTTAAAAATGAAATAGAGAATACGACGACTAGTTATGATGATGTTAGTAAAAATTTTGGGATAAATAATGGAGATAGACCGGCAGACAATGGTCACAAATATAATTTTGGCATTGCCCAAATTAAACAAGTAGATAAAATAGATGCTGTTGTTGATTTTAAAGTTCTGGGAGAATTACTTGGTATTGGTGTATTACTTACTTTATTAAGTTCACTTGCTAGTATGATTACTATTTCGAGATTTTCCCCACTTACAATTTTAAAGGAGCGAAGCTAAATGAGCAAAAATAAAATATTAGAAATTAAAGATGTTAGTTATCGTTATAAAGATGCTAAAAAAGATGAATATGTTTTAAAAGATATTAATTATAATTTTGAATTAGGTAAAGTATACGCTATTAAAGGTAAAAGTGGAAGTGGTAAAACAACACTTTTATCTCTAATAAGTGGTCTAGAAACCAAATATACCGGTAATATTTATTATAATAATAAAGATTTAAAGAAAATTGATTTAGATACTTATCGTAATACTTATATTGGCATTGTTTTTCAAAGTTATAATTTACTTCCGCATTTAACTGCTAGTGAAAATATTATTTTATCAATGGATATAAGTAAAGTTAAGGTTAAAAATAAAAAAGAAAAAGCAATAGAGTTAATGCAAAGTGTTGGGCTTAACGAAAGCTTTGCTAACAGACGAGTTTTAAAATTATCTGGTGGTGAACAACAAAGAATAGCTATTGCCAGAAGCCTATCTTATAATCCGGAAATTATTTTAGCCGATGAACCAACTGGTAATTTAGATAAAGATACCGAAGATGAAATATTAACAATTTTCAAAGATCTTGCGCATAAAGAAAATAAATGTGTTATTATTGTAACCCATTCTAAAAATGTTTGTGATAACGCTGATGTCATATATGAATTAAAAAATACTAAAGAAAAATAAAAGATCCCCTAAAAAGGATTTTTTATTTTATAATAATTTAGTATAATTTAGATGGGGCTTATATGAAAAAGAAAAATAAAGAAAAAATTATTATTTTTTTAGAAGTTGTTGGTATGTTAACAGTAGCCTTATTAACAATTCTAGCATTTATCTTATTAATTAAAGCTTGGTTATTTCGTGAATTTTTTTATACAAGACTTACCTTTGATTCTCCTGATAATGAATACAGAATAGTAATAAAAGGTAATGGTACTATTTTCTTTAGTGACGAAAATTTAAGGATATATGCTTATAAGAATAATTTTAAAGGTTATTTAAATAAAGTTATGTATGCCACTTCGTTATCTGATGATGGTGGAAGTTTAGGTGAAGACAATGTAACTATTTCTTGGAAAGATAATAAAGCTTATCTTACGATAAAAGGAGAAGAGCAAAATAATGAAAATCTTGAAATTAATTTTCAAGACAATATAACTTTTAAGCATAAAGGTTTATCTTATAAAATACTTAAAGATAAAGATAGTAAAATAATAAAGTCTTATGCCGAAAAAAATAATTATAATGATAAAAATGTAGAATTATATAATATTGATATTGAATTTTTAGTTGATGGTAAGTATATTTCAATGGAAGACAGTTTTAAGCAAAAAAAGATCGATATAGATGATTTTATCGTTACTCTAGAGTATGAACTTGAAAAAAAACAAGCAACAAGAGATTGGGAAGGTCATGCGGAAGTTTACAAAAATAATGATATTACTTTAGCTATTTGTTATCAATATTTGAGAAAAGAAACTGAAAATATTCCTAAATTTATTATTGCTGATAAAGATATGCCTTATAATTATGAAACATGTGAACCATAGATTTATTTTTAAAATATTGTATAATTAAAATGGAGTGATTAGTATGCTAAAAAAATTACTATTAAGTTTAATTATTATGTTAAGTTTAACAGGATGTACTTCTAATAAAGAAATAGAAAATAAAAGTGATGATAAGTTAGCTATTAAAGATGTTAATGATTATTATATAAATTATTTTAATGATTTAGTCAAAGAAGATTATAAATTAAGTTATGCCGCTTATAAATATACAAATTTGTATGGTAGCAAAGAAGATTTTAAAACAAATTATAAAAGAAAAGATCAAACATATGCCTTTTATGATTTAAATGGTGATGGTACTAATGAATTTGCTCTTTTAACACAACATGAAAAAGATGAAAATATTAATAGAGATTATACCTGGTTAGATATTTATACAATAGATTTAAAAACTAAAGAAATATCAAAATATTTTTCTGCTATGTGTAATAATAACCTATTTTATAATGCAGATTTAAATGTTTATTTAACAAAATATGTAAGTGAAGATGGAGCTGAATCATACGATGTATTTGCTAATAATGAAAAAGATAAAGTATATGGTGTAATAGCAACTATTTATTATAATAGTAATACAAAAAAGTATTATAAAATTGGGGATAATGATGGCAAAGTGTTGACAAGATATGATATTGAGAATAGTACTATATCAGAAGAAGAGTATTTAAAATATATTAGTAATTTAAAAGAAATAAAATTTAATTTTAAAAATATAGAAGATATTTATGATAATTCTTTAGATGATGAATTATTAGAAGAAATTGAAGAAAAAATGAAAGGATATACTGATAATAAAGATTTAAAATGTACGAATAAAGATGTTGATAATATCGTAAATCTTTTGCTTTCTGGTAAAAGTGTTAGAATAAGTCAATATTCTGATATTAAATTTAGTAGTAGAGAAGTAATGCAATATTATAATAGTTCTTCTCCATTAGCAACAATTTACACTATTAGTTGTGGCAGTTATTCAAAATCAGTTCGAATTTCAAAGTAGTTAATGAATGTTGATAATAAATAAAATTTCTTACAAAAATTAGAAATTTGTGCTGTGTATTAGATTGGTGGTGTTAATGGTAATCAGCATATGCTATATCAATGTCAAAAGGAAAAGCAGCAT
>CANQQX010000032.1 GCA_947626115.1 uncultured Bacilli bacterium
TAAAAATTGTTCATTTTGAATCTTAGTTACCATATGATTTCACACCTCCTTTCACTTATATATATAGTGCACTAGGATGCCAATTTCCTTTTTTTTCGCAAAAATTTCTTAAAAAAAGTGCTAAAAATTAAAAAAATCTCTATTTCTAGAGAATTTTTATCATTATTTTTTAATGCTTTGTTTTAAATTATATAAATAATTTAAAGCATCAAGAGGCGTCATATTTAAAGGGTCAATACTATCTAATTTTTTTTGGAGTTCTGATTCTTTCTTAGTATTTTCTTCTTCAAAATCTAAGCTAAGTTGAATTTTTGGTGCTTCTTTTTTAGTTTTACTACCATTTTCATATTCTTTTAATATTTCATCCGCTCTTTTTAATAAATCTTCTGGCATACTTGCAAGCCTTGCTACATGAATACCATAACTTTTATCAATGGCCCCATCTTTAACTTTATGTAAGAATGTAATTTTGCCTTCTTCTTCAATTGCTGATACATGAACATTTTTAATGGTTTTAAATCTTTTCTCTAAACTAGTTAATTCATGATAATGCGTTGAAAATAAAGTTAACGCATGAATATTTTCATTAATGTATTCAAGTATTGCTTGAGCTAAACTCATACCATCATAAGTCGCTGTACCTCTACCTAACTCATCAAATATTATTAAACTATTTTCAGTAGCATTAACTAAAGCATTTCTGGCTTCTTTCATTTCCACCATAAAAGTTGATTCACCAGAAACTAAATCATCAGATGCTCCGATTCTGGTAAATATTTTATCTATAATAGGTAAATTAGCACTTTTAGCCGGAACAAATGAACCCATTTGGGCCATTAAAATGATAATAGCAATTTGTCGCATATAAGTAGACTTACCACTCATATTTGGTCCCGTAATTAAAATAGTACTTTTACTATCACTCATATGGCAATCATTTGCCACATACATATCACCAGATACTATCTCTACTACGGGGTGTCTTCCATCAACTATATCTAAAACTTTATCATTATTTAAAGTAGGTCTTACTAAATTTAACTCTTCACTACAAATAGATAATGATAAAATAGCATCAATAGTACTAATTGTATCGGCTGTTTTCTTAATCTTTAAAATTTCTTTTTTAATAATATTTTTAATTTCGGTAAATAAATTATATTCTAGTTCAATAATTTTTTCTTCGGCATTTAAAATAAGGGCTTCTTTTTCTTTTAATTCAGGTGAAATAAATCTTTCATAATTAGTTAATGTTTGTCTTCGCTCCCAGCCAAAATTTTCAGTTACTTCTTTCGCTTGTCCTTTAGATACTTCAATAAAATAACCAAATACTTTATTAAAACCAACTTTTAAATTTTTAATACCAGTTTCTTCTTTAATTTTGGCTTCTAGACTGGCAATAAATTCTTTGCCACCACTTCTAATACTCTTAAGTTCATCTAATTCTTTATTATAACCATCTTTAATTAAATAACCTTCCTTAATAGATATTGGGGGATTTTCATAAATTGCTGCATCAAGTAGCATATAAATATCTTGATGAGTATCAATATTTTCTTCAAAATTTAGCATCTCTAATATTTCTTTTATACGCGGAAGTACTTTTAAACTATTTTTAAATTGTAATAAATCACGACCATTAACACTACCTGTAGTAATCTTACCACATAATCTTTCTAAGTCATAAATTTCATACAATAAATTTTTTAATTCATCTTTTAAAATAAAATTATTATTTAATATTTCAATCTTATCATATCTTTTATTTAATTCATCAATATTTTTTAAGGGATGCATTAAAAAGCTCTTTAATTTTCTGGAACCCATTGCGGTTTTACATTTATCTAAAAGCCATATTAAAGAATAAGTTCTCTCTTTTAATCTAATTGTTTCAAATAATTCTAGATTTCTAACTGTATGAATATCCATCTCTAAATAATCTAATTTTTGAATTATTTTACATTCATTAAAATGGCTAATACTTTTGAGTTCTTTAACTACTAAATAATAAAATAAATGATTTATACCAGCTTTCTTTCTGGCATCAGTTACTGTATTTAAAAAAGGTACTTCTTCATTATAATATTCACTACTAAATACTACATCAATGCCATATTTATTTTTAAGTAAATCTACTAAAGAAACATTTAAATTATCCAGTAATATAACTTCTTTAATACCTAAACTAAGTATTTCACTAATAAGTTTATCTTCTTTGTTTTCTATTGTTAAACTATTAAGTTCACCAGTAGTAATATCAGCATAAGTAATAATAAAGACATCACTAAATTCTAAGATACTTGCAATATATGAATTACTATGTTCATCTAAAAGTTCAAAATCAGTAATAGTACCTTTACTTATAACATCAACTACACCACGCTTTACAGTATCTTTCGTACTTTTAGGATCTTCTAATTGTTCACATATTGCAACCCGATAACCTTTATTAACTATTTTTTCAATATATGATTTAACGGCATGATAAGGAACACCGCACATTGGTACTTTTTCATCTAGTCCTGCCGCTTTACCAGTTAAAGTAAGTTCTAATTCTCTGGAAGCAGTTTCACCATCTTCAAAAAATAATTCATAAAAATCCCCAAGACGAAAAAATAAAAGTTCATCTGGGTATTCATCTTTTATCTCCATATACTGTCTCATCATGGGACTTAATTTACTACGATCTACTTCATTTCTTTTCATGACTTTTATTATACTATTATTGGCATTTTTTTACAATTGCAAATTACACAGAAAAAGTTGATAAACTTTTGTCTATCAACTTAAATAATTAATCAATACCTACTACTCTAAATGGATTTTCTATTGTCCCTTCACCATCATCAGTTAATTCTATATCACTTGTTAGGAAAAAGACTGGACGGGCAGCTGCACCATCAGTTGAAGCATAGTTTGAAAAATTGCCATATGCAAGTACAACCCAAACACTATCTCCTATGTCTCCAGAGCCCTCCTTTTCGATAGTCCAATCCCAACCCCAATCACCCTTTGAAGTTAACCATGTTACTCCATAATCTTCGTTTGTTGCTTCATAAAATGCATCACTATATGCTGATGTCCAGCAATAATATGTACCATTACTTTCAAAGCTACCACAATAATCTGTTAAACTCATTAATCCTATATTTGCTTCTTTATTATCGGTTAATTCGTTTTCTTTTTTCATTAAGGCATTCGAATACATTTTGGATATTTCTTTTACTTTTTCTCGTTTTTGGTCATCATTTAATTCACTTCCATCTAGTCCATATATAGCTGCATATAATTCATTAACTTTTTCTAATTCTTCTGGCATAAATATGTTCTGATTATCTATATTATGATATGGATCAGCCACATCACCATAATACCATGTTGCTTTTACTATCTTTTTTTGTAATTCTTCTGATAATGTTTGATAAAAATCATTATTTAAATAATTAAATATATCACTATTTGGCCATTTTATATCTGAATATTGATCATTATCCCAATTAATCCAATCACCTGTTGGAATATTTTTAATAACCTTTATTTCATCATTTTCGTTGATTCCGATTATTCTGTACATATCATTACTTTCTTCACTTGAACAATCACTTCCTAAACAGATATAATTATTATTTAATGTGTCTGTTTTATCATGTGTATCTTTATCAAAAATTGAATTTCCTTGATATCTAATATTAAATTATCTGTTAATTTACCATCTGATTTTTCTCTTAAATAAGTTATCTTTGAAACTGGTGTAGCTATATCACAACTTAACTCTGTGGTATTTATATTTAAATTTAAATTTTTACCGGCTAAATGATTTTGATTTGTACTTTTATTTATTAATTTTAAATATGCTTGGATATTTTCAGTTGCATTTCCTGTTAGTTTGAAACTTATATTATATTCTTTTGTTCCTACTTCACTTATTTCACTTAAATCTAATTTCTCGTTTATTAAGTTTCCTTTAAATTGTAATATCATATCTCCAGATTCTAGGACACTTCCCATATTATTGTCTTCGGCTATTTCCATTGTTACTACTACTTTAGCATTACAACTATATTTCGTTGTCTCATCTCCATCTGTTATTTGAACTTGACTTATCGTATGTGTTCCTTCTTCTTCATTTAATACATAGGGATTACTTTCTAATTCATCTCCATAATATTCTGTTCCTTGATTTGCTAAAGCCATGTCAGATACTTTTAAATTTATATGCAAATTACCTGTTCCAGGTATTAATGTTGCGAGTCCTGCTTTACTTATATCACCTTTAATATTTGATTTACTTGTACTATTATCTGTATCTATCAAAAAGAAGGCAAAAGTTGCTCCAAGTATTAATAATAAAAATGCTACTACGCCAATTATTGCTAGTCTTACTTGTTTCTTATTTTCATTATTATTTTCTACTTCTCCATTCATAAATATTTCCTTTCTACTTTATAAGATAAGTATAAATTACCCCCCCCGAAATTCAATTGATTTTTAAAATTTTACAAGGAAGATGTAAATCAAAATATCGTATTACTGTATATTTTTATTATACCATCTCGTTTGTTACTTATAAATAATTTTTTATATTACTTAACAAATATGAATAACTCCATACAAAAAAGGTTTCACGCTTCTTGTGAAACCTTTTTAACCTTTTTGTTAACATAACTTGTAAGTAAACTTACTAAGATACCTATTAAAGCTGGTATTCTAAATAAGATAAGTATTCTTGTTATAGGATTAGCTATATTACCATTTAAATAGAACCCGTTTCTAAATAACACAATTAAAGTAGCTGTATATGGTGTTTTACCAGAAAGATATGCTACTGCCATTGCTATTAATCCTAAAAAGATTGGTGATACTAATAAGAGAACATAAAATAATATAGTTGTTCTAATATTACTTTTATTTGCTACATAAACAGTTGCTAGGAATTCTAATAGAAAACTTATTCCTAAAATTATTTCATGTTTCATAAAATTAATTTCTAGTAAACATAACACGAATAAAATAATTATGTCTAAAAATAAATACATTCCTAATATTAATGGTAAATTAATATCATTTTTTTTATTACCCTTTTTACTCATACATACCACCTTTTTAAATCTTCATTAATTCATTTTCTTTTTCTTTAACTTTATCATCAACTATTTTATTATACTTATTAATAAGTTCTTGTACATCATCTAAATATAATTTTTCTTCATCTTCTGGCAGTTCAGCTTTTTTTATTTTATCGTTATCTTCTTGTCTAATATTACGAAGAGCTACTTTAGCTTCTTCTCCTAAAGCTTTAGCTTGTTTGACATATTCTCTTCTTCTATCTTCTGTAAGTTCCGGAATAGTTAAAATAATCATTTCCCCATTATTACTTGGGGCAATTCCTAAATCTTTTTCATTAATTGCTTTTTCTATTTCTTTTAGAGCACTTCTGTCAAATGGTTTAATAAATAGTTGTCTTGCTTCTGGTACAGTAATATTGGCAATACTATTTAAGGGTGTTGGATTACCATAATACTCTACCATTATCCCATTAAGCATTGATGGATTTGCTCTTCCTGCTCTTATTCCTAAAAGTTTATTATCTAAATTTTCGATTGCTTTAAGCATTCTAAGTTCTGTATCTAAATCCATTATCTAACCTCCATACTATCATTATAATCTTCTTTATTAGATTTGACAAGAAAACTTATATATAATCTACCATATTCATTAATATATAAAGAATAATTATTAAGTTCATTTATTGTCTCATCTATTTTAATTAAATCAACATCTTCTACTTTAGTTTGTTTACTATTTAAGTATTCTCTCATTTGTTCTTTTATTTTATCTAGTGATGTATTATATTTATTTAATATTTCACTTTCATCTAATAATTTACCAGTAGATGTATCAAAAACATAACTTTTAGTATTTGTAAATGTTAATAAATCAAAACAAGAATAATTATAATCTTTAATGACTAAACTAACATATTTATCAAATTCATAATTTTCAAAAATACGATAAGTTAAAGCATAAATATTATCATTATTATAATTTATTATTTCACTAGGAAGTTCTGTTTGATCTGATATATATTTAACATTATTTTTATATCTTTCATTTTCTTCTTTTAGAGAATTAGTTAATGTTTCTTGTCCTTTTAAATTAATTACTACATTCATATATTCAAGTTCAGCTGCTTCACTAATAGTCTCACTATCTGTATAATAAATATAATTTTTATTATCATCTATTTTATAATTAGTTATCTCTTCTTTCACTTCTTCTTTTTTATCACTTAAAATATATTTAGTAAAGAAAAAGCCACCAATTGCTAAAAATAAAACAATTAGAATAAAGATAATAAAACAAAATTTACCTTTAAAATTTTCTTCCATTATTTATCACCCTTTAAATATTCTTCTAATGCTACTTTTATACTAGATTTAATACTAGCAATTTGATTTTCAGTATAATACTCTTTTGGCGTAACTGGTCCTCTCATTAAAGTTACATCATCAAAATAAGCAATAATAACCCCTTTTTTAACTATTACTATTGTTGGTGCTTGAATATTTTGGGTATTCATATCATCTGTTGGAACATACATTCCTAATTCATTTACTATTGTTTCATAAGTACCATTAGATTCATCACGATCTTTTTTAAAATCATAATAATATATTTTATCTAGACCAACTTCTTTACCAACTTCATTTAATATTTTAGCATATTGATTAGCCCATTTATTAGATGGAAAAGATAAAAATATAACCCCACTTCTTCCTTTTAAAATATTTAAAACATCAGTAGCATCACTAAAAACATATAAATTATCTTTATCTACTAAATTATATAAAGAACTAAATTGTTTAGCTTCAGTATCTTCTTCTCTTTTAAAATCAATTTGTCCTACTACTATAAATAAAGAAAGTAAAGCAATAAATATTATTATATATATAACCATTTGGGTTTTATTTTTAAATAATTTTTTCTTATTAGTTTTTTTCATACATTGCTCCTTATATTGATTATAACAAAAAAATTAATATTATTTAAGTAGTAAGATATTATTTATGTTAAATATTTGTATAATAAAAAAAACTTACCACAAAGGTAAGTTACAGACTGTTGACAAACTACATTTTTATGAAAAATAAAAAATTAATATTTTAAAAGTGGAAGAAAAAGTTTAAAATTGAGTACTATTAGATAATGAAAATTCAAATTTGCTCTTTTTTTAGTGTCAAATTGGGAGATTAAAAAGGCCGATTGACAAAGTCGGTTTCTAAACCGACTTTGTCAACGGCCAGAAACTTACCACAAAGGTAAGTTAATTATCACAATGTTCACAAACAACATTATTATTTTTATTTACAAGTAAATTACCACATTTAGGGCAAACATCACCAGTTGGTTTATACCATGTCGCATAATCACATTTAGGATATCCCGAACAACCATAGAATATTTTCCCTTTTTTTGTTCTTCTTGCAACAATATCTTTATGACATTTAGGACATTCCGCAATTTTTTCTGTTTCTGTAACTTCTTTTTTAGCTTTTTGAATATATTTACATTTCGGATAATTAGAACAAGCCACAAATTCACCAAATTTGCCTTTTCTAATAACTAAATCTCCGCCACATTCTGGACATATCTCTCCGGTTGAAACTGGCGCTTTTTTCTCCATATTTTTTAAGGCATCATCCATTATTGGCGCAAATTTATCATAAAATTCATGTAATACTTTAATATTATCTTTTTTAGCTTCGGCAATATCATCTAAATCAGATTCCATTGAAGCCGTATATTTAACATTAATAATATCACTAAAATATTCTTGTAATTTATCTGTTGTTTCCATACCCATTTCCGTTGGCACAAATTTCTTTTCTTCTACTTTAACATAGTCATGATCTTTTAGCGTACTAATAATTGTCGCATAAGTAGAAGGTCTTCCAATACCTAAACTTTCTAATTCTTTAATTAGACTAGCTTCTGTATATCTTGATGCTGGTTTTGTAAAGTGTTGATATTTATTAATACTACTAGCTACAACTACATTACTTTTATAATCTTTAAAATTAGGTAGTATTTTATCTTCACTATCTTCATATTCCGAATATACTTTTAAATAACCATCAAAAGTTAAAACTGATCCAGTTGTTTTAAATAAATAATCATTATTTAAAAATGTAACAGTTGTTGCTTTAACTTTGGCATCAGCCATGATAGATGCTAGAGCTCTAATATAAATTAATTTATATAATTTATATTCATCAGTACTTAAATATGCTTTAATACTTTCTGGAGTTCTATTAATACTAGTTGGTCTAATACCTTCATGGGCATCTTGCATATTTGCATTCTTTTTACCTACTTTAGCATAACCAACATATTCATCGCCATAAGTTTTCTTAATATAGGCTTTAGTTGATGAAATAAATTCATCAGAAAGACGAACACTATCAGTACGCATATAAGTAATAAGCCCAGCCGTTTCATTTTGTAAATCAACACCTTCATATAACTTTTGGGCTATTTTCATTGTTTTTGATGCAGCAAAGTTAAGTCTATTCGATGCCATTTGTTGTAGAGTTGATGTTTTAAATACTTCTCTGGCAGCTTTCTTTTTATCTTTTTCTTCAATATCTTTAATCGTAAAGGAATTAGATAACTTAGATAGTATCTCATCAGCTTCTAATTCACTATTTATTTCAATATCTTTATTTTTGTATTTAACAAGTTCAGCAGTATAATCTTTAAAATCAGCTTCTATTGTCCAATATTCTTTTGGCACAAATGCAAGTATTTCTCTTTCCCGATCAACAATTAATTTTAAAGCAACTGATTGAACACGACCAGCACTTTTGCCACCAGTTTTATATTGCATTAATTTAGATAAACGAAAACCAATAATTCGATCTAAGATTCTTCTCGTTTCGGCTCCTTTAACTAAATCCATATCAATTTTAGCGTGTTCTTTAATGCTTTTTAAAACTGTATCTTTAGTTATTTCTCTAAAAGTAACTCGATCATATTTTTCTTCTGGTATACCTAACTCTTCTTTTAAATGCCATGAAATAATTTCTCCTTCACGGTCGGGGTCGGTTGCAAGATAAATATGATCAGCACTTTCGACTAATTTTTTTAATTCTTTAACATCTTTATTTTTACCTTTAATTACTACATAATTTGGTTTAAAGTCATTATCAAGATCAACACCCAAACCATATTTACCAGTTGTGGCTAAATCTCTAATATGACCTTTTGAGGATACTACTTTATAATCGCCAGCTAAATATTTTTCAATTGTCTTACTTTTAGCAGGTGATTCCACTATAACGACATTTTTCAAAATATCACTCCCATCATTTATACTTTATACAATGAATTTTATTTCTTGTCAATTAAAATAATTTAAATTACACTAAATTTTCATTAAAAAAGAAGATACTTTACAATATCTTCAATTATTATTCAATACCCGCTACTCTAAATGGACTTGCTATTGTTCCTTCACCTGATAATTCGATATCACTTGTTAAGAAGAAGACTGGACGAGTTTGACTAGGCGTTGTCATAAGCTGATAGCTATCAACAAAACCAGCTGCTTTTACACTCCAAGTACGATAGTCATACCTAACAAACCCAAGATGCGACAATAAAAGCTCTGAGCCTCCATTTTCAAATCCTATAGTTAACCATGTTAAACCATAATTTTCATTATTATTAACTTCATCAAATTTATCATAATATTCTGAAGTCATACAATTATATACACTATTACTTTCAAAACTACTACAATAATCGATTAAATTCATTAATCCTATATTGGCTTGAACATTATCTATTAATTCGTTTTCTCTTTTCATTAATGCTTCCGAAAACATTTTTGACAATTCTTTTACTTTTTCTCTTTTTTGAGCATCATTTAATTCAGTTCCATCTATGGCATCATTAAATTCATTATATTTTGCTAATTCTTCTTGAGTAAATATATTTTGGATAGAATTATTAGCATTTCTTGGATCAATTATTTTACCATAATTCCATGTTGCATTTACTATTTTTTCTTTTAATTCTATTGGTAATGTTTGATAAAAATCATTATTTAAATAACTAAACATATTACTATCTGGCCATTGTGTATCTGTATTACTATTATGCCACGTTATAAATAAGCTTGATGGAGTATTTTTTATAACTTTAATTTCACCATCTTCATTGATACCTAATATTCTGTACATATCAGCACTTTTTTCACTAGAACAATCATTTCCTAAACAGATATAATTATTGTTTACTGTATCTTCTCTGTCAATTGATCTAATACCAATATGTCCATCATCATTATAAGTATTAACTTTTTTTACTATTGAATTTCCTTGACATCTATATAAGCCATTTACTAATTCATCTGTTAAACAATCTGTTTTTTCTTTCAAATATTCTATCTTTGGATCTGGACCTGCTATATCACAACTTAGTTCAGTTGTATTTATATCTACTTTTAAATTTTTACTTGCTAAATAATTTTGATTTTCTTTTCTATTTATTAATTTGATATAGGCTTCTATATCTTCTGTTGTATTTCCTGTTAATTTGAATTTTAAATTATATTCTTTTGTTCCGCTTTCTTTTATTTCACTTAAGTCTAATTGTTCATTTATTAAATTACCTTTGAATTGTAATATTAAATCTCCTGGTTCTAAGACACTTCCCATATTATTGTCTTCGGCTATTTCCATTGTTACTACTACTTTAGCATTACAACTATATTTTGTTGTATCTTCTCCATCTGTTATTTGTACTTGACTTATCGTATGGGTTCCTTCTTCTTCACTTAAGACATATGGATTACTTTCTAATTCATCACCATAATATTCTGTTCCTTGTTTTGCTTCTGCCATATCTTCTGCTTTTAAATTAATATGTAGATTACTTGTTCCTGGTACTAATGTTGCTACTCCTGCTTTACTTATATCTCCTTTAATATTTGATTTACTTGTACTATTATCTGTATCTATTAAAAAATAAGCAAATGTTGCTCCAAGTGTTAATAATAGTAATGCAACTATTCCAATTATTACTAATCTTATTTGTTTCTTTTTCTCATTAGTATTTTCTACTTCTTCATTCATAATAATTTCCTTTCTATCTTTATAAGATAAGTATATATTACCCCCCCCGATTTTCAACTGATTTTATTAATTTTACACAGAGGATGTAAACCAAAATATCGTATTACTGTATATTTTTATTATAACATTAATTGTTTTACTTATAAATGAATTTTTAATTTTACTTGACAAAAAAAGAATAAGTTGTTTTCTTATTCTTCTGTTTTATTATTTAAATTATTTTCTTCTGTTGTTGAATTAGCATTTTCATCAGTTGGTATGGTAATAACTTCTTCTGTTGGAGATGAAGTATTATGTTCTTCATTATACTTAGCTATTTCTTTTTCTAAATAGTTAAAGTAATTTGCTTTAATTGCTTTACTACTCATATCAATTTTGAGACCTACTTCAGTATTTATAGCTTGAATTTCTTCTGGCGTATAAGTTGTATCACCATAATATTTTATTTTACTAGTTGATGCATTATAATAAGCTATTTCATTTTTCCAAGAGCCATCCGCAAATACTACTCTTGATTCATAATCATCACTTAAGACATCGCTACCTGCATATAATCTTGGATCATATTCTAAGCCCATTAAATTAGCCACAGTTGGTACTAAATTAATATATGAATTATATTCTTTAAATGTTTTAGGAGTCATTGTTGAATTATAAATAACAAATGGAGTTCTTTCAATTTCATATTCAGATAAATCATGATCAATCATTTCAGCAACAGATGATTTTGATAAACCATATGGATAATGATCACCAGTCATAACAATAACTGTATTATCAAGTTCACCAGCTTTTTCTAATCTATCTAACATAATACCTAATGCATTATCTAATACTTTTAATTTAGATAAATAACGACTTACTGATGTAGAATAACCTTGAGCTTTAAAATCATCTTTATATAAATTACCATAAGTTGAATTATTAGTATATGGTTGATGACTAGTTACTGTAGTAAGCCAAGTCATCCATGGTTTATCACTACCATCATTTAAGACAATATCCATTGCTTTTTCAAAGAATTCTTCATCACTTGGCCATTCTCCATAATAACCGGCTGTTTTAATATTTAAATCATCAGCCCCATAATATTTTTGGCTACCCATATTTGGTTGATAAGTTTTTCTCTTATAATACCATTGAACAAAATCATGCATACTAGTGGTATTATAACCTTTATTATTAAATAAGTTAAAGATAGCTTCAAAATATTTATTATTACGATATACATTAGTAGTACAAGTATTATAAATTGAATATAAACCAGTCATCGCACTAAATTCATTATTACCAGTAGCACAACTATTTCTTGGCGAATAATTATTTTCCCAATGCCATCCTTCACTATACATTTTATAGAAGTTAGGGAAATTTTCTTCATCAATGATACCTTCACCAACTGATTCCATTAAAATAACAATAACATTTTTACCTTCAAACATACCTGTATATTCATTATAATCAGTTACTTTTTGGGATACAAAATAATTATTTAAACTTTTATATTTAGAATTTGTCTCTGATTCAGCAATTGTTTTTAAAGCTTCACTTACTTCTCTACTTACTGGTTCTGTATTTTCTTCTGTATTTGCTTTAAATTCTTCTGCTGCTACTTCTGTAGGAAATAAAAAGCTTTTTAAATCTAATAAACCAAACATTGTTGTACCAAATTGATTTACCGCCACAGTTGGTACATCAGGATTAACAAACAAACTCATATTACTTTTAATTTGTAATTCATTTTGCATAAAAGGTAGAGTTAATGTTAAGTAATATAGGACAGCGCTTATTATAAGTGTTGGAATAATTAATAAATATTTTTTATTAAATTTAATTTTTTGATATTCTTTTTTTCTTCTTGCCAAATAATATACAATTGCTAAAATGAATGGTACAAAAATTACATAATAAACTAATTTAAAAGAATTTAAATAATCACCAATATAATCTTTAACTGCTCCAAATTGACTAGATGTATGAAATGACATATATACACCTAAATAATTGATAAAACCAAGTTGTAACCATGTATAAAAGGCATAAACAAATATAAATAATAAGACAATAGTATTTCTTAACCATCTTCTTTTAGTAAGACTTGCTAAAAAAGTAAATACAAATGATAGCATAAAACTACTTATTAATATTCTTAATGTTGAATAATCAAAAATACTAAAATCATTTAATACTTTAAAGATTAATTCAATTAAGAATACAAATAATGTAACCCATATAACGTTTCTTAAAAATGTATCATTAAAGAAATGATGTTCTTCTTCATCTAAAATTTTAGCAAATTCTTCATGAGATTCTTTTTCTTCCGCTTTTATTTCTTCTTTAATTTCTTGTTTAACTTCTTCTGCCGCAAGTTTATTTTCTTTTTCTTTAATTTGTTTTGTATTGTTTTTAGCAGCATTCTTTTTAGTTGGATTATTTTTTTTAGTAGTAGAGCTAGTTTTTTTCTTATTTGAACTATTTTTAACTACTTTAGAATTATTATTTTCTTTTGTTTTTTTATCTTTTACATTATTATTTTTTGCCATTATTTACTACTCTCCTTAACTAATTCCTTCACCGGTTTAAATGTTTTTCGGTACTCTTCAATAATACCATATTTTTGAATTTTTTCAATATGTTTTTTAGTTGGATATCCTTTATGTTCAGCAAAGCCATACATGGGATATTTTTTATCAAGTTCAACCATTATTCGATCCCTAGTAACTTTAGCAATAACAGAAGATGCTGCAATAGTTTCACTTAAAGCATCGCCATGAATTATTGGCATAACCGGGACATCACGCTCTAATTTCATCGCATCAGTTAAAATATAATCTGGTTTTACTTTTAAATTATCTAGGGCAATATTCATTGCTTTTCTTGATGCTTCCAAAATATTTATTTCATCTATTTCTTGGGGTGAAACAATACCTACTCCCACACTTATAGCATCACGCATGATAATATCATAAAACATATTTCTTTTTTTCTCACTCAACTTTTTAGAATCGTTTAAACCTTCTAAATAATAATTGGGTGGTAAAATTACAGCAGATGCTACTACAGAACCAGCTAAAGGTCCTCTTCCTGCTTCATCAGTACCAGCAATTAATTTATAACCTTTTCTATACAAATCTGTTTCAAATTTTAATAAGTCTACTGCCATTTATCTAATGTTACTCCTTTGATTTTTTCCCCCACTAAATCATTATACACTTTTTCACTAACTTTGTCATAGTCAATTTCATTATTTTTAATAGCTCCGATTTTTCTTCCAATAATTTCATACATAATCATTGGGTCATTTTCATTTATGCCATATTTTTCCATTAAGATATTTGGATAATTTTCAGATAAAAAATTTAAGATATGTATGCATATTTCATCTAAATTTAATACTTCTTTTTTAATACCACCAGTTGATGCTATATTTAATGCCACATTCTCTTCATCTAACTTTGGCCATAATATACCTGGTGTATCAAGTAATGTAATACCTGCATTTGTTTTTAAATAATTTAAACTTTTAGTAACACCTGGTCTATTTTCGACACTTGTAGCTTTCTTCCCTGTTATTTTATTAATTAAAGTACTTTTTCCAACATTAGGTATACCAATTACTAATGCTCTTATTTCTTTTTCTTTTAAACCTTTATCTTTTCTTTTATCTTGAATATCTTTAGTAATATGATGAGTTAAATCAATTATTTTTTTATAATCTTGATTTTCTTTTAAATCGACAAGAATAACATTATATCCTTTACTTTCATAATATTTAGCCCACTTATTAGTAACACTTATATCACATAAATCTTTTTTTGTCATAATTAAAATTCTTTGTTTATTTCTAATTAAATTATCAATATCTTTTATTTTACTAGAATAAGGTATCCTGGCATCAATTACTTCATAAACTATATCTATATTTTTTAACTCATCACTTATTAATCTTTTTGTTTTAGCCATATGGCCTGGATACCAATTTATATTAGTTTTATTTTCATTCATTATTACCACCATTACTTTTACTTTCTTCTAATAGTAAATCAAAATCTGATTTATATAATCTATCTTGTTTTATTCTATACTTTTCAAATTCTGTTAATGCTTTATCGCAAGCAATTTCATGTGAAATATTTCCGGCATCTTTTAAAATATCTCTATCATCTGAAAGTAAGAATTTATCTATTCTTGTCGCCCAATCTTCCATTGTCATAGGTATGTTTCTTTTTGCTCTTGCTTCTGCCAAATCTAAAAATGCAGAAACAATTAA
>CANQQX010000033.1 GCA_947626115.1 uncultured Bacilli bacterium
TTAGATGAAATGAAAATAAACTAAGTTTATGCTTAGTCTATTTTAAGTTGTTTAACTTTTTGGCTGTGAATTGTAACCCATATATTGTTATTTTAACGATTTTTTATTCTAATAATTAGTATTTTGTGATATAATTAATAAGGTTCACGAAATAATATAAAGTGAATGGGGTATAAAAAATGAAATTAAATAAAGAATATAAAGAATTAACTAGTGATATATTAAATGATGATAACTTTTTACAATTAAAAAATTATCGTCATCATGGTACAAATAGATATGATCATTGTAAAAGAGTGGCTCATGTTAGTTTTTTGCTTGCTAAAATATTGAAAGCTAATGTTGATGATACTGTAAAAGCTGGTTTACTTCATGATTTCTTTTTAGGAAGCTCTGATCAAGAAGAAAATAGTTACTTAAACCATCCCAAAAAATGTGCTGAAAATGCTAAAGAATATTTTAATATTAATGATTTTGAAGCAAATATAATTGAAACTCATATGTATCATTATGCTTTAACTAAAAAAATACTACCTTTTATAAATCATGATGCTAAGGTAAATGCTAAAGAATACAAACCAACATGTAGAGAAGGAAAAATTGTTTGCTTAGCAGATTTACTAGCATCTATTTATGAAGTAGGAGTATTTAAAGTTAGATATAGTGTATGTCTATATTTATTATTTGTATTTAATATTATAAGATACTAGTAAATAAGGAGAATTTATGAATACAATACCGAATCATGTAGCAATTATTATGGACGGCAATGGTCGTTGGGCTACTGAAAGAGGCAAAAAAAGAAGTGAAGGACATAAAGAAGGCGCTAAAGCACTAGAACGTCTTGCTTTGCATGCCGAAAAACTTGGAATAAAAATATTATCTGTCTATGCTTTTTCGACTGATAACTTTAAAAGAAGTCAAGAAGAAGTGGATTATCTTATGAATTTAATTATCTATTATTTAAACAATAAATTACAAACAGTAGTTGAAAGAGGCATTAAAATAGTTTTCAGTGGTCGTAAAGTTGGCCTAAGAAATGATGTTATTAAGGCTATTGACACTATTACCGAAAAAACTAAAGATAATGATAAGTGTATTTTAAATATATGTCTAAACTATGGAGCCCAAGAAGAAATTGTTGATGCATCTTTAAAAATAGCAGATGATATCAATAATGGCAAATTAAAAAAAGAAGATTTAACTAGAGATAATTTTTATAAATATTTATATCAAGATTTACCACCAATTGATTTACTTATTAGAACAGGAAAAGAGCATAGGTTAAGTAATTTTATGTTATATCAAGCTTTTTATGCTGAAATATATTTTGTTGATACATATTTTCCTGATTTCTTAGAAAAAAACTTAGAAGAAGCTATTAATTATTATCAAAATAGAGATCGAAGATTTGGTAATGTTAAAATTGATTGAAAAAATGTTATAAATATTTTATAATTAGGCTAGGAAGTGATAGTATGAATCGTCGTACTTTAGTTGAATTTGTAACAGCTTGGATTTTAATAGTAGAGGCAGCAGCTATTATGATATTACCAATATTTAATATAATGAATATTAGAATAGTATTTATTATAACAATATCTTTGTATGGTGTTATTCATTTAATTAAAAATTTTGCTTTAATAAATGCTAAAGACTTTTCGGGCTTTAATGCTGCTTTATCTTGTGTAGTTGCTTTAGTATTACTATTTTTCTTAGATATTAATGATTCACCTTGGAATTTAGCCTTAGTATTATTTATTTGGATAATTCTAATGAGCTTAACTAAGTTAAAAGAAAGTGATTATTACCATGATCGTAAAAATAAATTGTGGGAACTAAACATAGTTAATTTAATACTATTTATAATTTCTGGTATATTAACCGCCATTAGTTTAAATTATACAGGCGAAATTCAAATATTAGTTATAGGGTTTTTCTTTCTCATAAATGGTATTTTAGAATTAATGGATCCTTTAGCAGCATATTTAATTGAGAAGAAGTAATTCTTCTTTTTTTATGTATTTTTATTTTTCCTAAACATATATTTTAAATGTAAGAAGAAAGGAATACATTATGGAAATTTTAAAAGTATCTAGTAAATCTAATCCTAGTAAAGTAGCTGGTGCTATTGCCAATATTTATCGGGAAAAGGGTAGTGTTGAACTGCAAACTATTGGAGCAGGATCTCTAAATCAAGCTATTAAAGCTATAGCAATATGTCGTGGCTTTGTTGCTCCAACGGGTGATAATTTAGTTGTTATACCGGCATTTAATGATATTACCATTAATGGTGAACAAAAAACAGCCATTAAATTAATTGTTGAAGCTAAATAATTATGAAATTAAAAATAAATAGCAATTCAAACTATTTATTTTTTTTATCTTATAACAAGAAAGTTTCCTTTGCCTTCACAAATAAAGCTATTTCTGTCTTGCCATTTATTGGTAGCCATTATATCTTGTGGTATTAAAACTCTTCTCTCTCGATCTACCTTTAATACCGCATTAATATAAGAACATATATCAATAATTTTTTGTTCATATTGCAAATATTCTTCAATACTTGTAGCATTTTCCTGTAATTTTTTTAATCTTTCAGCAATTTCTTTATATTTTTTTAATAAATATAGTTTTACATATGGGTAGCCAGTGGTATCAATTTTATTGATTAAAGCTATTTCATCATTCTTTTCTGCTTTGGTAAATGGTGGCAAATAAATGCGATTTTTGCCATCTATTTTAACCTTTTTTTGACCAATTAGTAAATCTTCACCAAACATATAAAATCCCCCTTCTTTTTACAGGGAGATATTCTAGCAAATTTAAGCCTTTTTGTCAAATTATCTAATAATATAATAAGTTATATAAGAAACAGTAGCAATAACTGCTGCAACAATAAAGAGAAGGGAAATAAATCCTGCTTTTTCTAAATTTATTGGTAAATTATCTTCTTCATCTAAAATTGTTGGTATATTTTTATTTTCTAAAACTAATCTTTTTTGTTTGCCTTTACCACTTTCTAGTATCTCATTATGATTATTTATAACATTATTTATAGTGGTAGCACATTGACTATTAATAAACATGGGATCATATGCTTTATAAATGGGTATACTTAAACACCAAACTCTATCTTTATCATCACTATCGTTATCTAATACACTATCATTTAAACTTAAATATTTTTGGGTATAATTAGTAATAAAGTTAGTTTCACTTTCTGTTAAATTCGGTTTATATAATAACTCTAATACATAAATTATTTGAAATGTTTCTCTTGGATCTAAATTAAATATATTAGGATTTAATTCGCTTAAATTAATATGAGTTAAAGGCATTTTAAAAGTACCATTATAATTTAATATAAGGATATTATTTTGAATTTGAAATAATTTAGCATTATCATTGTAATTTTGTAAATATTTTAAATATTCTTCATTACTCATATACTCACCTATTATAATAATTTTAGCAAAGTAATTTGAAAAATACAATTGTTTTTATATGCATTTTATTGTATTATAAAAATTGATTGGGTTATGAAGAGATTGTTAGATGAAGAATTTATTAAATGGTTATCTTCTAAAAAAGTGGAAGACGCAAAAATGCTTGAGTTTCGTCTTAAGTCTTTTGCGATGTTTAAATCTTTGGATAATCCTACTTTTGGTCCGGAAATAAAACTTGATTTTAATAAAATAAATTATTATAAAAGTGATAGTGATAAAGTTACTAATAAATGGGAAGAAGTAGATCAAAATATAAAAAATACTTTTCAAGATTTAGGCGTAATTGAAGCGGAAAATAAATATTTAGATGGTGTATCTAATCAATATGAAAGTGAAGTAGTATATCATAAAAATAAAACCGATAAAGATATTATTTTTATGAGTACTGATGATGCTTTAAAAAAATATCCGGAATTATTTTATAAATATTTTAATACTTTAGTAAAATTTGATGAAAATAAATATACGGCTTTAAATGGGGCTTTATGGAGTGGTGGTTCATTTATATACATTCCACCTCATACTAAGTTAGATCGACCACTGCAAAGTTATTTTCGTATTGATTCCGAATCTTTAGGGCAATTTGAAAGAACGATTATTATTGTTGATGATTATGCTGAGCTTGAATATATTGAAGGGTGTACCGCCAAAAGTTATTCTACATCATCTTTGCATGCTGGTGTAGTTGAAATTTTTGTGGGAAAACATGCCAGATGTCGTTATTCAACTATTCAAAATTGGTCAACGGATGTTTATAATTTAGTTACTAAAAGAGCCATAGTAGATGAATCAGGTTTAATGGAATGGGTTGATGGTAATATTGGTTCATCTGTCACCATGAAATATCCAAGTTGTATTTTACAAGGTGATAATGCCGTAGGTAGTAGTTTATCTATTGCTTATGCTAAAAATAATCAACAACTTGATGCTGGAGCGAAAATGATTCATCTAGGCAAAAATACGAAAAGTAATATTATTTCTAAAAGTATTGCCGAATCTGGTGGTTTAAGTAATTATCGTGGTTTAGTTAAGATTACGAAAAATGCTACTAATTCGATTGCTAAAGTTAAATGTGATACTTTAATATTAGATAATATATCTAGTAGTAATACTTATCCCAAAAATATTGTGGAAAATGATAGTAGTACCCTTGAACATGAAGCCACTATTTCCAAGGTTAGTGAAGAAAAATTACATTATTTAATGAGTAAAGGCTTATCAGAAGATAAATGTAAAGAATTATTAGTTATGGGGTTCATTGCGGATTTCAAAAAAGAACTTCCTATGGAATATGCGGTTGAACTCAATAGATTAATAAAAGATTAAAGTTACTAAATGTTTATATTTGGTAACTTTTTTATTATCGTTTTTTATAATAATTAGTTAATTTTTAATATCAATTTATTCTTATTTTGGTAATTAGGATATTTCTTTTAATTATGCTATTTTTTAATTGAAAGGAGGTTTTATGTTGAACAATGTTATTTTAGTTGGTAGACTAACGCAAAATCCAGAAATAGTAGAAATTGAAGAAGGTAAAAAAGTAACTACCGTTATCCTTGCTGTCAACAGGAACTTTAAAAATGCTGATGGCGTGTATGATACTGACTTCATTCGTTGTATTCTTTGGAATAGTGTAGCATCAACTACAACAGAATATTGCCGAGTAGGTGATGTTATTGGGGTAAAAGGAAGACTCCAAACTAGTAAATATGAAGATGAAAATAAAAAGACTCATTACATTACTGATGTTATAGCAGAACGAGTTACATTTCTATCAACTAATAAAAAACATGAAGACGTAAATGAAGATAGCAGTACCAAGGAAGGCGAATAGCCTTTCTTTTTTTTCAAAAAATCTTCTGTTACAAAAATCTTCTGTTAAAATATAGATTTGTAAAATAATTTAACTTAGAAATTGCAAAATAAAATGTTCAAAAAATTTGCAAATAAATTGAGCGAACCAAATGTAAAAGAGAACCAAATTATTTCGGTTCTCTTTTAAGCATCCATTTCATTTTTTGCATTCATAACGATATCAGAATTAATGGTTTTTAAATTATTTTGAAAACTTAACATTAAGGAATTAATAACTAAAATATTTAATGTTCTAGGTGATGAGTTAGAAGCAGAATATAATGCATTATATGCCTCAGGTTCAAATAATTCATAATTGACATTAGCAAAGTTTAATCTAGTAGTGATATATCTTTTTACTTCATCTCTTTCCAAACCTTCAAAAGTATAATTAACAATTATTCTTTGTTTTAAAGCAGTATGAATATTTTTAGCTATCTCTTGTTTTAAATCTGGTTGACCTACTAACATAAGAGAAATATAATCTCTAGAATCCATATCAAAATCATAAAATAATTTAAAATTTAATAAAATTTCTCTTGTTAATAAATGAGCATCATCAATTATAATGATTATTTGCATTTTATCTTTTAAAGTTATTCTTTTGATTTCTTTTTGAATATTCATATAAATATCTGTTTTATAACATGCTCCGACATCTAAACCAAGATTATCTGATAATATCTTAAAAAAATCAAATACCGACATATCTTTTTGAGCAGAAATGTATATAACTTTGTATAAATCTTTATTAAGGGAATTAATAAACTGTCTTACTACATATGTTTTACCATAACCAGATTCACCAATAAATAAACCAATACCTTTTATTTCTTTTAAATAATGAAATCTATTAATACATTGTGTATAATCAATACTTTCAAATGGATAATTAATACTTTCATTTTTTAAAAAGGGATTACAACTCATGCCATAATAGGTAGTATACATTATACATTCTCCATATCTAAGACATCTCTTTCATCATTTACTACTTTAGAATAATCAATATTATTTTTTCTTTTTATTTTCGAATTAGCTACTTTATCTACAATTTGACATGTTTCTAATTTTTGATTATCTTCAAATATGTATACTTCTTTTAAAGATAAAGGATCATATCTTATTTCAATTGTTTTACCTACATATTTAAATGGTATTTCATAATAATTATTTCCTATTTTTATTGTTTTATCATTTCTTACTTTTCTTTCTACTTTATGTAAGAATGATTCATCAATAAATGTACTATCTAAAATAGTAACATTGGCATATTCGTTATGCCATCTTGCATTTGGTGTTTCATTGGTTGATGAATGTACTTTATTTAAATATTCGTTATATATAAATGTTTGTAAACTTTTTTTAACTTCTTCTAAAGAAGTAAATTCATTCCAATTTGTACATCGCATCCAGCCATCTTTGATTGTTCTAAAACTTCTTTCTATTTTAGCTTTACTTTCGGGTGAATATGGTTTAGCATGAATTAATTCTATTCCCAGTCTTGCACAAATTAATGATAATTGTTTATTATCATAACTTGATCCATTATCTACAAATAATCTTTTTGGTTTACCATATGTTTTTATGGCTGTTTTAAATACACTTTGCATATTTATGGCTGTATCATTTAAAAAGAAATCAAAACCAGTAATCATTCTTGATTTATCATCAATAAACATTATTAATTTTGTCCGATATTTTTTATTATCTACGGTTATATAAGGACCGAAAGATGTATCTGATTGCCAACAGTCATTTACATGTTCCATTTCAAACATTCTTCTTTCAATATTCACTGTTTGACTTGCTTTTAGATTATTATTCCTTAAAAATCTTAATATTGTATCTTTTGATACTTCTAGTTTATTTATATATTTTTCATCAATTAACATTTTATATATCATTGTTCCAGTTATATTTGGATATTTTTCTCTTATAGTAATCATTCTTTGAATTACATCATTTGTTAATTTTCTACTTTTTTTATAATCTTTTCTTTTTTTCTTCTCAAGTGAATTATATCCTTGTTTTTTATATTGTAGATACCAATGTTTTATACAACTTTTACTAAAATGATATTCTTTATTGTTGAATGTATATGTTTGTTTAGCCATTTGTTTAAAATATTCTTCATTGCATGAAAAACCATGAGTCTTGTTTATGGCTGGAGCAATTATTTGAAATTTAAACAATCCGATATCGTTATAATCATTATTTTGCATTTTTTCTCCTTTCCAATTTCTAAAATACTATAAAAATTTGGCTAGGAAAATTTAATGTTATGTTGGTGGCATGTTTTTAAAAACATGCCATATTATATATCCCTTTATGACTCATCATTAATATTAATTTATTTATTTGATAAAACCTTTCATAAGTATCTATTATTTTATTCAATATTTTCTGGATTATATCTTTTTGGTTATTAAACATTGTTTTTAAATATGGTAAATATTTTCTTCGATATATTCGTTTCCAGTTTTGAATAGTTTCATAACTAAAATGATATTCATATGTATCTTGTTCTTCATTAATTGACTTTAGTATAACTTTTAATGTTGGTTGTTTATATGGTACGATACATTCTGGTAATAAGGCATGTGTCTTTTGACATTTTAGACATTTTACCCTTTTGATTTCTAGCAATTCACCTTTTAACTTTTTATTTTTATCTAAGTAATATATCATTCTTATATAAGAACCCCATTTAATAAATTCATCACTTTTACAATGTGGACATTCTAATCCATAAAACTCATCAGTATTTTTATATATTTCCAAAATTTCACTTTGTTCTTGTTTAGACTTGAAATTTTTTGAATTTAGTATTATCATACTTATTGCCCTGACTTGGGGCGTTTAGTATTATCGAAAGGAGAAGTTACAGCTTCTCCTTTCACATGCCCTCAAGTTCTTTCCTTTTTTGCAATGTATTTTATACTTTTTAATTTTTCAAGTCAATTTATTTTTCAACTTTTTCTTTTTTTCAATTTATTTTAGTTTACAAGTTTATATTAAAAAAATTATGTGGCACTTGACTCTCGGGGGGGGTATATTATAATAATCTTATAATAAGAAGGTTATTATAGATGAAAAGAGTAATAAAAGATAACTATAAATTTATTCTAGGTGTAATATTTGGCTTAATAATTTCTATATCCACAGTATATGCAGTTGATACTTATATCGAAAGTAATAAAGTAGCCTATACTAATCATAATAAAAGTAATGTTGAAGAAGCCATAGATGAATTATATGAAAGAAGTGGAGTTCATAAAAATAAATGGATAGATCCTGAACTTAATGGAGCAGATCCAATATTAAAGGCACCTTTAATTCCAGTCGAAATAAAACCGAATGGAGATGTATATTATGCTAGTTTAAATAGTGAATGGTATAATTATGGTGAGAAAAGATGGGCCAATGCAATTATATTAGTAGATAGTCCAAGCAATGCAAATTATAAAGTTGGAGATCACATAATAGAAGATGACATTGAAAGTTACTTTGTGTGGATACCAAGATATCAATATAAGATATGGGATATGGGACAATATACAACCTTAATAGAAGCTGAAACATTAACTAATCAAAATTATGAAACGTCATTAATTCGAGCATTTAATAAACCAAGAATAATAGATATAAAATTTGGCAGTGTAACAAATGCCCCCAAAATGACAGAAAGTGAAGCAACAGTTAATAAGTATTATACTCATCCAGCATTTACCTTAGGAAATAAAGATTTAAATGGGATATGGGTAGGTAAATTTGAATCACGTTATTCTGAAACTAATAATGTTTTAATAAAACCTAATATAATTCCAACAGCAAATAAAACAGCAAAAGCTATTTTTGATATAGGATATAATTACGAAAGAAATTTGGATAGTCATATGATGAAAAATACGGAATGGGGAGCCGTAGCGTATTTATCTCATTCACAGTATGGAATAGGGACGGAAATAAGGAAGAACAATTCAAGTGAATATAAAACTGGCTCAGTTATGGCCCTAATTTATGATTTTGATGTAGATGAATATGCAGATAGTAGTGAAACACTACCTTGGAATACAGATATTGGTTATTTAGCAAGTACGACTGGAAATATCAGTGGAGTATATGATATGAATGGTGGCGGATCCGAAATTGTTGCTGGCTGTATAGAAAATGCGGTAGGTAAAAGTGAATTTAATATCTCAGAATTAGAGCAATATATGAATAATGGATATATAGATAGATATAATAGCAATAGTGGAAAAACCACTTTTAATTATCGTATATTGGGCGATGCCACTGGAGAATTAGGAGAATTTTATAACTATTGGACAGGTGCGGGAAAATTTGCTAGAAGTGGTTGGTATGCTAATTTTGCCCTTTTTGTTTTTCCGGAATATCCATGGTTTCATCGTGGTGGTGGTCCTGCTCAAGGCATTATTACTGGTCAATTTTATTTTGGCTCAACTCCTGGTCAAGGCGGAAATACTTTTCGAGTCTCGCTTGCAATTAATAACAATTAATTATATAAGTAATAATCTTTTTGTTTAATTATTATAATTAAATAAAGGGGTATGTCATGAAAAAACTTTTTAAATATATGGGACTTATGGCAGTTTTATTATTTAGTTTCTATTATACCGAAAAGATGAGTAGTATTGTGGTAAATAATAGTAGTTTAGTTAATGAAATAAATGAAAATAGTTCTAAATATAATGTGAATCCAGTTAGTGCTGTTATTGAAGAAGAATATATTATACCTGGACTTAATGGTTATGCTGTCAATGTTTTAAAAAGTTATAATAATATGCGTCATTTAGATACTTTTAATTCATATTATTTAGAATTTGATAAAGTAACTCCCAATGTATCTTTAGAAAATAATAAAGATAAAATAATAAAGTATGGTAATGTTGATAAAAAAGCAGTTTCTATAATAGTAAAAGATAATCAAGATATTATAGATTATTCTAGTGATAAAAATATAAAAATAACTAGGTTAATAGATCACAATACTTATGATATTAATACCAGTTATGAAAAGATAAATAATGATTATAAAGAATATAACAAAGTAGAAACATTGCTTAATAATAGTAATAATAATAAAAATATTTGTTTAGTTAGTAATTCTATAATAGATATATGTAGGGAACATAAAAAATATCTAGTACAAGAAAGTATTACCTTAAATAATTATAATTTAGCCAGTATTAAAAATAATATTAAAAGTGGTTATATAATTTATATAAATGATAATGTTAATTTAACTGATTATAAATTATTACTAAAAGAAATATATTACCGAGATTTAAAAATAATATTTTTAAGTAATTTAATAAGTGAAGAAAGAGAAAGTTAATGGCATTTTTGTTATTAATTTTTTTTATTGTTTTATAGATATTTCTATGCTAGAATAAATACTTAGTTAGAAAGAAGTGAAAAAAATGGCAAAATTTGATAAAGATAAAATACATGATAGAAATGTAAATGCTAAAAATACATATCCAAATTTATTTCAAAAACTTACTGTTTTAGAAGATAGCAAAAGTTTTGTTGATGATAAAGAATATAAAAAATTTGTTAGTAAAAATCTTAAAAATATTATAGATAAATGTTCTGCATCAATAAAAGAAGATGCCATTGTGGAAAGTTATTATAATTTAATAGAAAATTCCGACTATTTAACAATTAGATGTCTATTAACTTTTTTAAAGAAATATAGTTTAATAGATTTTTATACTTATTATTTTCCAGGAAGAATATATTCTAGTCATAAAAAAGGACTAACCCAACAAGATATTCTTGCTGCATACGAAAAAGAATTAGCATATGTTAATGAAATAACAGAAGATGAATCTAAAAATACAAAAATAACAAAACCAACTATTTTTGAAAGAATAAATAAATATACTACTATTGAAGAAAGACAAGCTCATATACATGAACTTAAGGAAAATTATGAAGATAGTTTAAGATTAACAGACGAAGAAAATGCTTATAATAATTTTATTTTAAATACTAAAAATGGTCTATATAGGGTATTAGAAAATGCTTTATATAAATTTAATGGTAAAAAATTTATACTTGAATATAATCCTTTAAAGGTTAGTTTTAATTATATTAAGGAATTTTGTGATAAATATGGTATAGTTATTAAAATGATCGAAAGAGGAGAAGCGTTAAGCAAAGATTATTTGCCTAATGTTAAAACTATTACAGATATTAGAAATTTATTTAGCTATTTTTTTATGGAACTACAACAAATAGAGTATTTTAGTAAAGCACAAGAGAAATTATGGGAAGAACATAATGAATTTGTTAATAATAACAAAGAATGGTTAAAAGAAAGAAAAGTAAGCAGATAGTATGCAAAGTTTATATGAAGTTTTAGGACCCTTTAAAAGTGTAGAAGAAAGAAAAATAAGAGTACAACAATTAAGTAGTTATAATGAAGAATTAAAATTATCTATATTTGAAGTAAAATATATTGATTTTATAAAAAATAGTAAGAATGGATTATATAATTTAATAAAAAAAGCAATTGTTAATAATTTAAATGGTGATGATTTATGTTTTTATTGGGATAATCATGAACCAATTCAACAATATGTAGAGTATTTTTTAAATAAATACCATTATAAATATAAAATAGAACATATATCATATTCATCTAATATGGTTTGTATTTTACAAAATATTAAAACTGTTGCTTGTGTTAAAGATTTATTATTATGCTATTATGGTGAATTACAACAAATAGAGCATTTTAGTAAATCTAAAGAAGAATTATGGCATGAATATCAAGATTTTGTTGTAAATAATGCAGAATGGTTGAAAAATAAGCAAAATCGTAGTCATTAATAAACGCTAGACAAAAGTAGAAAAAAGAATTATAATAACCCACCGAAAGAAAGAGGTGGGCTTTTATGTTGAATTTATATGATGTTTTAGATGGTAAAAAAGTAGAAGACTCTAAAGCAAAAAGACTCCGAGAATTAGAAATAAAATATGGTGATAGCTTAGAAGATGCAATTAAAACTAATGAATATAGAGAATTTTTTATAACAAGACTTCCTAATTTATTACGAGAATTTTTAGAAACTGGTAGTATTAAATTTGTTAAGAATGATACAACAGCCTTAAATTATTTAATTGGTTTTTTGAAAAGAAATAATATACTATATTCATATAGTAGTTATGGCAATACTTTTCCATATTTAATGTTTATGATTGATTTACGAAAAGAAAGTGCTAAAGATAAACTAATTATGCCATATTATGCAGAATTACAAGAAATGCTTAGATATGAAAAAAGTGTGAGAGAGATGCAACAAGAAAAAATAGCATTTCAAAATAATAATAAAGAATGGTTAGAGACTAAAAGAGAAAGATAAAAGAGACTAGACTTTAGTCCCTTTTTTTGTTATAATAAATCCATCAAAAGAACTTTTTAGAAAGAGTGATTAAATTGAGTAAAATTAAAATTTTTGGCTTGGGTGGTCTTGCTGAAAATGGCAAAAATTGTTATGTAGTTGATATCGATAACGATATTTTTGTCTTTGATTGTGGGATTAAATATGCTAATTCTAATCTTTTAGGTATTGATTATATTACCCCGGATTATAGTTATTTAGTTAAAAACAGAAAAAGAATTAAAGGTTTATTTATTACGCATGGTCATAGTGAAAATATGGGTAGTGTAGCAGATTTAGTTAAAGAACTTCCCAATATAAAAATATATGCGACTAAATTTACTAAATTTGTTTTAGAGGAATATGGTATTGAAGATAAAAATATTGTTGAAATAAAACCACATAAAAAACTTAACTTTGATAATGTATCTATTTTTCCAATATCAGTATCACATAGTATTCCTGATGCAGTTATGTATGTCATTAATTCAAAAGATGGGGCAATTTGTTATACCGGTGATTTTGTTATTGATCCAACTATGCTTGGGGCTTATGATATGGACTTAGGTAAAATTGCTTATATTGGTAAACAAGGTGTTTTATGTATGTTATGTGAATCATCTTTCTCTGAACATAAAGGACATACATCTCCTAATCATCGTTTAGAAGATTATTTTAAAGATATAGTTAAACATAATGAACATAGATTATTATTTTCTATTTTGCCATACCATTTATATACAATTAATGATATTTTTAATGCGGCAAGAAATACGCATCGTAAAATAATTATGATGGGCAAAAAATTACAAAATGTGGTTAACTTTGCTATTAAAGAAAAATATTTAGAAGTAGAAAATGGAATTATTGGGGATTTATCTAATATTGATGATGATAATGCTATTTTATTAATAAGTGATGAGCGAACTAATCCATATGCAAATATAAGTAAAATATTACATGGATATGATAAATATATAACTTTAAAAAATAGTGATACCATTGTTTTTGCTGAACCTCGTTATGATAGCAATGAAAAAACTTTAGTAAAACTAGAAAATGAACTTGCTAAATTTGGTTGTAATATTGTTAATTTACCAAGTGATAAAGTTATTTTACATCATCCATCTAGTGAAGATTTAATGTTAATGATAAAACTTGTTCAACCTAAATATTATATGCCAGTTAAAGGTGAATATCGTTATATGGTTAATAATGCTAATTTGGCAAGTAGATTAGGTATTAAAAGTGAAAACATTATTTTAAAACAAAATGGGGAAGTAGTTACTTTTGAAAATGGTAAATTACTTGATAATCACGAAACAATTAAAGTAAATGATGTCTTAATAGATGGTAAGTCTTCCGAAGATGTTGGGGAACTTGTTATTAAAGATAGAGAAATGTTATCGGAAAATGGGATAGTTTTAATAAGCGCTACTATTTCTAAAAAAGATAAAGTTTTATTAGTAGGACCAGAAGTTACAACTAGAGGATTTATCTATGTTAAAGATTCAAGAGATTTAATTGAAGAAATAAAGCATATCTGTGAAAATATTATTAATCGTAATATTACACCAACATTTGTTGATTATAATAAAATAAAAGTAGAAATAAGAGAAGAATTAAGTAAATTCTTATATGAAGAGACTGAATGTAAACCAATGATTATTGCGGTTGTTCAAGAAGTATAATAATAAATAAATTACCCATAATATAAGTGGGTGATTTTATTTTGAAAAAGAATATGAGTGAAGAAGTTGAGTTTCTAAATTACATTTATAAAAATGCGGAGATGGGTGTTATCGGTATTGATGATGTTATTGGGAAAGTTAGTAATGAAAAATTTGCTAAACTTTTAAAAAATCAACGAGATGATTATGATAGTATTTGTACTGAAGCTGAAGATATTTTAAAGAAATATGGTAAACAAAATGAAGAGGTCGGTACCATGGCTAAGATGAGTAGCAAAATGATGAGTGAAATGAAATTTCTAAAAGATGATAGTGATCAAACGGTTGCTAAAATGATGATGGAAGGCACTAATAAAGGAGTTATTGAAATAACTGAAAAAATTAATGCATATAATAATACTGATGCCGAAATAGTAGTGCTTGCAAATAGACTTAAAGCAATGCTAGAAAAAAATATTGATGATTTAAAAAAATATTTGTAAAAACCAGTAGTATAATGCAAATTTTTTAAGAAATATTATTGACATTTATTTCCAAATTGTATTATACTATTGGAGTAATGCCCGATTAGCTCAGTCGGTAGAGCGCACGGCTGTTAACCGTTAGGTCGTAGGTTCGAGTCCTACATCGGGCGCCATTTAAAAATTAACTTCCTATAATTGGGAAGTTTTTTTATATAATAGGAAAGTTATAGAATGGAAATAGCAGGCAAAATAAACAAACAAATGTTAGATAAGAAAAAGA
>CANQQX010000034.1 GCA_947626115.1 uncultured Bacilli bacterium
TAATTATAAGGTATATTTTGAGATTAATCACTTTTTTTGTGCTTTTTATTTACACCCGTACTTTGAAAACACGACCAAATTAACAGGAATATTTGACAAATAAACAAAATATAGTATAATAATTATGCAATTAATTTGGCAGTTATTTTAGATAAATTTTAATGTGTATCTTGCAAAATAAAGTAACTAAGGACTGCCTTTAGTGAAATTAAAGATACTCCCTATTATTTAGCTAAGATAAAAAACAAATATTGTAAATTAAAAGAAAGGAGATAAAAAATTGGCAAGATATACAGGACCTGCTTATAAAAAATCAAGAAGACTTGGCTTCTCTACTTTAGAAAACGGTAAAGAACTAGCTCGTCGTCCTTATGCTCCAGGTGCTCATGGTAAAGACCGTCGTAAAAAATCTAGTGAATATGGTATCCAATTACAAGAAAAACAAAAAGTTAGATTTATGTATGGTTTAACTGAAAAACAATTCCATAAAGTTTTTGATAAAGCACAAAAAATGCATGGTATTGCTGGCGAAAATTTACTTATGTTACTTGAATCTAGACTTGATAATATCGTTTATCGTCTAGGAATGGCTAGAACTAGAAGAGCTGCTCGTCAAGTAGTTAATCATGGTCATATTTTAGTTAATGGTAAAAAAGTAGATATCCCATCATACAGAGTTATGCCTGGTGATACAATTAGTGTTAAAGAAAATTCATTAAATCATCCTGCTATTTTAGCTGCAGTCGAAGAAAAAGTTGCTGTTCCAGCTTACCTTGAATTCGATCCTAAAAAACTTACTGGAAAATATGTTAGAACTCCAGAAAGAAGCGAACTTAATAGCGAAGTTAATGAACAACTAATTGTTGAATACTACAATAGATAGGAAAAAGTTACCGCAATTGGTAACTTTTTTATTTGTCTAAAGGATTTAGTATTAATATACTCTTCTCTTTAATATCAATAAATTTCATAAATTTTAAAATATCTTCATAATTAATATCTTCATAAATATTTTTAATTTCCGTAATTATTTCATCATAGCATAAAAGATCTGATTGAATTAAACTATTAACGACCTCTACATCTTCATAATCTAAAATTAATGAAGCAATATTAGCTTTTTTAATTCTATTAAAAGTTTTTTCTAATACATTTAAATGACTTATTTTATTATTAAATAATTTTAATATCTCATCTCTATAATCACTATCTATCGTAAACATGACAATGACATAATCATCAAAAATATCGCACATATAAGTTAAAGAACTTATTAATTCTTTTTCTAATAATTCATCTTTAAAATCACTAGTAGTACCAAAGTTAGCTCTTAAAATAAGGGCCATATATAATCTAATTTGTAAATCACTATACCCCTTAAAAATACTCTTAGGCATCTTTATTCCTACTTTAATTTTACGATTAGTTACATTAAGATTTAATTCTTCTTCTTTAATTCTCACTTTGCGAGATTCCTTTTTGACAATTCTTTCTGGCTTTTTATATTTACCAAAATCTTTTTTATTTTGATTTTCTTTAACGGCTTCCATTATTTCATAGGGATTAAAATTACCAGTTACTACTAAAAACATATTCTCGGGATGATAAAAAGTATTAAATACTAATTTAATATCATCTAAAGTTATTTTTTTGATATCTTCAGGTGTACCAGTAATAACATATTTATGATCTAAATCAGTAAAGATATTATCTAAATGTTTAAACATCATAACTGTATAAGGATCATCTTGACCCATTTTAGCTTCTTCCGTTATAATCTTTTTTTCACTAGATACAATACTTTTCGTAAAATAACCATTTTGCACAAAATCTAGTAAATGGATAATATTATCTTTGGCATTCTCACTACCTAATACTTGATAATTAGTATAGTTAAAAGTAGTAAAAGCATTAGTATCACAACCATGTTTAAAGAAATAATCGTGAGCTGTCGTATCTTTATCTTCATTAAATTTAACATGTTCTAGAAAATGGGCAACACCTTTAGGTAAATTATAAGTTTTACTACCTATCTTAAAATCATTATAAATAGATCCATATTTTACAGATAAAGTACCATAAAAAGTATTAACATTTTTCTTAACCCACATAAATACTTTTAACCCATTATCGCAAGTATCATAATAAATTTTTTCATTAAGTCCTTTAATTTCTAATTCCTTCATTATTGCTCACCTGCCTCTTGAATATATATCGTATTTATTCTTAAACTTTTACCACATGTAATTAAATTTTCTTTAGTAACCTCACTAATCCTTTTAACTCGCTCATCAATAAGTGGTAAATTATCATATATGTTAAAAATATAATTATTAAGTAATGAAACATTATTATCACTACTCATTTTTAAAGAGAAGCCTAAATTCTTTTTAGCATCATTTAAAGTATCTTCAGTATATTTTCCTTTAATCATTTCCATTAAACATTCTCTAATTAATTTTTCGGCTAGTTTAATATTAGCATTATCAAGTGATACTTCAATAATAAGTAGTTCATCATATTTTAAATATAAACTTCTAACCCCATAACAAAGGGAATTATCCATTCTTAATTTTTGATATAACTTAGACTCAATACCACCAGATCCTAAAATATAATTAAAGACATGAAATGCTGTATCTTTTAATTTTTTATCTAAAGCATGAATATTGTATACCATTACTAAAGTACTTTGCACAAAATTAGATTTTTCTTTTACTTCTAAAGTTTTATTTCTTACTTTATTATTTACTAGTAGTTTTGGCTTATTTAATTTAATAACATGATTTACAAAACTATCTTTAATTATTTTAACTGCTTCATCCATATTTAAATTACCAATGATAAATATATCACAAGCAGAATGATTAAATAAATCTTCATAAGCTTGATATAAAGATGCAGGTGTAATTTTTTCAATATCTTCTTTCGTACCTAAAACTCTATACGAACTAGGAGAAGTACTATCCATCTTTTTAAGAGCATTAGTAATAGCAAGTTTATCTGGAGATTCTTTTAAACTTTCGATTTCTTCTAATATTCTTTTTTTCACAATATTAAAATTATTAATATCAAATTCTTTATTTTTTACTAAAGGATTATTAATTACTTTAAAAGGGAATTTTAAAACATCTTCTAAATAATTATCTTCATTTATATATACTGGATCAATAAATTCTAAAATAAAGCTGCTCGTAAATAAATTACCTACTTTATTAGTTGTGCCATAAAATATTGTTTTATATAATTCTTCTAATCTAATCGCAATATCTTTTCTTCTTGGATAATGTTTAGAGCAATCAGATAAAATATCACATAAAAAAGTAAAGATTGGCATATTCTCTCTTTTTACTTCTCTACTAAAAATTATTTCCATTCTCACAGTTTTAAATTTATCTGTTTTAATGGTATGAATATTATAAGAATTACAATTATACTTTTTATATTCCATGGGACACCTCTAAATTTATTATAACACAAAACAAATTATTTATAAGTTTTCTATCTAATCTTTATTTATTTTATTAAATTGTTTAATTAAATATTCATCAGTCATACCAGCTAGATAATCAATTACTATTCTCGCATTACTATTCTTCCTATACTCTTCACTCATATTATTTAAATAACTTTGATAAATAATTGATTCTTCATTCTTATTATTTAAATCATTCATATAGTAATCAAATAAAGTATTAAACATTAATTTTATTTTATCTTCATCATTATCTGCTTTAGCATAAATATGTTGATAATTAAATTTTTTTAAATCTTCAATAGCTTCATATATATTTGGTGATAATTCAATATAACTTTTACCATAACTGTTATTTATAATATCAAGTATTATTGTATTTATTAAATCACCATTTTTACTACCTAAAATATTAGTAATACTTTCGGGAATATCTTCTTTTTTAATTAAATTAATTCTAATAGCATCTTCAATATCCTTACCTAAATAAGCAATTAAATCACTAATTCTAACAACACAACCTTCTAAAGTCATAGGTCGCATTTTTAAAATTACTTTTTTATCTTGATAAGATGCATTATATTCATCTAAAAAATCTTCTACACTTTTATTATAAATTGGTTCATATTTTTGTTTAGCAATTTCGCCATTATGACACATAATAGCATCTAAAACAGGCACAGTTATATTAAGACCTTTACCATAATTTTCGACATTCATTAATAGTCTTACACTTTGAATATTATGATTAAAATATCCTTCATTATTTTTAAGACTTATTTCGTTTAAAATTGCTTCACCTAAATGTCCAAAAGGAGTATGGCCTAAATCATGACCTAGGGAAGCAGCTTCAATTAAGTCTTCATTTAAATTTAAGGCTCTTCCAATAGTTCTAGCAATTTTACTAACAAATTGCACATGAGTCATTCTTCTACTTAAATGATCATTTTCTTTATGAGTAAATACTTGGGTTTTGTCTAAATATCTTGTATAAGCTAAAGAATATAAAATACGGTCAATATCACGATAAAATGATGGTCTAATATCTTCATTTTCATCTTTTAATCTTATACCTTTACTATATGGACAAGCATACTTACTTAAATTACTAATTTCCATATTTTTACTAATTATTTCTTTATTACTATCAAGTACTTCTTCAAAACGATATTCTTGTTTTACATCAGGATATTTTTCCTTATCCACTTTTGATAGAAACATATCATAATCTCTTGCCCATTTTAACTTTTCATCATAAAGGGCTTGATACACTACAATTTTTCTATATTCTTTATCATTATTGGATTCAGAGTCATTTACAACATCAAGTACTTGATATAAATTACCTTTAAAATGTTTATAAATTCCCCCAATTTTTATTTCACGCATATTTAGACCTCCTTAAATAAATTTTAGCATAACAAATAATTTTTGCATATCTCTTTTTATGTTAATTATTATAATTGTTCATTAAAAATCTTCTACCTTATATTATTTAACAGTGTGAATGTTTAACTTGAGGTCACAATTTGTGACCTCAAATTATTAGTTACTAAATTATGTTTGAAGTTCCAAATTGGAACTTCAAGTTTATTTCTTAAATTTTTAAGATTATAAACTAATATCTTAACACATTGTCTAGCAAAATAATATTTAACATTTTAATGTTCAAACTTGAGATCAAAAAATTTGACCTCAAATCATTTATGTTTATTTTTGTTTTTATTTTATTAGATTATTTAAAATATATTTATAATTTTTATTTACCATCACAAGTTTTATTATTTTTTGGTCACAAATTGTGACCAAAAAAATATTTTAAGTTCATTTACCATTAAATTAAAAAATCTAGCAATTTTATTCTATGAATGTTTTTTTAAGGTCGAAATTTTCGACATTAAATTATTATTAGTTAAATTCCATTTATATTTGAAGTTTCAATTTGAAACTTCAAGTCTAAATAACTAAAATTAGTGTTTTTTGAAGAATTTAAGTTTATATCTTTCACAACTAATTATTCAAACTTGAGGTCGAAAAATTCGGTCTCAAGTTGTTTTTATTTATAATTTATATTTATCAATATTAGTTCAACTTTAGTTTTTGGTTTCAATTTGAAACCAAATATATTATTTTTTTACCATAGTAATTTATAAAATTTTTAGTCGCAATTTGCGACCAAAAAATTTATTTCTTTAATTTAATAATTCAAATATTGTAATAGATTTAATTCTAAAGTTTCAAAATGAAACCTTAGAATTTCTATATATTTTTTTGTTAATTCAAAATATAACCCATATTTTCTCATTAATACAAAAGCACGCATAATGCTAATGCTTATATTTGCGGCAATTGATGTTTTTAAAACACTTGCTAACATTGCCACACCTTTCTCAGTAAAAGCATAAGGCAATTTTCTTACTCCACCATAAGAATTCAAACTTGAAGTTTCAAATTGAAACTTCAAGTTTGAGTATTCTTCAAGATCTAATTGAAAATAAAAATCATTAGGAAACTTATCAATATTTCTTTTTACTGCCAAATTAATAGATTTTGTTCCATTTTTACATTCATAAAGTATTGCTAGATCACTATCCACATTACTTGTTTACCCCTAATTTCATAAATCATATTTGTTATATTTTTATTATTTACAGTTAAACTATTCATATCAATTCCCCCAATCTAGTTTAAATGTAAATTAACTATACTACCACGAACATATATTTGCCAATAACGTTTTAAAAAAAGACCTAAAATTTCTTTTAAGTCTTTAATAATCTTTAAGCTGTAGCTTCTTCTTCATCACCATTTGCTAAGAATTTTTCTTCTAATACTTCACTAGCATCATCATCTAATAACTCTTTTTCTAGTTCAAGTTCAATGTCACTATATTGTCTAGCACCAGTACCTGCTGGAATTAATTTACCTATAATAACATTTTCTTTTAAACCAACTAAGTTATCAACTTTACCACGCATAGCAGCATCAGTTAAAACTCTGGTAGTTTCTTGGAATGAAGCAGCAGATAAGAATGAATCTGTTTCAAGAGATGATTTCGTAATACCAAGCATGATTGGGTTACCTTTAGCAGGTACTCCACCATTTAGGATAACTGGTTTATTGCCTTCCGCAAATTCTCTTAGCGAAACAGTTAAACCTTCAACAAAGTCAGTATCACCAGCATCGATAATTCTTACCTTATTAATCATTCTCTTAACGATTAGTTCAATATGTTTATCGTTAATATCAACACCTTGTAATTTATAAACATTTTGAATTTCTTTTAAGATATATTCTTGCGCTGTAAGTGGGTCAGTAACTGCTAGTAACTCTTTCGGAGCAATAACACCTTCCGTAAGTTTATCACCAGCTTGTACTTCATCTCCTACTTCGACGCGTAATTTCATATTGTAATTAGTAATATGTTCTTTAACACCAGAAGCATTTTCAATAACGATAGAATATTTACCATTTTGTTCTTCCGTACTGATTACTTTACCGGTAATCTCCGCAATTGTTGCTTTAAACTTAGGTGTACGAGCTTCAAATAACTCTTCAACTCTTGGTAGACCTTGGGTAATATCGTCTCCACCAGCAACACCACCAGTGTGGAATGTACGCATGGTAAGTTGAGTACCAGGTTCACCAATAGATTGAGCAGCCATAATACCAACAGCTTCACCAGTTTCAACTAAGTTACCAGTAGCAAGGTTACGGCCATAACATTTTTGACAAACGCCACCAACTGTTTTACAAGTAAGAACACTTCTAATTTCAACCTTTTTAATGCCTGCTTTTAATATTTTAGCAACAGCATTTTCATTTATCATTTCGCCTGCTTCAACAATTGTTTTCTTAGTTTCTGGATCAACAATTTTTTTAGAAGCAAATCTTCCTAAAATTCTTTCTTCAAGTGATTCAATAACTGAACCATCTTTATCATTAATTAAATCGTAAACAACAACACCTTGCATTGAACCACAGTCATGTTCTTTAACGATTATATCTTGAGCAACATCAACAAGTCTTCTTGTTAAGTATCCTGAATCGGCCGTACGTAAGGCAGTATCGGCTGAACCTTTTCTTGAACCATGTGTTGATAAGAAGAATTCTGATACAGATAAACCTTCCATAAAGCATGATGTAATTGGAATTTCAACTGTTGTACCATCTGGTTTAGCCATTAAGCCACGCATACCAGCAAGTTGAGTAAAGTTAGAAATCTTACCACGAGCACCACTATTCATCATCATGAATATTGGATTAGTAAAGTTATCTTTAGCAATTTCAGCTAGAGCATCTTTAACTTGATCAGTAGCTTCACTCCAAATTTGAATAACACCATTATATCTTTCAGATTCAGTAATTAAACCTTTTTGATATTGTTTATTAATTTTATCTACTCTCTTTTTAGCTTCTTCAATAATTTCATCTTTGGCATCACTTCTTACTACATCAGCAGCCGAAACAGTAATACCAGCAACAGTTGAATATTTAAATCCTTGGTCTTTTAATTTATCAAGCATTACTGATGTTTCAGTAGTTTTATATCTTTTAAATACTTGCGCAATTATTTGACCTAAAGTCTTTTGAACAAATGGACCAACTAAAGGCATTTTTTTAATTTCTTCTTCTAAGTTAGTTCCCATAGGTAAGAAATATTTATTTGGGGTAATACCTTCAATATTTTCTTTTGTACCTTCATTTAAATATGGGAAAGTATCTGGAAGAATTTCATTAAATTTAATTTTACCTACAGTTGTTACTAAATATTTATCTTGTTGTTCTTCGGTAAATAATTTATGTTTAAATGATTTAACTGGAATAGCTATTCTGGTATGAAGATCAATATCTCTTCTTTCATAAGCCATTAGAGCTTCATTACAATTCTTATATGCTTTACCTTCATTGTTACCACCGGCTTCTTCCATAGTAAGGTAGCAATTACCTAAAACCATATCTTGCGAAGGTGTAACAATTGGTTTTCCATCTTTTGGATTTAAGATGTTGTTAGCACCAAGCATTAAAATACGAGCTTCAGCTTTAGCTTCTTCGGAAAGTGGTACATGGACAGCCATTTGATCACCATCGAAGTCTGCGTTAAATGCGGTACAAACTAGTGGGTGTAGACGAATAGCTTTACCACCAACTAATTTTGGTTCAAATGCTTGAATACCAAGTCTATGTAGTGTTGGAGCTCTGTTTAACATTACTGGATATTCCGTAATAACATCTTCAACAATATCCCAAACACTCTCATCACGAGCTTCAATTAATTTTTTAGCACCCTTAATATTATGAGCAAGGCCTCTTTCGACTAAACCATGAATAACATGTGGTTTAAATAGTTCAATAGCCATTTCTTTCGGAAGACCACATTGATACATTTTTAAATTTGGTCCAACAACGATAACAGAACGACCAGAATAGTCAACACGTTTTCCTAGTAAGTTTTGACGGAAACGTCCTTGTTTACCTTTTAACATACTAGATAAACTCTTTAAAGGACGATTAGATGCCGCAGTTATACTTCTACCACGACGGCCATTATCAAATAAAGAGTCAACAGCTTCTTGAAGCATACGTTTTTCATTTTGAACAATGATAGTTGGTGCTCCAAGTTCTAGTAATTTCTTTAAACGATTATTACGGTTAATAATTCTTCTATATAAATCATTTAAGTCTGATGTTGCAAATCTACCACCATCTAGTTGAATCATTGGTCTTAGTTCTGGTGGAATAACAGGAAGTACTGTTAGTACCATCCATTCTGGTTTATTGCCTGATTCTTGGAATGATACTAAAGCATCTAATCTTTTAACTAGACGAATTCTTTTTTGACTAGTAGCGTTTTCTAATTCTTTACGAACATTTTCTACTTCTTTATCAATATCTACTCTTTTTAGAAGTTCTTGAATAGCTTCAGCACCCATACCTACTTTGAAACTATTACCATATTTTTCATAATAAGCACGGTATTCTTTATCAGATAAAGTTTGTTTTTCTTCTAGAGGTACATTACCTGGATCAATTACAACATAACTAACAAAGTATAGTACTTCTTCTAGGTCTCTTGGACTCATATCAAGAACTAAGCCCATCTTAGATGGAACACCTTTAAAGAACCAAATGTGTGAGCAAGGGGCAGCAAGTTCAATATGCCCCATTCTCTCACGTCTTACTTTACTTCTTGTAACCTCAACCCCACAACGATCACAAACAACATTTTTATATCTTAGTCTTTTATATTTTCCACATGAACATTCAAAATCTTTAGTTGGACCAAATATCTTTTCACAGAATAGTCCATCTCTTTCAGGTTTTAATGTACGATAGTTGATAGTTTCTGGTTTCTTTACTTCACCATAAGACCAACTACGAATCTTTTCTGGAGAAGCAATACTTATTTTAATACCTTTAAATTTACTTACATCTATCATTATTCCACCTCGATATCTTCTTCTAAGTCTTCTGGAAATTCTAAATCATCAAGTGATGTTTCTTCTTCGTCTTCATCTTCTTCAGGCTCTTCCGTTTCTGTAAATGGCTCTTCGTGTTCTTCGACATCTTCATTATTTGGAAGTTCTATTTCTTCGATTCTGAATGGTTCATCGCCATCTTCATCTTCTTCAATATCTTTGAAGTCTACGACATTATCATCATTGTCAATTACTTGAACATCTAAACCTAAAGCTTGGAATTCTTTAACTAATACTCTAAATGATTCTGGTACACCAGCTTGATTTACTAGTTTACCTTTAACAAGTGCTTCATAAACTTTAACACGACCTACGATATCATCGGCTTTAACTGTTAAAATTTCTTGAAGAACATGAGCAGCACCATAAGCATATAGAGCCCAAACTTCCATTTCACCAAATCTTTGACCACCGAATTGCGCTTTACCACCAAGTGGTTGTTGCGTAACTAATGAATAAGGTCCGGTAGCACGAGCATGTAATTTATCATCAACCATGTGATGTAATTTAACCATGTACATTACACCAACAGATATTCTTTGATCAAATGGTTCACCAGTACGGCCATTGTATAGAACAGTTTTTCCATCTGGATCCATTCCGGCTTCTTTCATTTCTTCTTGGATATCTTCCCAAGATGCTGAATCAAATACTGGAGTTGCATAATGAACACCTAATTTTTTACCAGCCATACCTAAGTGTAATTCTAGAATTTGACCGATATTCATACGAGATGGAACACCTAATGGATTAAGCATAATATCTACTGGACGACCATCTGGTAAATATGGCATATCTTCTTCTGGTAAAACTAGAGAGATAACACCTTTGTTACCATGACGACCTGACATTTTATCACCAATTTGGATTTTTCTCTTTTGAATAATATATACACGAATTACTTTTGATACTCCTGGTTGAAGTTCATCACTATTTTCTTTAGTATAAACTTTAACATCGTGAACAACGCCACCAGCACCATGTTCAACACGTAATGATGTATCTCTTACTTCACGTGTTTTTTCACCAAATATAGCATGTAATAATTTTTCTTCTGAAGTTAATTCTTGAACACCTTTTGGGGTAACTTTACCAACTAGAATATCGCCTTCTTTTACTTCAGTACCTATTCTAATAATACCATCAGCATCTAGATTCTTACGAGCATCTTCACCAACATTTGGAATATCTCTCGTAATTTCTTCTGGACCTAATTTAGTATCACGGCATTCAATATCATAGTGATCGATATGTAGAGATGTATAAACATCATCTTTTACTAATCTTTCGTTTAAGATTACCGCATCTTCATAGTTATAACCATTATAAGTCATGAAGGCTACAGTCATATTTTTACCTAAAGCAAGTTCACCGCCTTCAGTTGAAGGACCATCAGCAATAACTTGACCTTTATGAACTTTATCACCTTTTTTAACAAGTGGATGATGATTAATAGCACTTGATGCATTACTTCGTTCAAAGTTAGCTAGATGATAAGTATCTTCACCTTGTTTTACTTTAACAACAATTTTTAGGGCATCAGCGTATTCAACAACACCATCGGCTTTACATACGATAGTTGAACCTGAATCACGAGCCGCAATCCACTCTACACCTGTACCAACAATTGGTGCTTCACTAGTTAAAAGTGGTACTGCTTGTCTTTGCATGTTTGAACCCATTAGGGTACGGTTAGCATCATCGAATTCCAAGAATGGAATACAACTTGTTGTAATAGATACAACTTGACTTGGTGCAACATCGACATAATCAACTAGTTCTTTTTTGACCATAACGTTATCGCCATTATGACGAACTAGGATTTCATCTTCTACTATTTTATTATCTTTATCTAGATTAACTGTTGCTTGGCTGATATATAAATCTTGTTCTTCATCAGCAGTCATATAAACTATTTCATCTAATACTTTAGCATTTTCTACTTTACGATAAGGAGTCATTATGAAACCATATTCGTTAATTTTTGCATATCCTGCTAAAGAAGTAATTAAACCGATATTTTGACCTTCTGGAGACTCTATCGGACAAATTCTACCATAGTGAGATGAGTTAACATCACGTACTTCCATACCAGCACGTTCTCTTGAAAGTCCACCAGGCCCTAAACTTGATAAACGTCTTTTATCAGTAAGTTCGGCAATTGGATTAATTTGATCCATGAATTTTGATAATTGAGATGAACCAAAGAATTCTTTTAAAGCAGCTGTAACTGGACGAATGTTAATTAAAGTCTTTGGTGTAATATTTTCAACTTCTTGGGTAGTCATTCTTTCACGAATAACTCTCTCCATTCTCGCAACACCAGTTCTAAATTGGTTTTGAATAAGTTCACCAACTTGTCTTACTCTTCTGTTACCTAAATTATCTATTTCATCAGTATTACCAATATTATCATGTAAATTTAAATAATATGATACAGCAGCATAAATATCAGGTATGGTAAGTCTCTTTTCATCAACAGTTGTATCAATACCAATAACTTTTACTACTCTCTTATTATCAATTTTATCGTATACTAGTACTGTTTGAATCTTATTATAATCATCAAGTTCCATATTAGTAATAGTTTCTTGTAAATTATAACCATTAGCAAATACTTCTTTTAAATCGGCAAGAACTTTTTTATCAATTAATGTTCCTTTAGCTGCTACTACTTTTTTACCATCTTTAATATCTTCTGCTAAAGTACAGCCAAGTAGTCTTTCGGTAATATTTAATTTCTTATTAAATTTATAACGACCAACTTTAGCCAAGTCATAACGGAATCTATCAAAGAATCTAGTTATTAATTGGTTTTTCGCACTATCTAAAGTAGCTGGTTCACCAGGTCTTAATTTTTCATAAATTTCAATAAGTGCTTCATCAGTATTTTTTGTACTATCTTTGGCAATAGTATTCTTTAAATATTCATTCTCACCAAAAACACTAGTAATATCTTCATCACTAGATAAACCTATTGCTCTTAAGAATGTTGTAACTGGTACTTTTCTTGTTCTATCAATTCTAACATAAACAATATTTTTAGCATCAGTTTCAAATTCTAGCCAAGTTCCTTTATTAGGTATAACTTCACCAGATATAATACGACGACCATTCTTATCTATTTCTCTTTTGAAATAAATAGATGGACTTCTTACTAATTGTGAAACAATAACTCTTTCGGCACCATTAATAATAAATGTACCAGCCTCAGTCATTAAAGGCATGTCACCCAAGAATATTTCTTGTTCTTTTACTTCTCCTGTTTCATGAATGAAAACTCTTGCTTGCACTTTTAATGGAGTTGCATAGTTTACCATTCTTTCTTTTGCTTCTTTAATAGAATATCTTGGTTCTTCAAAAGAATAATCACCAAATTCTAGTGAAATGTTACCAGTAAATGATTCCACAGGAAATAAATCATCAAAAACTTCTCTAATTCCTTTTTCTAAGAAGTCTTGATAACTTTTCTTTTGAATTTCTAGTAAATCAGCAAGTTCTAGCGTATTTTTTGATTTTGAAAAGCTTCTTCTTTCACGATAATCACCAAATTTTAAGGTCTTATAAGCCACGATATCACCCCTATACAAGTATTTTTAATTTGGAAAATATAAATACGTCACCAATTTATAATTTTAACAATAAAATAAAGGTTAGTCAACTATTTTTTTAAAGAAATTACCCAAAATCCTTTACTTTTTGCTATTATATTGGTTGTACATACATTATCCAGCTCATTCTTAATGCTTTTAGCACCCTTATCCTTGGATATGACAAACCATAATTCGCCATCTTTATTTAATTTTGCTAAGCCACCTTTTAAAAATTCTCTTAAGATATCTTTTCCTGCTCTAATCGGTGGATTAGTAATAATTAAATCATATTTATTAGTAACACTTTCATATATGTTACTTACATTTGCAGTTGCATCTACCCCATTTTCTTTAATATTCATCTCACACAAATGCACCGCTCTTTTATTTATATCAAACATATCTACATGTATATTCAATATTTTACTTAAAGTTATTCCAATAAAACCATAACCACAGCCAATATCTAAAATACTATTAACTTCTCTTTTATTTATTTTTAAAAAAGTATTTACTAAAAACAAAGAAGCATTATCAACTTTATTTTTGGAAAATACTCCATTATCACTCTTAAACGTAAAATTATATGCATCAAAAGAAAAATTTATGTCATGTAAATTACTTTTTAAATTTTCATTATTAGTAAAATAATGTTCCAAATATTATCCCCGTTTCTTTCAATATAAATGAGTATACCATATTTAAATTTACAAAACAAGAATATTTTTTAAAAAGTAAGAAAAAGAGGTTACAATTCACAGCTGGTAAATCCTAAAAGTAAAAAACAAAGATAAAAATGTAGAGAAATCTATATTTTTATTTTC
>CANQQX010000035.1 GCA_947626115.1 uncultured Bacilli bacterium
TTTTCAGTGACTAATTTTGGTATGGGATACTAAAAAAACTTGTTTTTTTTAAGTTATTATTTAAATAAATAACATAATTTGTAAACAAATAAAAAGAGCTAATTGCTCTTTTCGTATTTACATGTATAAGATCCTGGATTTTGAGTATTTAATTTATTAAAGTAATCTCTAATAGTGTTATAATCTTTAACATTACTTTCACCATATTTTTGAATTATATCTTCATTTTTTATTTCATTTTTAATAGTAATTGTTTTATTTGCTTCATTAATAACTATATCACCAGTTACATTATTAATTGTTAATGTTCCTTCATTATTATATTTTGTAATTAATTGAGCAAACTCATCTGATGCATTTTGATAATCAAATATATGAACTTCATAAGCAACTTTACCATAACCATTTTTAACTGTATCACCATTAATAATAGTGAACATATCTCCAACAGCTTCAGTAGCTTTAGAATTTTCAATAGTTTTAGCTTCTCCTGTACAAGTTAAGAATCCTTTTAATGGATATTCTAATACTACTAATTTACCTTCTACTTCGGTAGTATCATTATCGACTGTAGCTTTTAATTTAACAGCATAAGTTCCAGGTCCATCAGCAAGGAATTTTTCTATTTCACTACTATCAACAAATTCTAATTTTACATCACTATTGTCTTTAATAAAATCTGATGCAGTAAAAGTTTCTCCTTTTGCTTTGTATAATGTTTCTAATTTAATATTTAATTTAGCATTATCAACAACTGTAATTTTACCAGTATTACTTAAACTACCACAAGTTACTGTATATTCATAAACACCAACTTTAGTTTTATCTACACCACTTGTATCAAAACTACAATTAGATGGTTGAGTATTAGTTATAACTGCTAAATCTTCAATTTTATCGGGAACATTATCACCGACATTTATTTCAATATTTTTAGTTTTGATATCAATAGTATTATTATTTTTATTTAATATATTAGTATAATTTAATACATAATAAGTTCCAAACCCAACACCTGCTAAAACTACTAAAATAATTACAATAAAAATTATTTTCTTTTGTTTACTTTTTATTGGTGTTTTTTCTGGTTCAAATGACATTGGTGGATTAGTGCCAATATTATTAGGATTTTCAAAATTTGAATTTGTATTTATTGTTTGTGGATTAGTATAGGCTGGGGTTGGTTCAATTGGTGGAACAGCATTTGGTTGAGATGACATCGGTGGCTCAACAGTTGAAGCTGGTTGAACACTAGCATCTACTGGTGATTCTACCGGTGATTCTAATGATGGTACTGAACTAACTGGTGGTTGAACTCCTAATGGTGTTTCCGGTTGAGATACCGGTGGTACTTCTGGTGTTACATTAACTGGATTTACTGGCGTTGGTTCCCCAACAGGATTAACTGGTTCAGCTATTCCCGGATTAATATTTTGATTTAAATTAGGTTCTGGACTAACCGGTGGTACCGGACTTACTGGTGGTACCGGTTGTTCTAAAGGTACCGAATTTGGTATGTTATTATTAGTCGTTTCTACCGTTTCTGGCATTGGACTAACACCACCTAAAGTTTCAACACCATTTTCTGGTACTGGATTGGGATTTACACTACCTAGCACCGTACCATTGTTATTATTTTCATTATTCATAATTTACAGCCCCTTTTGCTACTATTAACATTATAACTTTAATTGAAATATTTTTCAACTAGTTTTTTAAATTCTTCTCCCCTAGTTTCAAATTTATCATATTGATCCCATGATGCACTAGCGGGTGATAATAAAACTATTTCATTACTTTGAACATTATTTTTAATTTCTAACATCGCTCTATCTAAAGTATAACATTTAATACAAGGAATATTTATACTACTGGCATATTCATATACCCTGTCTGTTACTTCACCAATGGCATATATCTTCTTAACTACTTTTATCTCATCATTTAATTCATTAAAGTCTTGACTTCTCTCTTTACCTCCTAAAATTAAATGAGTTGGCATTTTCATTGTTTTAAGAGCAATTAAAGTAGATGTTGGATTAGTAGCTTTAGAATCATTATAAAATATAATATCACTATTACTATCTACTACTTCTAATCTGTGCTCTACCCCATTAAATTTACTAAAATATTCTCTAATTATCTTTTTATCAAAAGCAAATTCTTTTAATACTAAAAGAGATGCTAAAATATTTTCATAATTATGATTTCCTTTAATTTTAATATCATCTAAATTTATTACTAATTCTTTATCTATATATATACCTTCATCATTATAATAATTTTCTTCATTATTAAAATATATTTTATGAGATAGTATATCTTTAGTTATTTTTAAACTATCTTCATTTTGTTTATTTATAATTGCTAAATCATTATTAGTGTGATGATTAAATATTTTTTTCTTTACATTTATATAATTCTCATAATTACCATGAAAATCTAGATGAGTTGGACATAAATTAGTAAGGACACTTATATCGGTTTTAAAATCTTTTAAATTATATAATTGATGATCTGATATTTCTAATACTAAAATATCTCCCTTTCTTACCATGGGAATTATTTCTGCTAAAGGATAGCCAATATTACCACCCAGTATTACTGGTAAATGATGCATTTTCATTAAATCATATATCATTGTAGTTGTGGTCGTTTTACCATTAGAACCAGTTATGCCAATTATTTTTACATCTTCTGGTAAATAATGATAAGCAACTTCCATTTCATTAACAATTGGTATATTTAAGCTATTTGCTTTAACTACACAAGGTTGAGTTGGTTCAATTCCAGGATTTTTAATAACTAAATCAAAAGAATCATCAATTATTTCTTCAGCTGTTTCACTTTGCCTAAATTTAACTCCTAATTCAGCTAATTCATTTAAAATACTAAAGGCTGGTAAATTTTTATCAGTAGCTATTATTTCATTAGTATTATTATTAGTTGTTAATAATTTAGCTACATGATAACCACTTCTTGCTAAGCCTAAAATTAATATTTTTTTATTTTCTAACATTAAAATACATCTCCAAACTTAATTAAATTATCGTCAATATTTAAAATATTTGCAACATTTTTTCTTAAATTTTCATCTATTTTACTAAAATATAACTGCAAATTATATTTAGTTTCTTTTAAATTTTTTAATTTTGGTAAAATAAATTCATCTAAAGTAAATATTTTTTTATCATAATATTTTTTAATATAATCTATTATTAATGGATAATGAGTACACCCAAGAAGTATTACTTCACTATCTTTTATTTTATTTATATATTCTTCTATAATATTATCCATATTTTGATAATCTCTATTTTCTATTAATGGTACTAATAAAGGACAACTAACTAAATTTAATTTACTTTTAATATATTTTTGAAAAGCATTAGTTTTAATACTTAAAGGAGTTGCCATAATACCAACACTGTGATAATTATCTAATTTATTTTTTAAAGGTGATATTATATCGATAAGTGGTATATTGCTTTTTAAATATTCTATATTAGAACTTAGAGTACCACAAGCAATAATAATTAAATCAACTTGTTTACTTTCTAAAAACTTAAATATTTTATCAGTATAATATTTTAATTCATTAATATTTTTTTCACCATAAGGAATATGCAAAGTATCACCAAAATAAATATATTCGTGATTAGGATAATTTTTTATTAGTGATTTTAAAACAGTTAGACCACCTATTCCTGAATCAATTACTCCAATACACATAATATCCCCCAATAAAATTATATAATTAAATATTTAAAAAATAAGCAATTAATTTGCTTAATTTCTTAAAATAAACTTAATTGAGCTGATTCAGGTAAATCTTTAAATACACCAAGTTCTCTTAATTTATCCATAGTAGATACATTTACTTTACCACGATTTTGAAAATCTTCTACACAATAGAATTCTTTTTTACTTCGCTCTTCTACTATTTGGTTTGCTACGGCATCGCCTAAGCCATCTAAAGTTCTAAATGGTGATATTAAAGTTACGCCATCATCATCAATAATATAGTTTTTCGCTTCACTTCTTTTAATATCAATATTACCAAATTTAAAGCCACGCGCTGTTGCTTCTAAAGCTAGTTTTAAAGTTTCAAGTAGTGATACTTCTTTACTAGATGCTTCATAACCTTTACCAATTATATCATTAATTCTTGCTCTAATGGCATCATAACCTTTAATCATTGTTTCTATTTCAAAATCATCAAATCTAGTTGAAAAGTATGAAGCATAATACTCGGCTGGATGATGAACTTTAAAATAAGCTATTCGAAAAGCACTCATTACATAAGCAGCTGCATGGGCTTTGGGAAACATATATTTTATTTTTTGACAAGAATCGATATACCAATCAGGAATACCAGCTTCTTTCATTGTTTCTTTATGTTGTAACCATCCTTCTGGATCTTTTGATGCTTTACCTTTTCTGACAAACTCCATAATTTTGAAGGCTTTAATTGGTTCCATACCAGCTTGAATTAAATAAACCATGATGTCATCACGACAACCAATAACTTCTTTAAAAGGAACAACACCTTTTCTAATTAATTCTTGCGCATTACCAAGCCATACATCAGTACCATGAGAAAGACCAGATAATTTAATAAGTTCCGCAAAAGTGGTTGGTTTAGTATCTTTAAGCATACCAATGGTAAAGTTTGTTCCAAATTCAGGGACACCTAGAGTACCTGTATCATTCATAATTTGTTCTTTAGTTACTCCAAGAACATCAGGGGATAAAAATAAACTCATCGTATCTTTATCATCAAATGGCACTGTCTTAACATCAATCCCCGTTAAATCTTGTAACATCCGTAGTTGGGTTGGATCAGTATGACCTAAGATATCTAGTTTTAAAACATCTTGGTCAATCGCATGGTAATCAAAGTGCGTAGTACGCCAGTTAGCATCAACATCTTCAGCCGGATATTGATAAGGTGTAAAATCATAAACATCCATATATCCGGGAATAACTACAATACCACCAGGGTGTTGACCGGTAGTTCTTTTAACGCCAACACAACCTTGAGCAAGGCGCTCTACTTCAATACTTCGCATCACAATATTTTTATCTTCACAATATTTTTTAACATAACCATATGCTGTTTTTTCAGCAGTTGTACCAATTGTACCAGCCCGATAAACATTGTCTTCCCCAAATAATACTTTGGTATATTCATGGGCCGCCGCTTGGTTTAAATCGGAGAAGTTAAGATCGATATCTGGTACTTTATCAGCATTAAAACCTAGGAAAGTAGCAAATGGCATATCTTCACCATCTTTTATCATTTTTGTCCCACACTTTGGACAATCTTTATCCGGTAAATCAAACCCAATACTATATTCTTTAACTAAATCTTCGCCCGTTTCATCTTTAAAAATAGAATGTTTACATTTAGGGCAACGATAATGAGAAGGGAGTGGATTAACTTCAGTAATACCCATCATCGTAGCAACGAAAGATGAACCAACTGAACCACGAGATCCAACTAAGAAACCATCATCATTACTCTTTTTAACTAGTTTTTGGGCAATTAAATAAATTACATCAAATCCCCCACCAATAATACCTTTTAACTCTTGTTCAATTCTATCTCTAATATTATCAGGAAGCGGATCACCATACCAATCTTTGGCTTTGGTATAAACCATATCTTCCACTATTTGGGCTGAATTTTCAATTTTTGGTGAGAATGGTACTCCACCAGTTTCAATTATAACTTCAACTATTTCACACATATCCGCTACTTTATTTGGATTAGTAATAACTATTTCTTTGGCTTTGTCTTCGCCTAAGAATGAGAAAGCATCAAGCATTTCTCTCGTTGTATAAAAATGCATATCCGGAACAGTTACGCCACTTCTATTTAATGGGTGAACTTTACCATTAAATCTTTGATCAATAATAATTTCTCTATATATTTTATCTTCTTTTGTTAAATGATGGGCATCACTAGTAGCACATACCATTACCCCAGCTTCTTCCGCTACTTTAATTATCTTTTTAATATGCGTAATAATATCAGCCATTGATTTTATCGTACTTGAATCCATATCACATAAATGTGCATAAGCAGCAGGTGGTTGAACTTCAATATAATCATAATATTGCATCATTTTGGCTAGTTCTTCATCTTCTTTAGTAAAAGCAGATTCAAATATTTCCCCATTAACACAACCACTACCAAATAAAAGTCCTTCTCTAAGTTTATTAAGTTCCTTTCTCGGAAGTTTAGCTTGATCACCCCGATATAAATATTTCGTATTAGCGAAACTAATTATCTTAAATAAATTTTTTAAACCAACTTTATTTTTAACTAAAACACACATATGAAATGGTCTTGAAAATTTCATTAAAGCATCTTGATCTACAGAATTATATAATTTTTGGGTAGTTTCAATATTACGATTCGATAAAACTTTACTCATTTTATAGAAAGCAATGGCAGTACCTTCACTATCATAATCCCCACGGTGGTGTTCATTTTCATCCCAAGGAACATCTAAATTTTTCACAAGGGTTGATAATTTATGATTTTTCCACTCTGGATATAGCATTCTGGCCATACTCATCGTATCTATTACCGTATTTTTAAATTCCCCTAAATTATATTTATTCATGGCGGCACTAATAAAGCCAATATCAAATTTAGCATTATGCGCAACCATTGGTAAATCACCAACAAATTCTAAAAATCTCTTTGTTGCGTTTTCTTCGCTATCCTTATCTTGCAACATTTCATCAGTAATATTAGTAAGTTCAACTATTTTTTGTGGTAATTTACGATGAGGGTTAATAAGTTCATCAAAATGATCAGTAACAACCCCATTTTTAATTTTAACAGCCCCAATTTCAATCATTTGATCATTATATGGCGTAAAACCAGTAGTCTCTGTATCGAATACAACATATTCTTGTTCTAATAAATCATAATCTTTTAAATTAAAGATTAAATCAACATCGTTATTAACGATACTCATTTCTGCTCCATATAAAACTTTAAATTTATCTTCTTCTTTTTCGACCCCTTTATTAATATCACAAACAGCATGATATAAATCAGGGAATGATTGAATACAATTGTGATCAGTTACCGCAACGGCTTTATGACCTAAACTTCTGGCATATTTAACTAAAGCTTTCGCATCAATTACGCCATCCATCGCACTCATCATGGTATGGGTATGAAGTTCTACTCGCTTTTCATCTTCTTCATCTTTTACTACTTCATCTTTACTAGGTATTATTTCAATACTCCTACCATTTAAAACCATTTGTCTTAAATAGTTATCCATCTCGACATTACCAGATATTCTAAACCATTTACCTTTTTTAAGTATTTTATTTATTTGTTTATATTCTTCTTCTTTAAATCTAACAAATTTAACTAAAAAACTATCAGTTTTATCACTAACTTTTAAATTAATAATATAAGCAGTTCCTTTTTGACCTTTTCTTTCACTAGCATCAATGCCAAAAACATAACCTTCAATAATGATGCCTTTTTGTTCACCAACAATATTTTTAATTTGGGTTACATCGCCATCTTTATGAAAGCCAAAATAAGTAATATCATCATCTTTTTTCTCTATTTTAACTTCTTTAGATTCTGCTATTTCTTTTTTTATTTCTTGATTTAAATCGCCATTAACATAAAAATCAATTTTATAGTCACCCAATCCATAATTTTTTAAATCAGTTATTAATTTTTTTAAATATTCATTTTGGGTAAAATACATATCACTTGATACTTCTATATATATAGTATTATCTTTTAACTCTTTAAAACTACCTAAAACACCTGCTAAAGAAGGATGTTCAAAAACAATATTAGTAATTAAAATATTAGTATAAGTAGCAATATCTTCATTATTTATTTCATCATAACTTAATTCTAAATAACATTTATCTTTACCATTAATGCCTTTTTTCGCAGCATTAAAAAGATCTGTTACTAGTTCGTAATCTAAAACATTACTACTTTTTAAATAAACTGTATATACTTTTGTTTCTTTATTAAAAACTACTTTTTCTATTTTGGTATTATCTAACTCACTTTTATATTCAAAATCAATACTACTTAAAAATCTTTTTAAATCGTCCATTTGTTACTACTCCTTTGTCATATTATTAATAATAATACTATACTTATCAAATCTTTTACTAACACTACCCCATACTTTAATCATATCATTTTTACTTATATCTTGAAGAAGACGATAATTTCTTGGGAAAAGGGTAAAATCAGCAGTCCCTGTTTCATCACTAGCAAGCAAGAATGCCATGTCTTCCCCCTTTTTAGTCTTTATCTTTTTCACATCTTCTACCATAACATAACAAACAATATTTTTAAAGAGATAATCTTTCATTTTACACAATTTCACGATCTTACTATCATTATATTTACTAGCAGGATGATTACTAATAAAAAAGCCATAACTATTAATTTCATTAGTTCTTAAAATATCTAAACTTACTTCGTCATATTTTTTTATATCAGGTAAAAGAGCATATTCTCCTAAATCATGATATAAATTACCATAATTAATAAACTCATCTAAATTACTAATTAAAGTATGATAATTTAAATTGAATTCATCTAGAGCCCCAGCATTTATTAACATAGTATAATCATTCTTACTCATAAAACTAACTGTTCTTTTAAAGAAATCATAAATATCTTTAAAAGTACCATTATCTCTTTCATCAAGTATTTTATTTACTAAATCACTACGCATATTTTTAATCATTTTAAAAGGTAAATAAACGATATTATTAGTAAGTATAAATTTATTATTAGATAAATTTATACTTACTTTATTTATTTTTAAATTATTTTGTTTAAGTTCATTTAAATAAGTTTTTACTTTTTCAGTACTTCCTATTGCATTATCTAAAAGTTCAAAGATAAAAATTGAATGATAGTGTACTTTAAGATAAGCCATCCAGTAAGAAATAATCGCATAAGATACCGAATGAGCTTTATTAAAGCCATATGATGCAAACTTTAAAATATGATTAAAGATATTATTAGCAAGATCTTTACTATAACCATTATTAATGCATCTTTTAATAAAATTATCTTTTTCACTCGTTATAATATCCATCTTTTTTTTAGACATTGCTCTTCTTATATTATCTGCTTCAGCATAAGTAAAACCAGCCATTTTAACTAAAATACTAATAACTTGTTCTTGATAAATAATAACGCCATAAGTATCTTTTAAAATGTCTTTTAAACTCTCATCATAATAAGTAACTTTCTCTTGATTCTCTTTTCTTTTAATATAGGTCGAAAGTTCCGCACTAGGACCGGGACGCACTAAGGCAATAGATGCCACTAATTCGGAAAAATTTCGTGGTTTAAACTTAGTTAAGACTCCTTTAAATGTTGGTGTTTCAAATTGAAATACCCCATCAGTATCTGCTCTACTAAATAAATCATAGACTTCTTTATCATCTAAAGGTATTTTATTTAAATCAATTTTGGCTACCTCTAAAATATTACTAATCATACTTAAATTTTTTAAGGCTAAAAAGTCCATTTTTAAAAGGCCTAAATCTTCTAAATATTCCATGGTTACTCCCGTTAGATAAACTTCCCCATTTTTATACATGGGAATTATTTCATCTAAAGGACGATCACCAATAACTATACCAGCCGCATGCGTACTAATATTTTTCTTTAAGCCTTCTAAATGAATAGAAACATTATATAATTCTTTTAACTCAGGATAAGTATTTAAATATACTTTAACATCATTTTTAGCTAGATTTTCTTTTAAATTTTTATCTTTATCTAAGACTTTTAAAAATTTATTTAAAAGTCTTTCATCAATATTTAGTAATTTTCCAATATCTCTTAAAACTAGTCTTGTTTTAAATGTAGCAAAAGTAATACCACCCGATACATTAGTATCCCCATACTTATTCTTAACATAATCTATGACCATATCTCTTTTAGTATTATCAAAATCGATATCAATATCGGGCATCGTAACTCGATCTTTATTTAAAAATCTTTCAAATAATAAATCGTACTTTATCGGATCAATATCGGTAATACCAATTACATAACTTACGAGAGATCCTGCAGCACTACCACGTCCTGGTCCTACTAAAATATGATTCTTTTTAGCATATAAAACATAATCATAAACAATTAGAAAATAATCAACAAAACCCATACTGTTAATAACTGATAATTCGTATTTTAATCTATCTAAATATTTTTGAGAAACATTACCATTTAATCTTTTTTGTAATCCCTTTAAACATAAATTTTTTAAGAATGTAAAGGAATCAATATCTTTATTATATTTTGGAATATATCTTTTCCCTTCAGGCATTTCCACATTTAATAAATCTACTACTTCATCTATTTGTTTTAAAGCAAATTCATCATTAATAATTTCTAAATAATTACTATGATAATCTTTTTCTTCTCTTTCAGCTAGTTTATCTAAATATTTTAAATATTTAGTATCTTCTACTTTTAAAGCTTTTATATCATTTACATAAATAACTCTATTTGTTTTAAGTAAAGCATTTTTAAGTTCACTTTTATTATTATAACCAACATAAATATTATGAAAGAAATCTAAATCATTATATAAATTAATACTTTTAAAAGGAATAATAGCTAAAATGTTATCACTTAAATTTTTAAGTTCTAAAATACTTATATTTCTTTCCGTTATAATCGTATTAATTTTAAGTAAATTTTTATAACCATCATAATTTTCAGCATATAAATATAATGGATTATCATTTAAAGTAATTTCTAATCCTATAATAGGTTTAATATTATTTTGTTTACATGTTTTATAAAATTCTATACACCCAAATAAATTAGTATCACATATAGCACAACATTTAATATTATTAGTCACACAAAAATTAATTAAATCTTTTATTTTAATTAAACTATTAAGTAAGCTATAATCAGTTGTAACTTTAAGTGGTGTAAACATATAAACCTCCCTAACCTAATTATAGCACGTATTACTTAAAAATGTTTGACATATTCTTTATAATATGATAAAGTTTTTAAAGAAAAAGGAGGCATTATAATGGCCAAAAAAATAACAAATAAAAAACCTTTAACAGGTAATTTAAGAAGTCATGCTTTAAATGCTACAAAGACTAAACAAAAACCAAATTTACAAAAGAAAACAATTAATGGTAAAAAAGTAATTATTAGTGCAAGAGAAGCTAAAAAAATAAAATAATTTAAGAGATGATCTTAAATTATTTTTTATTTTCTTACACATGAATCTTGTTCTATTTCACTTTGACTTTCTTCAAAATATTTAATAGCATTTTTTTGCATATAATTATAATTTTGTTCCATATGACTTCTTTCTGCTATTGTTTCACATAATAATCTTGATCGTTCAGATGTATATGGAATAAATTCTTTTATAAATTCAATATTTTTATCTTTTAAATCCAATTGGACTTTTTGAATACTTTCTGCTTGATAAATTAAAAATGCAATAGTATCAGAGTCTAATTTTTTATCTTGAGCTTTATTGTATAAAATTTGAATAATATCATTTAAACAAGAAATTACTTTATCTACTTTATCAAGTTCTTCTAAAAGTTTTTTATCTATCATATTTATTCTTATTTATCTCCTTCAATATAATTCTAGCACAATTTTAAAAGTTGTAAATATTAATTTACTATTTTAAATTTCTAGAATATACGGATCCATTTTTGTTCCTTTTCCACTTACTATTTTAGCACTAGATTTAAGATAAAAGACAGGACGTACGCCACACGCTATATGTAGATACCACCGATCCCACGAACCACCAGCGTACACAGTGAATGCATCTACTAACGCATCACTTTCACTACGAATTCCCCGACGAGTACTTAACCATTCATAATTAGTTGTTAAATTATATCCATCTTTTTGAAAAAATAACCAACTAGTTCTTGATTTATCATAGCCATAATTTCCTGCATTTCCTCGACTTTCTTCACTTGAACCATCATAATATCCATAAAAATAGTCATGAATATACATTAAACTTATTTTTCCAGTTACTTTTTGATTCCATCGATATATTTGTTCTACATTACTTCCTTCTGTTCCAACATAATGTTTTACATCAGTTTGCCCTGTTTCAATTTCATATAACGTTTGACCATTAAATGAAATTACTGGCGATGTATTTCCGATATCTCCCATATCTCCATACATCCATTCATGATTTTCTATTAAATTATACCATTCACTTGGTGATTCGCCACCATTAACTCCATCTTTATCACCTGATTTTAAATAATCATATTGACTGCTATCTACGAATATATCTGTATTAGCATTATTACCCGCCGTTCCTGTTCCTGGTATTTCACCATTACTTGTTCCATTTATTCTTTTAAATAATAATGATTGTGGCCAATCAGGACATATTTTATTATCACAAGTGTATACATATGATCCCGCCGTAGAATATTTATTATTCCAGGCAAATGTTGTTGAATCTCCTTCTTTTAAAAATGTTTCTTTTATTAAATATAATTGTTTTTCTTCGGTTATTCCGATTATCCGATACATATATTTATCTATTCCTGTTTCTTCATTTGTACATTCATCTTTAGAATTCGTTCCAAAACATATCCAATTTGGCACATCATCTGTTCCTTGATATCTATACATTCCACCTTGTAAATCTTCACTTAAATTACCATTGGGATCATTTACTCTTAAATCTTTAGCAGGATCTGGTTTCTCATCAAAATATAACGTACAATATACTGTTTGATTAGTTGTTAATGTTGCTTTTTTATTAGCAAATGTTAGAGCATCTACTACTAAATCTCCATTATTATTTATACATTTTGCTTCTTTAAATACATACCCTAATCCTGGCCAAGTATTATCTTTACTTACATATTCTTCATAACCATCGCCATTTTGGACCATTATCGCAAATGTTTTATTTTCATTTGTTTTTCTTAATCTTACTTCAGGCAAATTATTATTTTTTTTATCTTTCATTAAGTAATTCACACTTAAAAATAATGATGCTACCATCATTGCCACTACCAATATTATAATATAGGTTTTATATTTAAAAATTTCTTTCATCATTTATATTCACCTATTTTTCTTAAATTATTATAATATATATTTTTATTATAGCATTTTTACTTTTGTTTATAAATAGTTTTTCTCACTTAAAATTTATTTTCTTACTTGGACAAGTAAAAGCAATTATTATAAAAGCAGTTGCATTTACTTGTCCAAAATAAATTGCATTAAGT
>CANQQX010000036.1 GCA_947626115.1 uncultured Bacilli bacterium
ACTTGTTAGTTATTATAAACTAAATTAATTAAAAAAGAAATATATTTTCATGTTCGTTTGTGGCTTAAGCAAACGAAATGAAGCGGAAAGGAATGTATAGAAATATGAAAAAAATATTTCAAAATATCGGTGTAAGAGTATCAACAATTACGCTTATTATAAATACTTTATTGTTTGTATTTAAATTTATTGCTGGGTTAATTGCTCATTCCCAAGCAATGATTTCTGATGCAATTCATTCCCTTACTGATAGTATTACTACCATCATTGTTATTTTTGGTCTTGTTATGTCTAGTAAAAAAGCCGATAAAGAACATCCTTATGGTCATGAGCGAATTGAATCAGTTTTTGCTATAATTTTATCATTTATTTTATTAGTTACTGGTTTAAGTATTGGTTATATGGGTATAAAAGCAGTATTTTTAAGTAGTAAATTAACTGCACCAGGGTATATAGCTTTATGGGCAGCAATTATTTCTATTATTGTTAAAGAAATAATGTTTCATTATACCATGCGTACCGCTAAAAAAATTGCATCTTCATCAATGGAAGCTGATGCATGGCATCATCGTAGCGATGCTTTATCATCAATTGGTTCATTTATTGGTATTTTAGGTTCTCGTTTAGGTTTACCTATCCTCGATCCTTTATGTAGTATATTAATATGTATTTTAATTGTTAAAGCATCTATTGAGATATTCTTGCAAGCAACTGAAGAAATGCTTGATACTGCCTGTGATGATGAAACAAATAATGAAATAATTAATGTTATTTTAAGTATGCATGAAGATATTAAAATTTATAGCTTAAAAACGAGAATGTTTGGTAGTAAGATATATATTGATGCTGATATTGCTTTTGATGGTAATATGACTTTAAATGATGCCAATGTAATAGCCCAAAAAATTCATCATAAAATTGAGAAAAAATTTAAATTAGTAAAGCATTGTAATATTCATATAATGCCAATTAAATAAAAACATGTCTGATAATTAATATTATCGGACACGTTTTTTGTTGAATTTAAATTAAAAAAGTGCTATATTATATTACCACTAAAGGGGGGAGAAAATATTAGCATGAAAGATGTAGTTATATCCGAAGATAATTTAGAAGAAAAATATAAATTAATTGACTGGGGTTTTGAAGGTGATGTTTATAAATATGATAAAAATCTAGCAATTAAAATTTTTCCCGAATTAATTAGTAAAAAAGTGCGAAAAAATAAATTTGCTAAAATAGCTTTATTAAGTCAATTAACTGATGAATCTTTTACTTTTCCATTAGGAATTGTATATAATAACAATAATCGTAAAATAGGTTATTTAATGAAATATATAAATACCCCTTATAAATATAAAAATTTTGATGATTTACGTTTTTATCAACTATATGATAAGTTACTAGAATATGTCATAAAATTATCTAACGCCTTAGAAAGAGCCCATCAATATGGCATAACTATTGGTGATTTAAGGGGTGAAAATATCTTAATTGATGAAAATAATAATCCTATCTTTATTGATACTGATAATTATGCTTATCAAAATTATAATTATAATTTAATATCATATCATTCTTATTATTTATGTAAGACATTTAGAAAAAGTTATTCCCAAGTAGAAAATGATAAATATTTACTTGCCATTTTATCTATGCAATTATATACACCAGGAATAGTTATATCTAATAATCAAACAGATAGATTTTATCGTGAAATGATTAGATTAATGGACATACCTAGTGAATCTAAAGAAGAATTAAGACAAATTTTTTCTGATGCCTATGATAAACCTTATATTGGTCCAGTATTAAAAAGAATTAATCCCAAAACAAAATTATTATCTTCAGATAGCATTTCCAAATTAAATTGTTTATAATGGTGAATTTATGGCAAAAAAAGGTATAAAAGTTAAAACAAATTTACTAGTAAAAAATATAGAAGAAAAAGAATTTTATAATACTTCTATTCTTTTAGGTGAAGGATCAGAAGGAAAAGTTTATCAAAAAGATGATTTAGCCTATAAAATATTTCACTTAAATAGTTTAAGAAAAATATTAAGATGTAAATATCAAAAAATAGAAATATTATCTAAATTAAGTGATCCATCTTTTTGTTTTCCAACTGGATTATGTTCATTTTCTGATGATTATATTAAAGGTTATTTTATGCCTTTAATCAAAACAGACAAATATCAAAATATGGATGAATTACTTTATAAAAGTAATGATTTACCTAAAATGATTGAATGTCTTTCTAAAGTTTCTGATGCAATAGAAAGATTACATAAATTAGGATTAACAATTGGTGATATTAGACCTACTAATATTATGTTAAATCAAAATGAAGAACCTATATTTGTTGATACCGATAATTATGCTTTTGGTGGACTCGATTATGATTTAGATTTACGTTGTACTTGTTATTTATATGAAATTTATCATAAATTTTTTACTTATGAAGATATTGATAGGTTTTTGTTAGGAATACTTGCTATTCAACCATTTTTAGAAGGTACAGTTATCGAATCTCAAATATTAATGCAACATGATGATGCATATTTTCAAAATTTAATTCATTATATGCATATAGATAGTGAATATAAAGATGCATTACGTTTAATTTTTTCTGATAGTCCTAATAAACCTTATATTGGACCAATATTAAAAAGAATAAATCCTACCGAAAGAATATTTAAATATCAAGATGCTTCGAAAATAAATAAATAATTGCTACTTTTACCTTATAATGGTATAATTTTTCTTGAAAAAAGGTGATCAAAATGTTTGAAAGATTAGATAATATTGTCAAAAAATATGAAGAATTAAAAATTGAACTTACTAAACCTGAAGTATTAAATGATTATAATAAATTAAAAAATTTATCTAAAGAACAAAGTGATTTAGAAGAAATTGTTAATAAATATAATGAATATAAAGAAACTTCTAGTAAACTAGAAGAAGCAAAATCAGTTATTGATGATCCAGAACTAAAAGAAATGGCTGAAATAGAAGTAGAAGAATTAACCGAAAAACTTTCTAAATTAAAAAGTGAATTAGAAATAATGCTTGTTCCTAAAGATGAAAATGATGGCAAAAATGTTATTATGGAAATAAGAGGAGCCGCTGGTGGTGATGAAGCAAATATTTTTGCGGGTGATTTATTCAGAATGTATTCATATTATGCTGAAGCTAATGGTTGGAAAATAGAAGTTTTAAACTCAATTGAAGGTGCTTCTGGCGGATTTTCGCAAATAGAATGTATGATTAAAGGTGATAATGTTTATTCAAAATTAAAATATGAAAGTGGTTCACACCGTGTTCAAAGAGTACCAGTAACTGAAACGCAAGGAAGAGTTCATACGTCTACGGCCACAGTTTTAGTAATGCCTGAAGTAGAAGATGTTGATATTGAAATTAAAGAATCAGATTTAAAAATTGATGTATTCCATTCATCTGGGGCTGGTGGTCAATCAGTTAATACTGCTAATTCAGCAGTCCGTATTACCCATATTCCAACTGGTGTCGTAGTGGGATGCCAAACTGAAAGAAGTCAACTTAGAAATAAAGAAAATGCGATGCGTTTACTTAAAATAAAATTACATGATGATATGATGCAAAAACAAGCACAAGAAGTTGGCAATGAACGTAAAAGTAAAATTGGTACCGGTGATAGATCAGAAAAAATTAGAACTTATAATTATCCGCAAAATAGAGTTACTGATCACCGCATAAATTTTTCTATTATGGAACTTGATCGGGTAATGAATGGTCATTTAGAACCGATAATTGAGGCATTAATTACTGAAGATATGCGTCTAAAATTAGCAGGAGAAAATTTTAATTCCTAATGACTGATGAAGAATTAATAAAAAAATATGTATCTAAAGAAAAACAACCTGAAGCTTTAGAAAAATTAGCATCAGGTTATCCTGTTCAATATATTATTGGTAATGTAGAATTTTATGATACTTTAATTAAAGTAAATGAAGATGTTTTAATTCCTAGATTTGAAACTGAATATTTAGTAGATAAAACAATAAAATATTTATCTTATTTAAATATCAATAATCCAAATATTTTAGATATAGGTACAGGAAGTGGATGTATTGCAATAGCTTTAAAAAAACATTTAAATTGTGAAATTGATGCCATTGATATAAGTGAAAAAGCTATTTTAATTGCTAAAGAAAATGCAATAATTAATAATGTTAATATTAATTTTATTGTTCAAGATATTCATAAATTTAATTCAAATAAAAAATATGATTTAATTATTAGTAATCCACCTTATGTGCCTTTTAATAGTAATGTAGATGAAAAAATAAAATATGAACCACAAAATGCCATATATGCTAAAGATAATGGTTTATATTTCTATGATTTAATTATGAAAAAGATAAAAGATAATTTAAAAGATAATTATTTAATTGCATTTGAAATAGGAGATAAAGAAGGTCAAGACATAAAAAATATTATAAAAAAATCTTTACCTAATTCCTATGTTTTATTAGAAAAAGACTATAATAACTATGATAGATATATATTCATAAGTAATCAAAAGATATAAAACAATATCTTTTTTAATTGTTTCTTTTATTAGGCTTTCTCTCATCTGTTACATATAAAATATAATCAATACTAACATTATAATATAGTGCTAATTTTTTAAGAACTTTAGTAGGTATATCACAAAAATATGTTTCATAAGCTGAATATCCAGTTTGGCTCATTCCAATAATTTTAGCAATACTAACTTGATTTAAATCTAAATCATCTCTAATTTCTTTAAGACGATTCATGTTATTAAAAGTTTTAAGAATTTTAGAAGATTTGTATTTGTCTTTAATATTAGTTAGGCATAACAAATAATCAATAGAAACATTATAAAAATTAGCTAAATTTTTTAATATACTAGTAGGAATATCATTAGTCTCTGTTTCGTATTGCGAATAACCATTTTGACTAATTTTAAGCTTCTTTGCTAATTCTACTTGTAATAAATTATTTTCAATTCTTAATTCTTTTAATCTATTCATATTACATCACTTTAAAATTATCATAACGAAAAATAAGATATTGATTTTTAACGAGTGATAAGATATAATGACACTATGATAATATCGTGAAATTCGTTAAAAGGATGATGGCATATGAAATTAAATTTTGAAAAAACATTAGTTGCAATAATAGTAATAATAAGTATGGTAATAATTTATAAAATACCAAGATTATTAATAAATAAAAATAATAAACCATTACCAGAAGTAAAATTAAGAGAAATAAAGGATAATAAAAGTTTTGCTATAATGATTCAAAATGAAAATGGCTATGAAGAATATAATAAAGATACATGGCCAACAGATGGTTATAAGTTTAAAGAAGCAAAGTGTACAGATAATAATGGATCATTAGTAGATAAAGCCATAACATACAATAATGGAAAAGTAACATTAACCACAAATCAAACAATATATTGTACCTTATATTTTGATAAAAAATTAGGGGTAAGTGCCTTAGATATAGTAGCAAGTAAACCAAAGAGTTTAAGTCCAAATCCAGATCAAGGAGATATGTATAGATATCAAGGGACAAGTGAACTAGTAAATGATAACTACATATGCTTTGGAACAAAAGAAAAATCTGAATGCACAAATGATAAAGATCATTATATGTATAGAATAATAGGAATAACACCAGAAGGAGAAATGAAACTAATCAAACAAACACCAGTAGTAGAAGAAGGCAATACAGTATTTAGTTGGTATAAAGCAACAGGAACTGATGAAAATGGACCTTTATATGGGACAGCAGAAAAAGGCTTTGAAACCTGGCCAGAAAGTGCCATATACAAAAGATTAAATGGGTTAAGTAATGGAACAATAACAGGAGATGGACAAAATGCTAGTCAAAGTACTAACAAAAATATAAACGCCGATACAAACATATTTGTAGATAGTTATACAGATGAATATCCATACATGAATAGACAAAGCGATTGGTATAAAAAAATAGCTGATCACGATTGGACGTATGGAGATACAACAGAAGAAACATATGATGGACATAAAATGTATCAAATAGAAACAGGGAAAATTGAAACAAAATGTACAACATATGATCAATCTAATGGACATAATACTAATGCTACGTGTCAATGGAATAAAGAAACGGATAAAGTAACAGCTAAAATTGGATTACCTTATTTACACGATATTTTATTGACTTATTATGATGGCTTAACGGATGATTCTCGTGGAAATTCAAGTCAAACTAATTTAACAAATTTTTGGATTGTGAGCATTTCTAATGGTTATAATGGTATTTCAACAATGGTTAAATGCTATAATTTTAATGAAGGTGAATATCCTACAGGTTTTTCAGGTATAAGATCGATGAGTAGATCAAGTATTCTAAAATGCAATATTGCTTCTGCTAATGCTTATTACCGCGGTTTATTTGTTTATCCTACATTTTATCTTATAAACACTATTGAAATGGAAGGAACTGGAACAGAAGCAGATCCATATAGAATTGCTAATTGATAAATATTTGAATAAAATAACAATTTTCTTATCAATATTATATTAGGTGAATAAATATTGAAAAAGATTATTGTTTTTTTATTTATATTAGTAGTAATTCTCGTAGGTATTAATGAAAGTAAACATATTTTAATTCCTGATAACGCTATTCGTTTTCGTGTAATTGCTAATAGTGATACTAAAGAAGATCAAGAGTTAAAATTAACAATTAAAAATGATGTGGAAAAAGAATTATATAAATTAATAGGTGATGCTAAAAATGTCGATGAAGCCAGAAATATTATTACTAATAATTTAGATAATGTTGATAATATTTTAAAAAAGTATAACGTTAAATATGATATAAGCTATGGTAATAATTATTTTCCTATGAAAAATTATAAAGGTATTGAATATGATGCCGGAGAATACGAAAGTTTAGTCATAACAGTTGGTGAAGGTTTAGGTCATAATTGGTGGTGTGTATTATTTCCACCTTTGTGCTTACTTGATGAACAAGAAGATTTATCTAATGCAAAATATGAATTATATGCAACTAAATTAATTAATAAATTTAAATAAGACAAAATATACTTTAATTAGGTGATGTAAGTGTCCATATTGATTTCTTTATTTTTAATTGGTGTATCTCTTTCTATGGACACTTTTTCTATTAGTCTATCTATTGGCACTTTTAATATTTCGAAAAAGAAAATGCTATTTTTTCCTATACTTGTAGGTGTTTTACATTTCTTTATGCCTTTATTTGGTTCTATTCTTGGTAGTAAAATAATAACATTTTTAAATATTAATGTTAATTTTTTACTTGGTTTAATTTTATTATTTATTGGGATAGAAATGTTAATAGATTTAATTAAAAATGATGATAAATTTTTTGAATTTAATTTATTTAATATGTTTTTAATTGCTGTGTCTGTTAGTTTAGATAGTTTTTCAACGGGACTTGGTTTAAGTGCTATTACAACTAATATTATTTTATCAGGAATTATTTTTAGTACTTGTGCTGCTTCTTTTACTTTTCTAGGTTTATTAATAGGTAAATATTCTTCCGAAAAATTAGGAATATATAGTAATATCTTTGGTATAATTCTTCTATTTGTTTTAGGTATAATGCATATAATAAAATAATAAATGAATAAAAAAACTTATTATTTAGCAAAATATATATAGTGATATATATGAAACGATGGCTAGATAATATCAAAAATATATTTAATGAATATTTAGAAGAAGGTAAAGAATACTACAAAATTGCTAAAGAATTCTTTTTAGATTATAAAAATATTTGGCCTAAAATAAAGAAAAGTATTCAAAATCCTGAAAATAGAAAGAAATATGCTACTGCAGTATTGATACTTATATTTTTAAATATCTTTTTTATAATTCAATTATTTTCCTTTGGTTATTACTATGATGGAGCAACATTTCCTATTGCCAGTACTAAAGTAGGTAATATATATTTAAAGAATTATGATTATATTTTACTAGTTTACTTACAAAACGGAGATAATAATTATCGTTTAGTAAATGAAATACCTAGTAATATTTATACTTATTCTGGATATAGATGTAATAAAGGATCAGTCTTAATATTTGATGAAGATACAAGAGAAACTAGGGTTGATTTACTAGGTAAAGATGTATGTTCTATTTATTTTGATTTAGAACATGAATCAGATATTATTTTAAATGTTATGTTGGAAGATAAAACAGATAGTGATACTTATAGTGTGGGAGATAATATTCCAATATATGGTTATAAATATGATCATTATGAATGTGATAATAACAGTACTCTAAATTATGATAGTAACTTACATAAAGTAAATTTATCTACTAAATCGAAAGAAAAATGTAATATTTATTTTAAAAAAGAGCCATCAGATGTCAAAATCAATTTATTTGTCGAAAATACTACTAATGCAGAAGATTTCATTGAAAGGAAGACAATACCTAGTGGTATTGATTATAGTTTAAATATAGAGAGAAGTTATTGTACTAGTAAAACTGGAGAAAGGAAAGACGCTAATTTAAGTTATACAGATGGTTATATTAATGTTGATACAGATGAAATAACAGAATGTAGTGTCTATTTAAATAAAAATGCATAGATATATTAATAAGAAAATTTTTATAGCAATAACAGTAATATTATTCATTATAGAGATAATTTTAATTTACTTAATTATTAAAGCTGTTTTAACAGAAGATTTGATAAGTCCAGCACCACTTAATTTTTACGATTTTATTAAATATAAAATCCAAAATATCATATAAATTATTTGACATATACTTTCTTTAATTATATTGACAAAACATAATAAAAAAAGTATCATATGTTTAAGAAAACCGCAAGTTCGGAAGGAAATAAAAGAATATAATAAATACACATTTTACTTATGGCACAAAAACCTATTTTTTACATTAATTAATAGTAAGAGAAGCTTGTGCTTCAAGTGTATTTTTAAAGAAGGTATGATATGGAAAGAATTATAATTGATGGTGGTTATCCTTTAAGTGGTACCATTTCTATTGGGGGTGCAAAAAATAGTGCGGTAGCTTTAATACCAGCAGCTCTTTTAGCGGATGGCATGTGTACTATTAAAAATGTACCTAATATAACTGATCGTGATGCTTTATTTGACATTGTTAAATGGCTTAATTGTGATATTCATCAAGATGGTAGTGTCATTAAAATAGATTCTAGTAATTTAAAAAACACATTAATTAGTCAAGAATTAAGTGTAAAACTAAGAGCATCTTATTATTTTATGGGTGTTTTGCTTAGTAAATATAAACATGTCGAAATTTATTTTCCAGGTGGTTGTAATATAGGTTCAAGACCAATTGATTTACATTTAAAAGGATTCAAAAAAATGGGAGCTAAAGTTACTAAAAGAGGACATAAGTATACCATTGATGCCGAAGAATTACATGGAGCAGAGATAAACCTAGACTTTGCTTCAGTAGGAGCAACAATTAATATAATGTTTGCATCAGTTCTTGCTGAAGGTACAACAATTATTAAAAATGCTGCTAAAGAAGTTGAAATTATTAATATAATGGATTTCTTAAATAAAATGGGTGCAGATATTACTGGTGCTGGTACTGATACCATAGTTATTAATGGAGTTAAAGAGTTACATGGTACGGAAATAGAAGTTATTCCTGATCGTATTGAAGCTGGTACTTATATTTTAATGGGAGCCCTTCTTGGAGATAATTTAAAAGTAGAAGGTATTATTCCAGAACATAATGAAGCATTATTTAATAAATTATCTGAAATGGGAGTTAAATACCAAATTGATGGTCATAGTGTCATTTTAAATAAATGTGAACATTTAAAACCAGTTGATGTTAAAACTCTAGTATATCCAGGATTTCCTACTGATTTAGGTCAACCAATGAGTGTGTTACTAACGCAAGCCGAAGGTGTTTGTACAATGGAAGAAACTATTTGGGAAAATAGAGTTGGTCATTACCCTTATTTACAAAAAATGGGAGCTGATATTAAACTTGATGGTCTAAAGGCTACCATTAAAGGTAAAGCAAAACTTAAAGGAACAGATATAAATGCTACTGATTTACGTGGTGGAGCTGCTTTAATACTAGCTGGTCTTATTGCTGAAGGTACAACTACCATATCAGATATAGATTATATCTTAAGAGGATATGAAAATATCATTCATAAATTAAGTAATGTTGGTGCTAAAATCAAAATAGAACAAATATAATGTAGTAAATTCTACATTATTTTTTTTGGGTGGTTTTTAGTGCGAAGAAAGTATAAGTTAATATTAATTATTTTAGTAAGTGCCATTATTACTTATTTTATCTATTTTAGTAGTAGAGATACTAAAATAAATCTACTAGCTATAGGTGATGGTATTGCTAGTGGAGAAACACCATATAATATTGATGGTATAAGTTATAATGATTATTTACAAGAATATTTTGAAAATAAAAGATTACTAAAATTATATAATGATTCTTATGCTTATAAAAATTATCAAATAGATGATTTACTAGAAGATTTAAAAAGTAATATTACTAAAAAAAATGATAATTTAAATATGCAACAATTAATTCACAAAGCAAATTTAATAACAATTAGTATTGGTGAAGAAGAACTTACTAAACTTGCTATTACTAATGATTTAAATAAAGATTATTTAAAAGATTATATTAAAGAATATGATCATCTACTTTATATGTTAAAAGATATAACGGAAGCTAAAATAGTAATTATAGGTTATTATGAAAATATGTATTTAGATAAAAGTAATGTTATTATTTTAAATTCCGAAATATCTAATTTAGCCATTAAATATGATGCCACATTTATAAATATCAGTGATTTAATGCTAAATAAAGATTATTATTTAAATGATAAAACATTCTATTTTAACTATAAAGGACATAAAGAAATAGCGGAAATGATTATTCACTCATTATAACTTGCATTATTTCTAATATTTGATATAATACTTAAGAACGAAAAAAGTTTCTATACTATTTAGTTAGTATGGCGAAGGGAGAGAATTATGAAAGCAAATATCCATCCAGAAATGAAAGATGCAACAGTTAAATGTGCATGTGGTGCTACATTCAAAACTAAATCAGTTAAAGATGAAATTCATGTTGAGGTTTGTAGCGAATGCCATCCATTCTATACTGGTGCTCAAGGTAAAGCAAAGAAAACTGGTAATATTGAGAAATTTAATAAAAAATATGGCTTTGATAAAGCTAACTAAGAACAGCAATGTTCTTTTTTTTATTGTAAAATCGAAAATAATAAAATACAATTTTTGACAAACAAATTGTATTTTGCTAGAATATCTTCCTATAGATGAGGGGATATTAGGTATGCAAGAAATTGAAATTAAAGATATATCTATCAGATATGACGAAAATTGTAATATAGATAAAATACAAAATATTATTTCTAACAATTATTCTATAATATATAAATATTTATCCCAAAGAAAAATAATAAGTTTAATACCAACAATTGAAGATGGAATAGATTATGTACCAAATTTTGATGATTTTTTCTATGAAATAGTATTAGTTGAATGGAATTATGAACAAGAAAATGAACAATTAGTAGCAATAAGTGCATATCTATTATTGAATATGCTTAAACTTGATAAAAATAATATTTCTCACGAAAATACACCAACAAGAGTTTCTGAAGATGAAATCTATTTTATGATTGCATTAATTTATTTTAAAGAAAATGGTACAATAAATGATTTAGTAGATTACTTAAAAAATCCAACTAATACTAGTGAAATTATTAATTGGTTTATTGAAAAAATGCGTTATCCAACATATGAATTTTTATTAAATGAGCAATATAAATGTCTTAAATCAGAAGATTTTGAATATTTAGAGAACTTAGGTGATATTTTATTACTGTTATTTGAAGAAATGAATTATGATTTAAAAACTTTTGATTTAGATGAAAAATTTAATTTACCAGATGTTTCTTTTGAAGAAATTGATAAGTTATTTCTTGATTTTTTAAAATGTGTTAAAGCACCTAAAGACTGGTTTAATTTATACGAGGAGATAAAAGATAAAAATTTAATAGAGTATGTAGAGCCAAGTGATGATAAAAAGTCTTGTTGTTATACAGATGAAAATGGAATATTGAAAATTATGATTTGTGAAAGAGGATTGGAAGCATTTAGAACACTTTGTCACGAATTTTTACATTATGTTGTAATGTATACTGGTAACGAAAAAGTGAAACCTTCTCTTAATGAATTTCCTAGTATTTTATTTGAATATTTATCTTTAGGTTTTCTAAAATTGAAAGGTTATGATGATGAAACATTAAATTATATAGAAAAAATGCGTCTATCAAATAATGTTGAAATTATGATACATATGTACCCAATTATGAAAGATATAAATGATTTGTTTAAAAATGGCTCTGGATTAATTGAAAGAAAAAGAAATAAAAATCAGGTGTTATATAATGAATTACAACAAGAAATGGAAAATAATCCAGAGTTAAAAGAACTTGCATCAGTAATATTAAAAAGTTCATCAGAAGAATTATTAAAAAAAGAATGTGATATGTCTACAATGCTTATTATTCGAAATCCAGCCGTTCTTTTAAACAGTTATCAATATTTAATAGGTACATTTTTAACTAAAAAAATATGTATGAATCTTTCAAATGATTTTAGTGTAATGGATAAAGTATATGAAATTGTTAGAAACTTAAATAATGAAAATTTAAAAAGTGTATTAGAAATTTTAGATTTAAAAGAAATTTTACATTCTACAAAATTAAGATGAATTAACAGGTGAATTGGAAAAGTAAAAGCAACTAGCAAAGTAAGTAAATAAAATGGACAAGTAAAAGCAATAAAAAATTGGTA
>CANQQX010000037.1 GCA_947626115.1 uncultured Bacilli bacterium
TTTAATTGGTGTTGATAAATTAATTGAATATTTCAATAATAAAAAGGATAATATACTAAAAATAGCATAATATATTCCTCTATATTTTGCTATTTCTAGTATTTTTTTTATTTTTTACATTTTTATCTTATTTTTTGAACTTTAATTATTAAAATTTATTTAATTTTTTTTCATTTGTCGGACGGCCTCCCCCCCGAAAATCAACTGATTTTGTTAATTTTACACGAGAGATTTACACTTGAATATCGTATTAATGTATATTTTTATTATAACATTAATTTTTTTGTTTATAAATATTAATTTATTTTACTTGACAAAAAAAGAAGCATAAGCTCCTTTTTAAGTATTACTCTTCAATATCTTTTAGTTCCCATTACTAGATTGATATCAAAAATAAAATATGTACTAAGTAATACCTGTGTACATATTTTTATTATCTACTTATTTTTATTATTTATAGTGCCAGTTTTTAGTAAATTAGCATTATCTTTTTGACTATTTAGGGCCATTCCTACGGTAAATACATATGATAAGAAATAAATCCAGATCATAAGTACTACAATACTGGCAAGGCCTCCAAATAAAGCAGTATATGATGCATAATTAGTTACATACCAAGAATAGATTCTAGTACCAATAATAAATCCTACTGTTGTAAATAAAGCTCCATAATTTATTACTCTATTTTGAATATTATAACCTTTTTTATCTGGTGCTACGGCATATATTATTCTAATAATTGCAAACATAAATAACCAAGAAATAGGTCCCTTAATAATATCAAATATTTGGACTATTCTAGCAGTAACTTTAGCATTAATATTAACTTCTTTAATTAAAGTAATAATGGTATTACCAAATACTGGTACTATTAACATGAATACTAATAGTAAGATAAATAGAAAAGTTACCCCAAAGGCTTTGAATCTTCTTTTAAGCCAAGATTTATTAGGAATATTATAAATGGTATTACTAGCAGTAATTATAGAATCAGCACCATTACTAGCCATATAGAACCCTAAAATAAGAACAACAAAGAAATGAAAACCAACATTCGCTCGAAAATCAACTCCTAAAATTAAATTAGCGATATCTGAACCAAAAGAATGGACTAAAAAATCGGAAAGAATATCAATTTTCAAATTTAAGACAGATGCACCAAAACTGATTAAACTAAAAGATGGAATTATAGCCAGAATAAAAAAGAAAGCTAAGTTACCAGGTAAAACAATCATATCTGGTCTTCTTAAAACAGCTTTAAAATTGTTAAAAAAATCTTTGATTGTTGTTTTAGCATTAACTATTCTTTTCTTCAATTTTACTTACCACTTTCTTTTTTATTTTTCATATCTTCAATTGCTTCATTTAAAGCATCTTCAATTGTTTTTAAATTATTTTCAATAATACTATAACCAAATTCAGCACCATATTCATAAGGCATCTTTCTTAGTTCTTTACTTAACTTATGGATATAATTAGTTATTTGCTTTTGATTATATCCAACCGTATAAACGACAAACTCATTACCATCACTACGCATAAGTTCACTATTATCAAGTTGGGTTTTAATAAGGGCATTCGCTGCTGCTTGGATTTGTTTATCTCCTTCAAGCACGCCATATTTATCATTTATTTCTTTTAATTTATTTAAATCTATTACAATAATAGCTTGCGGATAAATTGCATTATTATTCCACGTCTTCATAAAATCACTTAAATAAGCTCTATTTTTAAGACAAGTAAGTTCATCTATAAATCTAATTTTATCATCTTTTTTAAGTCTTCTAGCTATTCTTATTTTCTTTGAATTACGATAAACTACTAAACCTACTATTAAAACTCCAGAAATTAATAATATAAAATATTTAGCAATTGTATTTAAAACTGAACCATTTGCAACTGTTTCAGTATGACTATTAATACCTTTGCTAATCATACTAGAATTATCTAAATAAGCCATATAATTATCTAATAATAATGTTAAAGTTTTATAATTACTTTTTATTTTAAAATCATATTTATTATTTATAAAAGTATTAACTCTACTTACATAATTATTAAGTTTAGTATTACTATAATAATCATAAATATAACTATCCATAGCTATTATGACATCTTCATTATTTAATTTAAATAAGTCTTCTATTTTACTATAAGTTTGTAAATCAATATTACCAATAGATTTTAAATAATTATAGATATTACTATTTTCTTCAGCGTAGACTGTTTCTCCTTGAAGTCCATAAATAGAATTAATTATTTTATCACTTTCTTTATTAGTTAAAATAGATATACTACTTAAAATACCATTACTAGTTTTATCATAGTTAGTTTTAAAATTATTATTAAAATCAAAATAAATATCTACTTTATCTCGATTAATTGCTCTTACTAATTTATCAATATTACCATATTTAGTAATATTAAAATATACCCCAGAGAATGCACTAAACTCTTGTAAATATTCCGCTACTATTCCCCCATATTTTCCACTCATAATAACTTCATAAGGAGAATTATTAACAAAGCCATAATTATAATCAACACTTAATAATTTATCTATCTCTGTATCACTTATTTTAAGTGAACTGGTAAATATTTTAAATTCTTGTTCTTTCATATATTTATCAATATTATCTTCCCATTTATTAAAATATTTACTTAAGATGCTACTTAAAGTATCATCTTTTCCTTCTAAAACATAATAAGTATTTACATCACTTAAATGATAAATAATCTTTAAATTATTTTCTAGTATTTTATCTAAATAAGTAATTCTTGGGACAATTATATAATTAACTGTATCTGGTATGGCTTTAAATAAATCTTCTATAGTATCAAAACCATTATAATTAATATTATAATCTTTTAAATAAGTTCTAATATATTCTAAATCACTATTTAATACCCCAATTGTCTTATTAGCTAAATTACTATTATTACTAATAATTTCATTTTCTGTGCTTACTAAAACATAATGATCAGTATAAAAAACTTTATCATTATCTTTAATACTCTTAGTATAATTTAAACTAATACTATCACTATTAGTATTTTCATCAAAGTTAACAGCATTTACTTTTAAACCATATTCTTTTTGAAATTCCGCTAAAAATTGATAGAAAACTCCTTCCCCATTTTTACTAAATATATTAGCATCTTTCACAACATAAATATTTTGTAAATTATTAATATTAGTATTTATCCAAGTTCGCTCATCACTAGTAAGTTTATTTTTATCATTTAAAGTTCTAAATAGAAAAATACCAACAATTGCTATTACTATTACAACAATAATGCTCGATATGAGCCATCTTTTCTTTTTCATGAGTTTATTCACTAGCCTTTTCTTCTTTAATAGTATAATTATTCCAAATTATATCTTCTTCTTCACTAGTACTAGCACTGCCATTAGAATTATGAGATCCCATTAAAGTATATTCTGCAGTTTTAATCGTAAATTGTAAATCATACAAACCTAATTCTTTTTCACTAAATAATTTAATTGCTTCTTTAGCAGTTTTTTTAGCATCATCCATTTTCGTACCATCATTAAATGTTAATTCAATATAGACAATCTTTCCTTTTACTTTAACATTAGTATTTTTAACAGCATCTTTACTATTCATTTCTGTTTTAATACTATTTAAAAATTTATCACTTAATGGTGTATCTTTAATGCTATCTAGTCTATTTCCATAAGCATTGCTACTAGATCCATAAAAGTAAGTAAGAGAAACAATACTAACCACTACTACACATATAATAAGAATTAATCCTAAAACAAATAACACCCTATTTTCATTCCAAATCTTTTTTATTTTACTCATAGAATTCACCTCTTAGTAATATTAATTATACTATATTATAAATTTTATGGCAAACTGTAACCAATTTTGTCTAGATTTGTCAATTTACACAATTGACATTTAATAATCCTGTGTTAAAATAAATGAGCTTATCAGATAGTTCAGGTGGTTTATATGACTAGATATGAAAAATCAATAAATGAATTTAATAAATATTATAATTTATATAATAATAAATTAGCTAATGCTAAAGAGAAACAAGAAAAAATTATTATATTTAAAGAATTATATCAGTTTGTTAAAGAATTTTCTTTAATACTTGGTCCAGCTTATACCAATTATAGAATATATAGTTATATAAGAAATGCTATTATGAATTTAGAAAATAAATATTTAGCCAATTATTTTATTACGAGTACTCATCCTAATTATAATCATTTATCTAGTTATCAAAATGATGAATATATTTTACATTATATAATTTTAAAAACTCGTATATTTTTACACAAAGTAATTAATATAAAAGATAGCTTTAATAATTTAGATTTAACTAATTATTGTAGTGTATCTTGTATTTATATTTTAAATATGTGTAAAAAATTAAATATAAAAGGAATTAAAATAAAAATAGCACCTGGTTTCACTGATAATCCTAAATTATATTATGGGAGTGGTTATCATTACTTTATTATATTAGAAATTAATAATAATAAATATTTATTAGATCCAACTTATAGTCAATTCTTTCTTCTTAAAAGAAATATTATGGATAGAATAGGTATTATTAATTTATCTGGTTGTGATGCGGGAATATTTATGTATATGAATAATGAAAGAAAATTAGTAGCGAATAAAATACTTCAAGATGGATTTATTAAGTTAGATGAAAATACTTTAAAACTATATTTAGATGGTTTTGCTATTTCTTTTCGTAATGGTTTGTATTATGAAGAAACAAAAGATTATTCTTATACTACTAATTATAACGCAAAAGATTATATAAACTTTTTAAAAGGATCAGATAGTCAAATAAATCACGAAAAAATAAGTTATTTAGGTTATCAAAGAAAACCAAGTAAAATAAAAAGATAGTTTAAGCCACTATCTTTTCGTCTATATAATCACCATCTAAACTAAAACTTTTTGTCTCAGTTATTTTAACATTCACGATTTTACCAATAATATCTTTTGGTCCATTTACATTAACTAGTTTCATTGTATCAGTATAACCGTATACTTTATTTGGATCTTTTTCACTATCACCTAGAATTAAAACTTCAACTGTTTTATTTAATAATTTTTGATTACTTTTATTTGAATAATAATTAACTAGTTCATTTAATTCTTGTAATCTTGTCTCTTTTTCAGAGATTGGTGTATCATCTTTCATTTTCGCAGCTGGCGTACCTTCTCTTGGAGAAAAAATAAAAGTATAAGCTCCATCATATTCACAAGTTTTAACAATATCTAAAGTATCTTCAAAATCTTTTCTTGTTTCACCTGGGAAACCTACAATTATATCAGTTGTAATAGATACACCCGGAATTTTTTCTTTCATTTTATGAAATAAATCTAAATATTCTTCTCGTGTATATCTTCGATTCATTTTCTTTAATATTTCATTACTACCAGATTGAATAGGCAAATGAATATAAGGCATAATATTTTTATATTTAGCTATCACTTTAATCATTTCATCAGTAAAATTCCAAGGATGACTTGTTACAAAACGAATTCGCTCAATACCTGTTTTAGCAACACATTCTAGTAAATGACTAAATGTTTCATTAATATCTCTACCATAAGCATTAACATTTTGACCCAGTAAAGTAACTTCTTTATAACCTTTATTCTTTAAATCTTCTACTTCTTTAATAATACTTTCTAATCTTCTACTTCTCTCTCTTCCTCTTGTATAAGGAACAATACAATAAGTACAGAATTTATCACAACCATACATAATATTTACCCAAGCCGTATACTTTGAATCTCTTTCATAGTTAAAACCTTCGATTACCTCATCACTATTTGAATAAACTTCAATAACTTGTTTATTAAAACTTTCTAATAAAAGTTTTGGTAAATCTGGTAAATTATGCGTACCAATTATAATGTCAATATATTTATGATTTTTTCTAATATCTTCAATTACATCTGGTTGCTCACTCATACAACCTGCTAGCACTATTTTAAAGTTATCTCTATTTTTCTTTAAGTATTTACATTTACCTAAAAAGCCAATTACTTTATCTCGGGCATTTTCTCTTATCGCACAAGTATTTAAAACAACTACATTAGCATATTCTATTTTTTCGGTACTGGTAAATCCTAAAGTTTCAAGGTAAGCACGTAGAGCCTCACTATCATGCACATTCATTTGGCAACCATAAGTTCTTAAGAAATATTTTTTGCCTTGAAAAACTTTTTTATAATTTTCATCTAAATTAATATATTTATTTTCTTTACTAGTTCTATCCTTTGCTTCTTCTAAATTTGGTAAATGCATATAACCACTTCCTAACAATGTATTTTAACATAAACATTAAAATATTGAAAGCGGGATATGATTTTATATAGAAGGGGTTAGTTTGTCTGATTGGAGATAAATATAAACACAGAAAGGAATGAAATCTAAACTCAAATGAAAAACCTAGTTTAAAAAAATCAACCAAAAACCCGCTTTCAAAAAGTGATATTAAAACAAATAAAATTAGTTTGCAATACTTTCGACAAATGTTGTCAAAACTTCTATTAATTCGACAAGCAATAAATTATATTTGTTAAAATTTACACTGCCTTACTCTGCCAAAATCTATTATTATACTTACTTTTTATTATTTTCCCTTTACCCATTTTTCTTGAGCCAATTCTTTCTTTTCCATTATGTTCCTTTTAATAGTTTTTTAATTTTAATCAATTGCAAATACTATTTATTTTCTTACTATCTCTTTTTTTCTATAACTAATATTAATTTTAAAGTATCATTTTAAAGTATCATGATTTTTTTAAAGGGTCATTTATAGGGTCATTTATAGGGTCATTTATAGGGTCATTTATAGGGCCATTTATAGGATCATTTATAGGGACATCATAATTATTTAAATGGGCATATAATGCGAAATTTATACGGAATATATGGGGAATTTTAAAGGGTCATCTAAATTTTTAAAGGGTCATTTATAGGGTCATTTATGGGGTCATTTATAGGGTCATTTATGGGGTCATTTTAAATGGCCATCGAAACTTTTTAAAGTATCATTTAAAGTATCATCATTTTTTTAAGAACCAGTTTTATTCATCAATATTCTATAACTATTCTTCAATTTTTTTAACAATTTTCCACAATCCACATCTATTTGAGCCAATCCTTTCAATATAGCCTTTTTCTTTTAATTCTATTATATATCTTTTTACTGTTTTTTCACTTTTGTTTAATTTTTTTGAAATATCTTTTATTGTTATATCTTTTTGCTCATCTAATATATATAATAACATTTTTAGAGTTTCATTTATCAGATTATTTTCAGCTACATTATCTATTTCACTTGTACCAATTTCTTTAATTTCAGTTTCATTTAATTTGATATCTCTAGTAAGTGGCACAATTAATCTAAACATTGCTTTATCTTCAAAAATAGGTGGTTTACCAGAATAAAGAATAGAATTTTCAGTTATTCTTTTTACTCCACTACCAAGTTCATCAGCATAACCAATTTCTCTAAAGAAATTAGCCAAGGTTGGATTTTTAGCAAAAGGTACACAATTATGAATCGTAATAAAACCCATTGTACTAAATGAGTTAGGATTTTCCATTATCATTTTATCTTCATAAATTATTACTCTACTTGTATGACCATCAGTTATACTACGATGCATAATACTATTTAAAACCATTTCTCTTGCTATGATACTCATCGCACTAACTCGAATATTTTCCGAATTTAAAGTAAATCTATCTTTAGTATATTTACCTATAAAATCAATTAATCTATCATACATATCTAAAAGATTAGTAGCAATAAAATCCCTATCATCATATCTATCTAAATCATCTATTCTTAAAAGAGCATCAGTCCGACAATATGGATTTACATTTAAAATAGTTCTATCTTTACCAAATAACATTACACCTGCTAAAGTTATTCCTTCTTCTTTAGTTATAGGATCTTTTTTATAAAACCCAGCACTTTTTAAGAGTTCAATATCATTCATATCCATCCAAGGATGTCTTTTGCGAACATTTAAATTGGCAAGTTTTCTTGCTTTAGCTATAAGTTCATGATTTAAATCTTCTTCAACATCAATGTAAGAATAAACTTTATCTTCTTCATATATTCTATTTTTTTGATTATGAATTTGAACAATCAAATTCATATTATTAGTAATATCAAAATCACCTTCGTAATTTCTAATAAAAAATTTATTTTTAGTTTTATGAATATTTTTAGATTCTTCTATATATGTATACAATAATTTTTTACCATCTATTACTATTTCTTTTAATTCGCAAAAGATAGTTGGACTAATTATTTCATCATTATTACATTTAGTAGTAAAATCTTTTTTTAAATTAGCAATATTTTCTTCTTTTATCCCAATTATTTCTTTATTATCACTAACTCCTAAAATAATATAGCCACCTGCAGTATTTAAAAAAGCACATACTGTTTCAAAAACACTTTTGGGAAGTATGTTGCTTGCTAATTTAAATTCAATATTGGTATTTTCACCAATACTAATTATATTTTTAATTTCTTCTTGCATAAATCAAAATCCCCTATCAAAATGTTTGAAAGCGGGAGAGGTGATTTTGAAGGATATAAAGTTAAGGGTAGATAAAAGAATAAATTAAAGTAGATAAATAGATTATAAATCAACCAAAACCCGCTTTCAAAAAGTGATATTAAGACATTTAAAATATATTTGCAAGACCTTCGACAAATGTTGTCAAAACTTCTATTAATTCGACAATTTATTTGCGTAATTTTCTAATATTTATCATAAATTTAGGGTAAGCATTTTTAATATGACGATATAAAATAGTATTGTTTTCAAGCCAATTATATACTTTCTTTCTAATTAGTTCAGTATTATCAATGGTGTGTTTTTTAATTTCCCCTTTAATTTTATTCATAACATTGAATGATATAATATTATCAACTAAATATATTACTAATAAAATAATAGTTAATATTATTCTTATAGTTAAAGGAATTGCTTTAACTATACCTGAGAATATTGGATTAATAAAATATACTATAGTAGTGCCCAAAATACCAAAAGGTATCATCGTTTCTAAACAAATACGACCATTAATATTATATTTCTTTTTAGAGTAATCCCACCATCTTGCATGAAATATTTTTTCCATTATATAAGATGTAAAATATTCTAACACCGAACATATTAAAATTGATTTAAGAAATACTCCTAAAAAATCTTTAGTATCAGTACCAATTAAAAGTAATATACCTAAAACACCATAACCATAAATAGGACAAATGGGTCCAATTAAAAAGCCACGATTGACAAACCTTTTAAATTGAATAAATTTACATATTACTTCCATTAACCATCCTAAAAAGGAATAAATTATAAATAATAAAAAATATAAAGTAAATTGTTCCATACTAACCACTTCTTTCTAAAAGAATAACATAATATATAAATAATATTCAATATGTCATTGTATTTTTCTGGCATTCCTGCCACTTTTTTACAATAACAAAAAAGTACTTAATCGCTTAAATTCTTTATTTAGTAACTTTTTCTAATTTGGTAAGTCCACCCATATAAGGTTGTAATACTTTTGGAATATTAATTGAGCCATCTTCTTGGTAATTATTTTCGAGTACCGCAATTAACCCTCTAGGAGTCGCCACAACTGTGTTATTTAAAGAACACAAAAATTTTGTTCCTTCACTACTTTTATAACGAATACCTAGTCTTCTTGTTTGGGCATCACCTAAAATGGAACAAGAACCAACTTCAAAATATTTTTGTTGTCTTGGACTCCATGCTTCAACATCACAAGATTTAACTTTTAAATCGGCAAGATCACCACTACAACATTCAAGTGTTCTAACAGGTACATCTAAGCTTCTAAAAAATTCAACTGTGTAATTCCACATCTTATTATACCAGCTCATACCGTCTTCCATTTTACATAAAACTACCATTTCTTGTTTTTCAAATTGATGAACTCGATATAATCCTCTTTCTTCTAGACCATGAGATCCCCCTTCTTTACGAAAACATGGTGAATAACTAGTTAAAGTTAAAGGTAAATCTTCTTCTTTAATCATTTGGCCGATAAATCTACCCATCATAGAATGTTCTGAAGTACCAATTAAATATAAATCTTCGCCTTCAATTTTATACATCATAGCTTCCATTTCTTTAAAAGACATAACACCAGTAACAACATCACTTCTAATCATAAAAGGAGGAATGCAATAAGTAAATCCTTTACTAATCATAAAATCACGAGCATAAGATAGCATTGCTGAATGAAGTCTGGCAATATCACCTTTTAAAAAGTAAAAACCTTCGCCACTAGTACGACCAGCTGCTTCTTTATCAAGGCCATCATATAAATTACAAATATCAGCATGGTAAGGTATTTCATAATTTGGTACAACTGGTTCCCCAAATTTTTCTAATTCCACATTTTCTGTATCATCTTTACCAATTGGAACATCATCGGCAATAATATTCGGAATAACCATCATTATCTTTTTAACTTGTTCTTCTAACTTTTCTTCTTCTGCTTCTAGCTCTGGTATTTGTTTATTAATCTCAGCAACTTGTTCTTTTATTTTATTGGCTTCATCTATTCTTTTATCACGCATTAATTCACCAATAGAAGCACTTAATTTGTTTTTTTCACTCTTTAAATTATCAGCTTGAGTTTTACACTCTCTATATTTAATATCAAGTTCATATACTTCATCAACTAAAGGTAATTTTTCATCTTGAAATTTCTTTTTAATATTTTCCTTTACTAATTCTCTATTTTCTCTTATTAATTTTATATCTATCATTTTTATCTTTCTCTCCTTTTTCTAAAATAAAAAGAATGATACTTATAAGGAGTCAAAATGACGGTACCATCCTTTTATTTACTTAATTATAGATAACGGCTTTTAACCGGTATGTATTAAATACTCATCCGAAGTAGATTCACTATAATTCTTTAATTAGTTTACACCAACCACTAACTCTCTTTGCTAAATTTTTATAGTTACTATTCTTCATCAACGATTTATTTATTAATTATTATTTCTCTTTTATTTGAATCTATTCATTTGATTCATAACTTGTCTAACTTGTTTTTGACTAGGTTTTCTACCCATACTACTCATCATTACTTCAATCATTTTTTCATTAATTGGTGGGTTTTTAGTTAAATATTTTTTCATAATCACACGCGATATGATAAAACCTAGGATAATTCCAACAACTAAACCAATTAATAAATATAGCCATTTCATTATTTTTTCTTACCTCCTTTTTTATTCTCTTTTAATAAATCTCTAATTTCTTCAAGTAATACAATATCAGCAGGTTTTGGTGGTAAAATTTCTTTTTCTTCTCCTGTTTTTTTGCCCTTCTTACTAATCTTATGCAAATCATTATTAAATTTATTAATTATTTTAATTACGATAAATAAGCATAAAGCAGTAATTAAAAAATCAATAATATTTTGAATAAATATTCCATATAGAATTTGCGCACTACCAACAGTAATAGCTAACTTAGAAAAATCAATACCGCCTAAAATCATCCCAATAATTGGGCCAAAAATGTTATCAACTAAACTAGTTACTATTTTACTAAAAGCTCCACCGATGATAACACCAACAGCAAGATCCACTACATTTCCCCTTGCAATAAATTCTTTAAACTCTTTTAACACAATAAACCACCTAGATTTATTGTATTATAGAAGTCTTTTTTTTGCAAGAAAAAAGCAGAAAAATCAGCATTAAGGAGTGAAATTTTTTCGCAATCACCAATTTGGTATAATATAGAAAAGGTGGTTGATTAATTTGATGA
>CANQQX010000038.1 GCA_947626115.1 uncultured Bacilli bacterium
TATAATGCTGCTTTTCCTTTTGACATTGATATAGCATATGCTGATTACCATTAACACCACCAATCTAATACACAGCATAAAAATGTAGTTTGTCAACAGTCTGAAAGTCCATTAGGACTTTTTATTTTACCTAAAAAAGTGTATTATAAATAAAGGTGAATTAAAATGATTATATTTGATTTAGATGGAACACTATGGAATACTTTAGATGCAACTTATGAAGGAGCTAATCTAATCTGTGCGAATTTGAAAATAGATCAAGTAAGTAAAGAAAAAATTGCTAATGGTATGGGATTAAGTTTTAGTGATATAGCTAAATATTATATGCCTAAATTAGATAAAAAAGTAAGAGAACAAATAATGGAACAAATTATTGCTAAAACAAGAGAAATTATTTTAAAAAAAGGAGCTAGTATTTATAATGGAGTTAATGATGTAATTATAAATTTAAGTAAAAAATATAAATTGGGTATAGTTACTAATAATAATAATGAATATGTTAAGGCATTTCTTAAAGTTAGTAATTTAGAAAATTATTTTAATTGTTATATAGGAGCAGCTAGTTATAATTTAACTAAAGGAGATGCAATAAAAAAATTATTAGATGCAAATAATATTACCAAAGGTATATATGTTGGCGATACCAAAAAGGATATGTTAGAAACAGAAAAAGCAAATGCTACATTTATTCATGCAAAATATGGTTTTGATCAAAGTTTTGTTGCTAAATATAGCATAAATGATATAAAAGAATTACCAAAGTTAATTAATAAAATATATAATTCTTAACTATTATATTCTTTTATTAGGACTTTTTATTTTATAAAAAATTTGCTATAATGATAAAGCAAAGATAAAAGGAGTGAATTTATGGATTTATCTTGGATATGGGGAGTAATTACTAAAGCAATAGATATATGTATTGTTTGGTTAGCTTTCTATTATATTTTAAAAAATGTTAAAAATAATATTAAAATGGTATTAATAGTTAAAGGGGTAGTTATCATTCTTTTAATTAAAATACTTAGTGATTTATTAAATTTATATACAGTTGGTGTATTACTTGAATATATTGTTGCATGGGGACCACTTGCAATTATTGTTATATTTCAACCAGAAATTAGAAGTGTTCTTGAATCTTTAGGTAGAACTCAACTTTTAGGCCGTCATAAAATATTAACTGTTGATGAAAGAGAAAAAGTAGTATTTGAAATAATGAAAGCAGTTGAATATTTTAAAAAGAATCGTGTCGGAGCTTTAATTGTTATTGAAAGAGAAATATCACTAGAAGAATATATTAGTAATTCAACCAAAGTATATGCTGATTTAACAGATGATTTATTAGAAACTATCTTCTTTCCTAATTCACCAATGCATGATGGTGGTGTAATTATTCAAGGAGATCGTATTACTTGTGCTGGGGCCGTCTTTAAAACAAGTATGAATCCAAATATATCTAAAAGACTTGGTACTCGTCATAGAGCGGCTTTAGGTATTGCCGAAGAAAGTGATGCCATTGCGCTAATTGTTTCTGAAGAAAATGGTCGTATCTCAATTGCTTGCAATAATGAACTTGCTTATAATTTAACATTAGATGAATTTAGAATGAAATTAATTGAAGAATTAAGTCCAAAGGCTGAAGTCTTCTTTGAAGCAGAAGAAAAAGAAGGCGGTGAAGATAATGAGTAAGTTTTTTAAAAAATTAGGTAAAATATTATGGTTAATAATTGATTCTATCTATCGTGTTATAGATAAAATAATTATTATGCCAATAAGTAGAATAGTTTATAATTTAAATAAAACTATGAGTGCTAATAATATAAGTTTTAATAAACTTCTTAATAGGCCACAATTTTTAATTGTTATATCATTAATATTTTCGGTTATTTGCTTCTTTCTAATTGATAATAAAGTTATTAGTTTAGTAAATACCGAAGCAGAGAGAATAAAAAATGTTCCTGTAAAATTAGTATATAATGAAGAAGCATTTGTCGTAGAAAATGTTCCTGAAACAGTAGATATAACTATTGCTGGACGTAAAAGTGATATTTATTTAGCAAAACAACTTGGTGAATTTGAAGTAGAACTTAACTTATCTAAATATACAGAAGCTGGTACTTATAAAGTATACTTTACTTGTAGTGAAGCTATTGATTCAGTAGATTATATTTTAGACCCATCTTATTTAACAGTTACTATTAAAGATAAAGTTAGTGAAGTTCAAAGTGTAACTTATGATTTAGTTGGCACTGATGATTTAGATCCAAAATTAAGTGTTGATAGTGTTACTTTAGATAGTAATGAAGTTATTGTTAAAGGTAGTCAAGATCGTATTGATGAAATTTCATCTATTAAAGCTTTAGTATCTGTAGCTGATGAATCATATACTGAAGAAGGTACTTATGAACTTACAAGTATTCCTTTAGTAGCTTATGATAATAATGGTGAAATAGTTAAAAATGTCGAAATAGTACCAAATACTTTAACAGGAACTTTAGTACTTAATAGTTATCATACAACTGTACCAATTTCGGTACTAACAACTGGTAAATTAGTAAATGGTAAAGCTATTGCATCCGTTTCAATTAATGGAAGTGCATCATACTCTGTTGATATATATGGTGAAGAAAATGAAATTAAAGAAATAACTTCTGTACCAGTATATATTAACGTTGATGGTATGGGTAGCGAATCTGCTAAGAATTATACAGTAGTTATTAGTAAACCAAATGGTGTTAGATATATTAGTACTAAAAATGCAACTATTGCTGTAACCTTTGGTGATGAAACACAAAAAACTTTGGAAATGAGTGAAATAATGAAACGAAATGTTCCAGAAGGATATACAGCAACACTCGATTCTGTTAAACCATCAGTTCAGGTTAAAGGTGTTGCATCAAATATTAATAGCATAAATGACATTAAAGGCTATGTTGATTTAGCTGGTCTTGGTGAAGGTACTCATCAAGTAGAAGTTAAAATTGAAAATACTAATCCACTTGTTAACTATGAAGTATCTGCAACTGTATCAGTAGTAATAAAGAAAGATTAATATAATTGAAAAGCACAAAATCGTGCTTTTTTCTTTTGATAAATATAAAAAAATTCTTGATTCTCGGGGGGGGTATATTATAATAATCTTATAATAAAAGAAGGTTATTATAGATGAAAAGAGTAATAAAAAATAATTATAAATTTATACTAGGAATAATAGTAGGATTAATAATATCAATAACAACAGTATATGCAGTAGATGCCTATATTGAAAGTAATAAAGTAGCCTATAATAATTATAATAAAACAAATGTTGAAGAAGCTATCGACGAATTATATGAAAAAAGTGGAGTACATAAAGATAATTGGATAGATCCAATACTTAATGGAGCAGACCCAGTATTAAAGGCACCTTTAATACCGGTAGAGATAAAACCAAATGGTGAAGTATACTATGCTAACGAAAAAAGTGAGTGGTATAACTATAGTGAAAAGAAATGGGCTAATGCTGTAATACTCATAGATAATCCAAGTAATACAAATTATCAAGTTGGAGATCACATAATAGAAGATGACATTGAAAGTTATTTTGTTTGGATACCAAGATATCAATATAAAATATGGGATATGGGAAATTATGCAGAAATTATAGATTCAAAAATATTAATTAATAATGATTATGATACTTCCTTAAGACAGGCCATTGATAAATCAAGAATAATAGATATAAAATTTGGCAGTGTAGCAAATGCCCCAAAAATGGCAGAAAGTGATGCTGCGGTTGGAAAATATTATACTCATCCAGCCTTTACTTTAGGGGATAAAGATTTAAATGGCATCTGGGTAGGTAAATTCGAAACAGGATATAAAGGTGCAAAAAATGTTGCAGGTGCACAAATAAATAGGGAAGAACACGATAATGTAATAGTAAAGCCGAATGTTTATTCTTGGAGATACATTTCTATTAAAAATATGTTTATGACATCATATAATTATAAAAGAGATTTAGATAGTCATATGTTAAAAAATACAGAATGGGGAGCCATAACTTATCTTTCTCATTCTGAATATGGTATTGGTTCAAAAATAAATATAAATAATGCTAGCGATTATAAAACTGGATATTCTGCTGTAGCAGGAACTGATCGAAACGCTGTGCCAGGTAAAGGCGATTCTGCAGATAGTAGCGATAATACTAAAACTAAGCCATGGAATACAACTACTGGGTTTTTAGCAAGTACAACGGGTAATATTAGTGGAGTGTATGATATGAGCGGCGGTACTTTAGAAACTATGGCGGCTTGTGTGGAAGGTAGTGTTGGTAGTAGTGATTTTGATATTGAAACTTTGGCTAAAGAAATGGATAATGGCTATATAGATAGATATTCTAAGGATAGTACATCAACATCTTTTAATAAAAGAATACTAGGTGATGCGATTGGTGAATTAGGACCATTTTATACTTATATTGAAGGGAATGGTAGTTTGTATCTTCATAGCAGTTGGTATTCCAATAGTGCAGAATTTGTAAGATCTGCTGAACCATGGTTGTCTCGCGGCTCGTGGTTTGATCAAGGTGCTGTTATAAGTCAATTTTATTTCCGAACTGATGTTGGCGAAGTATGGGGCGCAGGTTTCCGAGTGGCTCTTGCTCCAACGTAATAAATATTTTTATTGAGTTATGCACTTATAGTAAATAATTTTCTAATTTTCAAGTATAATATATTAGAAAATTATTTTTTTTACGTGAAATTGACAATTTTTAGTAAATTTGCTATAATTTTCCTGTGGTGCATTATTCTAGTCACCTAACATTGTCTGAAGGTAGGGCTAAAAATCTACCAATAGAAGAGGACACTTTATATATTTGCTTTTTCCGCCCAGGTTAGGGTGAATATATGATTTAAAGTTTAAGGAAAGATTATAATGGCATATAATCCACTTTTCCTTTTACTACGTCGTAATAATAGTAATTCTTGCCGTGCGTGATAATGGGGAATATCATGATTAATTGATTGAAATCATTCTTGCAAAAGCGGATAACGACAATATTGGTGTTTGAGAAAATCTCTAGAATGTACATATTATAAGTATTAAAGTATGGATTAAGTGGCAATCGAGTAATTAGACCGGTAACGCCTAATTGTTTTCTTTAAAGAGAAATCGCTAACGGGTAACTGTTAGTAGAAAATAGAGAAATTCAACTCGACCTAAACCATAAAATTGATTTATAATATACCATATTTTTTTTATTTTTAAGGAGATTTATGAAAAATAATTGGACTTTAAAGGTCTTTTTCTTAACATTAATTTTAGCAATTATATTTAGTTTAGTTGCTAATTATTTAGGTACATTTAATAACATTATTTTGATTATATGTATTATAACTATTATTTTAATAGGGATAATTTTTGATATAATTGGTACTGCTGCTTTAAGCTGTGATGTTAAAGAGTTTCATTCAAGAGCAAGTCAAAAAATGAAAGGTGCTAAAAGAGCCATTAATATTGCTAAGAACGCTAGTACTGTTTCGAGTTTTTGTAATGATGTTGTTGGTGATGTGTGTGGTATTGTAAGTGGTAGTTTAATTACTGTTTTAGTAGTTAATTTATTTATTAATAGTGATTTATCATTTTGGAATGTTTTATTTGCTTCACTTACATCATCCCTAACTGTTGGCGGTAAAGCCTTAGGCAAAAAAATAGCCATAAAAAATGCTAATAGTATAATTTATACTGTTAGCAAAATACTTACCATATTTAAGAAGGAAAAATAGTCATAAACGACTATTTTTCTTTACATTCAAAATGGTTAAAGAATATACCAATATTGATTAAACCACATATTCCAACAATAGCATATACAATATTTGGTAACATAGATTCAGCACCGAATAATGATTCAACTAAATTAAAGTCGAAAAATCCGATTAAACCCCAGTTTATGGCACCAATTACTGTAAATATTAGTGTTACTTTTTGAAATGTTTCCATCTAACTCACTCACCTTTATTAGTATTATGGAATAAATTTATCTAATTATACATGAATATTTATAAAATTAACAAATATATTTTAATTAGAAAAGGAATGTGGTAAATTTGAAAAGATTAGCGGTAATATTATGTTTTGCCCTTCTACTTTGTGGGTGTGGTAAAGAAGGTAAGGATGATGTTATAAAAGACTTTAAAAATAACATTAATAATAGTAAATCTTATAAAGTAACTGGTAATATGGAAATTAGTAATGATGAAGAAACATTTACTTATAGTCTAGAAAGTTATTATTTAAAAGATAATTATTACAAAGTTATACTGGTAAATCAAACCAATAATCACGAACAAATAATTTTAAAGAATCAAGATGATATTTATGTTATTACCCCTGCTTTAAATAAGAGTTTTAAATTCCAAAGTGAATGGCCTGATAATTCATCTCAAGCATATTTATTAGGTAGTATTTTAAAAGATGTAGAAGATGATGCTGACAGTACGCTTCTAGAAAGTGATAAAGGTTATGTTATTAAATCTAAAGTAAATTATCCAAATAATGCCGAACTTACTTATCAAAAGATCTATTTAAATAATAAAAAAGTAGTCGAAAAAGTTGAAGTGTATAATGCCAATGATATTGTTAAGATTAAAGTTGATTTTGAAAATGTTGATTTAAAAGCCGGACTTAATAAAAATGATTTCAAATTAGAAGATTATGTTAAGGAAGAAGAGCCAAAGAATGAAGAAAAATCAAAAGAAGAGAATAAAACTTGTGAAGATGGCCAAACTTGTGAAAATAAAACAGATACTACTGAACAAAATACAACTCAAAATAATCAAACTGAAACTACTAACGAAAATACTACTCAAGGTGATACCAATACAAACACTCAAACAAATACTGAAACCGATAAAAAGACAACTAGTATTGAAAATATTATTTATCCATTATATATACCAAGTAATACTTATCTAACAAGTTCTGAAAAAGTAGAAACTGCCACAGGTAATCGAGTAATTCTAACATTTAGTGGTGAGAAAAACTTTGTGTTAATTGAAGAAGCCACTATTGCAAATGATAGTATGGAAATAGTACCAGTATATGGAGAACCATTATTCTTAAGTGAAACAATTGGTGCTTTAAGTGCAAATAGCTTAAGTTGGGATGTTAATAATATATCGTATTATCTTGCTAGTACCGAACTTACAGTAGCTGAAATGCAATTAATAGCAAACTCACTTGGTAATGAAACATTAGTAGCAAATACTAAATAATTAAATGATCTATAGTTTAAATACTATAGATTTTTTTAGATATTTAATTGCTTTTACCCAAATATTTAGTTATAATTATAAGTGATAGGAGGGTTTATAATGAGCAAAAAAATGAAAGAAAATCCAATGTTTAAAAATAATAATAAAAAGGTACGTGGTATTGGTGGAGGTGCTACAGAAGAAGAAAACGAAGTAAAAAGATTTATTATAATAGTTATAGTAATAGGTTTATTTGTCGGAGTAATCTATGGTTTAACCGAAATGTTAAAGAAAGATGAAGGAAAAGCTGAAGAAGAAAAGACAGCTCCAACTATTAGTTATGATAAATTAACTGTTGGAACTCTTTTAAATAGACCATATGATGAATATTATGTTTTAGCATATGATGGTGATGCCAATAAAGCAGTAGAATATTCTGCTATACTATCTCGATATAAAAGTAAATCTAGTGAAAAAGATTATATTAAAATATACTTCTTAGATTTAAGTAATGGTTTAAATAAAAAATATTATAATGTTAATGAAGATAATAAAAGTAATCCTAATGCTAAAAAAATAGAAGATTTAGATTTTGGCGATTTAACATTATTATATATTAAGGATGGTAAGATTAAAGAATATCTAGAAGATTACACAACTATACAAAAAAAATTAAGTTAGAAAGCAATTTGCTTTCTTTTTTTTATGCTCCATGTTAAAATTAAAATGTGGGAAGTGGTCTCAAAATGCAAAAAGTTAAAGGATTTAATTTATTAGAAATTATTTTAATAATGATCATAACTGCTATTGTAGCTAGTGTAACAACAGGTGTTATTATGTTAAATAATTCTTCAGATAATATAGGTGATATAGTTAAAGATAAAGAATTACAAGAATTCATTGATGTCTATAATACACTTTTATCTAAATATTATGATGATATTGATAAAGAAGGAATGCTTAATGCAGCAGAAGAGGCAATGGTTAATTTTTTAGGTGATAAATATACTACATATTTAAATGATGATGAATATAGTGATATTATTGATGATCTAGCAGCTACTTATGATGGGATAGGTATTTCGATAACAAATAATGAAATAGTTGATATTACTGCAGGTTCTCCTGCCGAAAAAGCTGGTTTACAAGTCAAAGATGTTATTGTAAATTTAAATGGTACTAATGTGGAAAATATGAGTAGTGATGAAATAAAAAATTTAATTAAGGATGATAAAATTAAAAATGTGGAATTAGAAGTTAATAGAAATGGGGAAATATTAAAATTCAATGTTGCTAAAGAAGCACTAGAAAATACAACAATTAATTATCAAATGATAGAAAATACGACAATAGGTTATTTAGATATAACTAAATTTTCAGAAAACTTAGATGTCCAAGTTAAAAGAGCTTTAAGTGATCTAGAAGGTAAAGGAATGACTGCTCTTATTATTGATGTAAGAGATAATGTTGGGGGTTATTTATCAGCAGCTGAAGATGTGGCCTCATTATTCTTAGAAGAAGGTAAAGTAATATATTCACTACAAACAAGTAATAGTACTTTTGCTTATAAAGATGAAACAAAAGAAAAGAAAACATATCCTGTTGTTGTTTTAACAAATCGTACGTCAGCATCAGCATCTGAAATATTAGCAGCAGCCCTAAAAGAAAGTTATAATGCGACTTTAGTAGGTACTACTACTTATGGTAAAGGAAAAGTGCAACAAGTTGCGGAACTTGAAAATGGTGATTCTGTTAAATATACATCTGCTAAATGGTTGACACCTTCTGGCAAATGTATTGATGGTATAGGAATTGTTCCAGATTATAATATCAAAAACGATGAAAATAATGATTATCAATTACAAAAAGCAATTGAATTATTGCAATAATATGTCTAGTATAGGCATATTTTTTATTGTTCAAAAAATTAATATATAGTATAATTTAGATAAAGAGATGGTTTAAATGTTACATAAGATGGGTGATAACTTTAAACTCCATTGTTATAAACATAATGGGCATATTAATAGTATTTGTGAAGAATCAACAGTTATTGAAGAAACAGAAGACTACTTGGTATGTGGTAATTATAAAACATTATTAATTGAAGAAGATGGTAGAGGACATAGAACAAAAGAACCGGCTATCATTATATATTATAAGCATCATTGGTTTAATATAATGGCTCAGTTTAAAGAATTTGGTTTATTTTATTATTGCAATATTGCATCCCCTTACCTTTGGGATGATGGAGTACTAAAGTATATTGATTATGATTTAGATTTACGAGTATTTCCGGATGGTGGATATCGTATTCTAGATAAAAATGAATATAAATATCATAAAAAAATCATGCATTATTCCAAAGATTTGGAATTTGTTATTAATAAGGAACTTGAAAAATTAATTAAAATGAAACAAGAAAATGTGGGGCCTTTTAATAGAGAAATATTAAATGAATATTTAGAAAAATATAAAAAAATATTAAATAGTAGATAAATTTGGGTTCTTAAACATTAAGGAGTGATGAATAAAAGATCATCATTCTTTTTGGTTGGTCTAAATACATTAGTAGCAAATAAAATTCTAGCTTTAAAATTATTGAAATTTCTAAATCCAAAAGCAACTCTTTTTATCAATTTACATGTGTTATTATTTCTTTCCATGACTCCATTACTGTATGGTTGCTCTAATGTGTTTTTAATATATGGACTAAATTCTCTTAAAGTTTCTACCGTTGTTTTCATATAATCTGATATTAAAGGATATTCTTCATTAATTATTTTAGTAAATAAATCATAATCTTTTCTTTGTAATGCATAAAGTATACTTTGATATAATTCATAAGTGTTTTTCAATTCTTCATTTTGACTTAAAAGATAATCTATTACATCAACTTCTGTCATTAAATCTTTAAAACATGTATATTTCTTCCATGTACTACTATCTAATTCTAATCTTGGCTTAAAAAATAATCTCCAGTATCTTTTATACTTTCGATAATTGGCTTTATCACCTTTCATTGCTTTTATTCTTGTTTTATTTAAACTTCGGCTCATTAACTGTACTATATGAAACATATCTATTATTATTTTGGCATTGACAAACATTTTAGTTATTAGTTCTAAATATGGCTTATACATATCCATTACTACATTTTTCACTTTCTCTCTTACTTCTGGTAAAAAATGATTTAAGTAATTTTCTAATATATCTATTTTTCTATCTAATACTATATCTATTGTTTTTCCATTTTCTGCATCACATATATTAAATGCCATTTTTCTTTTTAATGCTGTAAATTCGTCTATACATATATTTTCGGGTAAATAACTTTTATATACTTTTTCAGAATTATAAATTCTATCTAATACTCTTTGTACTGTCATATTACTAACATTATGAGAATTTGCAATATATGTATGTGGTAATATTTTTTTTGATTCGTTAATTATTGAAAGTTTAGTGTTGTTACTTATTCTGCATCGATAATCAACAATGCTTGATGTAGATGTTATTTTTTTATTACAAATGTTACACTTATATATTTGTTTCTTGATTTCCAAATAACTATCTAATCCTGATATTTTTGGTATTTTTATTAAAGAATTTTTTGTGCCACATTTAACAATAGTATATTCATTAATACATCCACATTTGGGACATTTTTCAAAATCATTTTTTAAATATCCTTTGATTATTAAGCTTCTTTTGTTTTTAATTATTCTTTCTTCAACAAAATTATCATTAAAAATTAAATTTTTATCTTTCATATTTAAGATTTTTAGTATAGAATTATTTATAGACATCGACAACACCCTTCTGTTATTTTTTGCTAATGATATTGTAACAAGGAAAATGTTGCGATGTCTATTTTTTTGCATTCAATTTTACATAAAAAGAAGTGATGATTTTTTATTCATCACTCCTTAATGTTTAAGAACCTAAATTTGACATTTATTTGCTATTTTTTTCATATAAATATATAGGTAATATTCAAAGAAAAATGCCGTATTTTATGCCTAAAAAGTGTAAAAAAGCAAAAAATGTAAAAAAAAGTAATTTTTTTGTTGACATTTTATTTTCAATTTGGTATATTACTAGTGCACATCGGAAAAGAAGTGCAAAAATGATCTTTGAAAACTAAGTAAAAAGTCAATTTGAGTAGCTTAGGAAAAAACTTAAAGATGAGATTTAATTTATAAAATCTTTTTTATTGAGAGTTTGATCCTGGCTCAGGATGAACGCTGGCGGCATGCCTAAGACATGCAAGTCGAACGAGATGGCCCATTGAGACTGATTGAAAGTTTGCGTGCTTGCACAAGAACCGGATTTCTATCGATTTGGAATTTCCATCTAGTGGCAAACGGGTGAGTAACACGTGGGTTACCTGCCTCTAAGTTGGGGATAACAGTTGGAAACGATTGCTAATACCGAATGTGCTCTACGGAGTAAAGATGCCCTTAAAGCATCGCTTGGAGATGGGCCTGCGGCGTATTAGCTAGTTGGTGGGGTAATGGCCTACCAAGGCGACGATGCGTAGCCGAACTGAGAGGTTAATCGGCCACACTGGGACTGAGACACGGCCCAGACTCCTACGGGAGACAGC
>CANQQX010000039.1 GCA_947626115.1 uncultured Bacilli bacterium
CATCTTCAACATATATATCATACCATATCTTTTTATATTTTTGTATTGTTTTATCACCTCAAATCTAATACACAGCAATTTTTTATTAAATTTGCTACATCCTTTTTTAAATTTTCATAATCTTTATCATAACAGTACATTTTAGCATAGCCATTTGTTCCAAACTTTTTTAAAATATGTTTATATGCCCTATTAATCATTTCTTCTATATCCAAATCAGGATAATGTTTAAAAGTATAAGCATGCGTTCTTTTTAATATAGATATTATGTCAGTGTTTCTATCAGCAGATGAAACTATTTTTCCATAATTACTTCTTGGTTCATGTTCTAAACTTGCTCGATGGTCTTCTATTGCTTCCTTAATTATTTTTCTTTGTTCAGCATTAAAAAAATTCTTCATCCATTCATTTTCATAAAATATTTTTGCCGATAATACTTCATGATTATCTTTATCAATATGATGAGCTATATCATGAAATGCCGCTATTACATAAACCATATCTAAATTAATATTATCAAATTGTTTGGCAAATTCTAAGCTTCTTTGAATAACATATTTGATATGTTCGATTCCATGTCCCGCATCATTCTTCTTATAGATTGGAAAGATATTATTTTCAACATAATCTATTAATTGTTTGTTAATTGAATTCATTAATTAACACCCCCAAACCACTAAATTCTTTCCCTAATTACTAAGTAAATTATTTTTCCTCTCATATAAATTTTACCACAAAAAATCATCTTTTACGAGATATAACAAGTAATTTATTCTAAATATTAGTAGTAATTATTTTTATTTTATTAGTTTTTCTAAAAGCGTTTATTTATATTATTAATAAAATATGCTATGATGGTTTTAGTGATAATTATGAAGAGTAAAAATTTTATCAAAATGTGTTTTTTAATTTTAATTGTTTCTACTATTATACTTGCTATATTTTATCTGAATAATAAAAAGTTAGATAATACTAAAAATAAAAATAGTAATAATACCAAAGTTGAAGAAAAAGATAAAGCAAAAGAAGCAAATCTTACTATCGTTGGTGATTTTCTTTTTGAAAGTCCATTTTATGATGCCGTTAATAATGGTGATGATAAAGATGAATATTTTTCTTTAGTTAAAGATTATTTTAAAAATGATGATTTATCTATTGGTAATATGGAAGTAGTTATTGGTAATGATAATTTAAAAGTTAGTGGTACTGGTTTTAATTTTTGTGCGCCAGAATGGATAGGTAAATTAATGACTACTCTTGATATGGAAGTTTTAAGTACCGCGAATAACCATGCTAATGACCGAGGCTATGATGGGATAAAATCTTCAATTAACTTTTTTAAAAATAATTCTGACATTATGACTTTGGGCACTAATGAATCGGAAGAAGATATAAATAAAACGCATATTAAAGAGGTAAATGGGATTAAATTCGGTTTTATTGCTTATACTTATGGTACTAATCAAAAATTAAGTAATGATAAATTATATACTGTTAATTTATATCGCAAACAAGATACTTTAGAAATTGATAAAGAAAGAATTAAAAAAGATGTTGATAATATAAAGAATCAAGTTGATGTAATTATTGCTATTGTGCATTTTGGTATTGAATTTACTAATAGTCCTAATAATGAACAAATTGAACTAGCTAACTACTTAAATTCTCTTGGTGTAGATATTTTAGTTGGTAGTCATTCTCATTCAATACAACCGATTAAATGGATTGGTGATGAACACAAAACTTTAGTCTACTACTCTCTTGGTAATTTTGTATCTGCTGATGATGATATATCTAGAACTGGTGAAAAATTTGATAATGCCTACCAATTCGGCTTACTTTCCACCCTAAAAGTAACAAAAGATAACAATAAAATAAATATTAATGATGTTAGAGCTATACCTATTGTTAATTATTTTAACAAAGATATGCGAAATTTTAAATTAATACCAATAGATAAGTATACTAATGATTATGAAACTACTCATTATCGTTATCAATATAATTTTAATAAAGATTTTGTGTTAAATATGTATAATGAAGTTATCGATGCCGAATTTCATTAATTTTAGATAGTACTAATGCCTGATTTATTTGCTTGTTTTAATTGCTCATAACGAGGAATATTATAAATTTTACCATCTTTTAAAAATTTAGCACCGGTTTGTTTAAAATAAAAGGGTACTTTATTTCTTTCACATTGACTCTTTAAAGATAAAATCCATTTATAATCACAAACTCTTGCTTTTTCACCTGATTCTCCACCTACTGTTACTTGTTCAATTTTGCCGCTTTGCAAATATTTCTCGATATTTATTTCTTCTAGGATTGGTTCAGCAATTATTTCTTTATGTTTAATAGGTAAACTTAAAAGTAATGGTAATCTTTCATCTGCCATTTCTTGATTTTCACAAGTTGCACATACCGTAACATTGGGATAACCATTACCCCAATCACTAGGAATACATTCTCTAAATCTTTCAATTCTTTTTGTAATAATATAGAAATGCACATTACTTCTTGCCTTAATCATTTGCCAAATATCACTTCGCCAAGCATCAGCTTCTTCAATAAAAAAATCTGATGTCATACAAGTATAAACTACTTCTCCATCTTTTATATAAAAACTACCATCGCGATGTTTTTTGGTGGCCAAATTAAAATCTTTAGTTTTAGTTACTATATTACTATCTTTATCATATAAACTATCTCTTCTAAACATATAACAATTTAAACAACCCGCGCTTTTCTTATGACAACCATGCCAAGGATTCCAAATCATACGATCACCTGTTAAAAATTATTATAAACTAATTAATACTTTTTGCAAATATTGTTGCATTTTATTCGTTTTTTTGATATTATTTAACTACCGTTATGGCGGAATTGGTGAAGTGGTTAACACGCCGGATTGTGGCTCCGGTATGCAAGAGTTCGATCCTCTTATTCCGCCCCATTGACAAATCTGTCCGAACTTTTCGGACATTCAAATATATTTCATCTCTAAATTGAGATGATTTTTATTTTTATAAAATATTCCTAGAGAGTTAATAATTTTGTCAAAAAAATATTAAATTCTATCTTTTTCTTAATTTATTGTGATTACATTGTAAAAAGTAGTTCTTAAATGATATAATTGTGTGGGAAGGGATTAATATGAAAAAAGTATATTATATAAAAACATTATGGTTAGTAGTTATTTTACTTTTAATATGTGGATGTGGTAAAAATTCTAAACTAGAGAAAATAATTGAAGAAAATAATTATGGTTATGGTTGGGGACAATCCAATTCTGAAGGAATAGTTTGTGAAGAAATTAAAGATGCAGTATCAGCTACGGAATATTTTTTTGTAACAAGTGATGGTAGTCTATACAGATTTAATGGTCAAAAATTATTTTCTAATAATAAAAATTGTATGAAAATAGATTATGGAAATAACAATATTTCATACATTTTAGTAAATGGACTTTATGATAAAAATAATAATTTGATTTATAGTATTTATAATGATGGCAATAGTACAGAGATACTTTCTGTAAGCGATTATAAGGATATTAAAGGCTATAATCCTAATGATTATTTAAATCTATCAGACATTAATGATGATTTTGATTTTGTATCTTATGGAGGCGACACTAATATTTATATCAAAGATCACACAGTATTTTGGTATATTAGTAATGGCAATAGCGAAACTAAAGAAAAGAAAACATATGAAATTCCTTCAAATGAAAATATTTTAGGATTATTTGGTGCTGTTATTAAAACTGATAAAAATTATTATGTTTTAACTATAACAAATGAAGAAGAATGTGAAAAATATGCCGATACAAAATGTAAAGTTGGTTTTATAAAAAGTAGTTTCAATGAAATATATGATGATATAATATTTTTAAGTGATAAGTTACTTATAGATAAAGATTGGCATGTTTATGGTCATGGAAGTTCATACAGTTTAAATAATTATTAATGGATAGCAATTTGCTATTCTCTTTTTGAAGTAAAAAGTGTATTATATAACAAATGAGAATTAATTAAATTTATAAAAGGGGGGAAATATATTTCGCAATTGCCCCATATATGATCTAGAGACTCGCCAAATAAGCGGGTTTTTTAATTTTTATGTCTAAAATTGTAAAAAAGTTAAAAAAGTTATTATTTTTCATCCAAGAAAGGGTAATATTCAAAAAACGCATGTTATAATCTCAAACGAAAGGAGATATTAGAATGTTTAATATTGGCGAAAAAGTTAAAGAAAAAAGATTATATCGTAACGCTATTATGTATAATGAAAATCATGAAAGATTCTATCTATTGAAAAAATATATTGAAATAGAATTCTTTAATGGCAAAATTATCAGACTTGATACTATAGCTGGTGCTGATATAACTAGTTGTGATTATTTAAAAATAACTGACAAAGGCACACTTAAAAAAATTATATTTCAACCTTTAGATATATAATATGATATACTATTAATAGGTGGTCATATGTTAGTATTAATAATAGTGATTATAGTGATTTATAATGTTTTAAAGTATCCATCTAGTGATGGTTTAAATGATATTGAAAAATTTGATTTATTTAATAGAATGAATAAGAAATAAAAAGGAATTTATATGAAAAAAGTTTGGCCAATAGTTTTATTAATAATTAGTGTGTTAATTATATTAGTAGGTATCTTAACATATATATTTTTTATGGGTGATAAAAAAATGGATAACACTACTATTAACAATGAACCAACAAAAGAAATTATAGATAATAAACCTAAAGAAGAAAATAATGTTGATCAGTTAAAAAAAGAAAATTATTTTATTGCTAAAAATCTAGATCGATATTTAAATTATTTGAAGAAGCATCCTGAAAAAGATATGACTGAAATAATAAGATGTGTTAACGCTAATATTGATTATGAATTTTATACTAATACTGTTAATAGTAATACAGATGATGATATTCTATTAATTGTTAATAAATATCATAGATTGAGTAGTAATTATGTCCCTAAATTAGTAGAAATGGATGATAAATATAATTATAATAAAGGATATAGAATGATGCATCCAACTGCTTATGAACATTTTAAAGAAATGGTTGATGCTGCTAAAAAAGATGGTATAGTTTTATATAATGTATCTGCTTATCGTAGTTATGATACACAATATGATTTATATAATGAATATGTTAAAAATCACGGAAAAGAGGCTGCCGATACTTTTTCTGCCCGACCAGGGTACTCTGAACATCAAACTGGTTTAACAACAGATATTAATACATCTTCTTCTAAAGCAAATTTTGAAAATTCTAAAGAATATGCTTGGTTAATAGAAAACTCTTATAAATATGGTTTTATTTTAAGATATCCTAAAGATAAAGAATATTTAACTGGTTATAAATATGAACCTTGGCATTATCGTTATGTTGGTAAAGATGTAGCTAAATATATTTATGAAAACGATATAACATATGAAGAATATTATGCTTATTTTATAGATAATAAATAATTATTTAAAGAAATCCGCCCAAGGATTTTTTCTTTTTAATCTTTTAATCGTCTCATCTATTGTTATATTGTTTGGTTTAACTTTATCAAGTTCACTCCACTTTATTGGCATCGATACTGCGCATTTATCTCTAAGTCTAATTGAATATGGGGCAACACTTGTAGATGATCTAGTATTTCTTACCCAATCAATAAATATTTTACCTTTTCTATTTTTAAGTCTAATATTACTGGTATATTTATCTGGCCATTTGGTCTCCATAAGCATTGCTATATCTTTAGCCGTTTTTCTAAATTTACGCCAAGTCATTTTAGTTTTTATTGGTACAACGACATGATAACCTTTACCACCACTTGTTTTTAAATATGATTTTAAATTTAAAGTATCTAAAATCTTTTTTAAATCTTTAACACCTTCTCTAACTTTAACAATATCTAAATTTTTATCTGGATCTAAATCAAATACCATTATATCGGGATATTCTAAATTATTAATCGTACTACCCCAAGTATGAAACTCATAACTATTCATTTGGACTTCAGATACTAAACCTTCTCTATCTTTAATATAATAATAATCTTCTTTTTTATTATCATCATTTTTTAATATCTTTTTACCTATACCTTTATTTTTATTTTCTAAATGTTTTTTAAAAAATTTATCGCCACCAAATCCATCTGGAAGTCTAATAACACTTATTAATCTATTTTCTAAAAACGGAAGCATTCTATCTGCTACTTTGCTATAATATTTAACTATATCCAGTTTAGTTATTTTAGGATTTTTAAAAATTAATTTATCAGGATGAGTAATTTCAATATTATCTATTTTTTTATTTGTCATATTATCACTATTTTTAGTTTGGGAATTAAGAATACTTTTTATACAAAAAAGACTAGTTAAACTAGCCCATATTAGTTAAATCAACATTTTCATTTTTAATAAAGTCAGCAAATTCAACTTTAAACTTTTCGATTTCTTTTTTCTTAACATCTTCATAAACACTTTTTGCATTACAAATTGCTTTATAAAAATGTTTGGTTGTAACTATTTTTTCATTATCATATAAAGCATAAGTAAAGGCATTAGCTACAATAGTTAAACAAATATCAGGATATCTACTAGATATTTCATAGATTCTTTTATATTCATCAGTCATTTCGACGATAAAACGCATAAATTTTTCTATTTGGAATGGTTGATAATTAAGTTTAACACCAATTTGATGTTCTAGTTTCGGAATTGTTCCCATTAATATTTTAACTGTTGTTGGTTTATCAGTTTCCAAAACTTCAATTTTTTGAAATCTTCGTAAAAATGCTCTATCTCTTAAAATATATTGTTCATATTCTTCATTAGTAGTAGCACCAATCATTTTAATAGCTCCACGATCTAGACTTGGTTTTAATAGGTTAGCAAAATCTACTCCGCCACTTCTATTAACTAAAAGGTGTGTTTCATCAATAAATAGAATAGTTTTTTCGCGATTAGAAAGTTCTCTAATAATCGCATCTAATTTACTTTGGGTATCTTTTGCATTAGTAGTTGTCCCAATCAAACTAGCAACATTTATTTTAATAACTGTCCAACCTTTAAGGGCATCTGGTACTAAGTTTTTTTGAATTCGATAAGCAAGTCCTTCGACTATGGCCGTTTTACCTATACCGGCTTTACCAACAAACAAGGCACTTTTTTCTGGTGTTAAAAGAGTTAAAATACATTGCTTTATTTCTTCATCTCTTGCAATAGCAGGATCCGTAATATATTCTTTATTAGTTAAATTTTCGCCATAAACATCAAGCAAAGTTAACATTTCTTCATTCATTATGCTTCACCCTACTTTAAGTATATCACATTTTTACTTGACAAAAAACAAAAAATATCTATAATATACATTACTTTTCAAAGGGGGATTTGAAATAATGGCAGATATATGTGGACAATGTACAAGACTTGACTGGAACAATAAAGAAAAGTGGTCAAGCGTAGATAAATATTGGTGTAAAAGTGGTCATGGTTATAGAGAACCAAATGAAAGAAAATGTAATTATGATTTTTGTTATAATCCGGAATCAAATCATACACCTAGTGGAGGATATACTCCAAGTGGTTGCTATATAACTACTATGGTATGTAATATCCTAGGTTATGAAGATAATTGTTCCCTACTTTCACTACTTCGCAAATTTAGAGAAAATGTCTTAAAATGTGATTTTAAATATTATCAATTATTAATTCAATACGATATGATTGGGCCAATGTTAAGTAAAGCAATTTTAGAAAAAGAAGATAATTATTCTTATGCTCTTCATATGTGCACTGATTTTTTACTACCATGTGCATCACTTATCAAAGAAGGTATGTTAGATGGTGCCGTTGAAGTATACAAAAATATGGTTCAAAGTTTAAGCGAAGATTTTAATATTGCGATACCTGAACCTAAAAGATCAGCAAATTATGAAATAAATGCTTTAGGAAAGGCAAGAATTTTAAAAGGAAATGCTTAAATGTCATTTCCTTTTTACATATACTTTTCTTTAATAAATTTAACTAAATCATTCGCGGAATTTCCATTAATTATTTTCCTTTGATTACAAGTTAATTCTTCTTGTAATTTTTTATTATCTAATAATTCTCTTAATTTACTAACTACTTCTTCAATATTTATAGCTTTTAAACTCATTTTATTTTCTTCATAAAATGTAGCATTATAATTTTCAACTCCTGGAATAGGCATCATATGAATAAGTGGTTTATTTAAAGTTGCAACTTCACTAGTCGTAAGTCCTCCTGGTTTCGTTATAACAACTTTACTTAAATTCATATAAGCATTCATATCTTTGGTAAAGCCAATTACTTCTAAATTAGTACTTTTAATTTTTAAAAGTTCACTCTCTAATTTTTCATTATTACCACATATAACAATAAAATAAATATTTGGAAATTCTTTAATTAAAGTATTAACTAACTCTTTCATTTTACCAAAACCCATACTACCAGATGTAAGTAAAACTATATCTTTATCCGTTTTTATTTTAATATTTTTAATATTATCTTTAAATTTAGATGAAACAGGAATACCAAAAGGAAGTAAGATATCTTCACTTATTCCTTTTTTAACAAAATCATCTTTTAATAACTTACTTGGAATAACAAAATAATCTGGTTTAGTTTCATTCCAAAAAGGAATGCATTCATAATCAGTTGCCACATTTATAAAATGAATATTACAATCTTTTTTAATAGCGGTTAAAGCCATACTAGGAAATAAATGAGTACAAATAATTAAATCATAATTATTATCTTTAATATAATTATATAATTTATCTTTAGCAAGTTTATTCATTAAATAGACAGGACTGGTAATATTACTTTTATTATATAATTCCCCTAGTTTATAAACACCTTTAAAGACATTACCATTACCTCTAGTAGAATCTAAATATAATTTTTCTACTAAAGCTGCTCTTTTTTCACCAATTAACTCTAGATAATCTTGAAAATGACATTCAATATTATTATCATTAAATTCACTTACAATATATCTAGCACAAGAATTATGGCCTCCACCTGTACTACATGACAATACTAAAATTTTCATAATTACTCCCAATGATTGCTAAACATATTTTTTAAATAAGCACTATTAAAGGTATTATCTAAAAATCTTTCATAGCCATTTTGCGGTGCAATACCTTTATCACATGCTTTAGCTCTTACAATACATTGAGCCGTAAACAAAGCATCAAAAACCAAGAAAATTGATATATACACAATTAATTTTTGCCCAACTTTTGGATTAATTTTATCAATCAATTTTTGCATTAAAGGATATAAATACTTAATCCAAACAATACTAAGCACCCCCCAAATACAGGAATAAGCAAGACAAATACGACCATTAATATTAAGAAAAAATTTAGAATAATTCCAAGCGGTAAAACCTAAAACTAGTTCCATTCCCCAACTCATAAAATATTCAACTAAAGATCCACCAATAAAGCCAATAATAAATAATATGAAAATATTTTTATCCTTAAATTTTAGTAGGGCTGCTGTCAAAACACAGGCACCAACACCATAAATAGCATTAAAAGGGCCAATAACTAAAGCCGAATGATTAATAAGCATATGATCTATTACTATTGAGCCAATTCCTTCTAAAATCCAACCAAAAACACTACCGATTAAAAACATATAAAAATAGTCATAAAATTTTAATTTTCTCATCACACATCACTTTATAGAAATAAGTATATCATAAAATGATTATAAAAAAAATCCCTAATGGGATTATTAGACAATACTAAATATACAAAAACATATTAATTATTATTTAATATAGTATAAAGGCAATCGTATTACAGATAACAGCAATAAAGAATAATGTGCCAGTAATTAAATCTGTTTTATCTTTTCTTATTTTATAACGACTTAAAAAAGTAACACAATTATAAGCACATAACAAACTAACAACAGATGCCATAGGTTCATCTTTAAAAAATGAAATAATTATTAAAATGATAGAAAATAAAGCCATACCTATAATTCCATATTTCATAGATTTTAAATTTGCTAATTCGGTTAATTTAATAATATTTTCTTCACTCTTTTTTTCGATATCTTTATTATCGATAATTTCCCCAGCAAGTATATCATTTACACTTACATCTAATATTTCACTAAGTGGTTTCAGTAAAGACATATCCATTAAACATAAACCTCTTTCCCACTTACTTACAGCATTTTTAGTAATGCCTAATTTTTCTGCTAATTCTTCTTGCGTTAATTCTTTTAATTTTCTTTGTTTAGCAATAAATTTGCCAATAACTTCTTGATTCATAACTCTCTCCTTTCAAGAAGAATATAACATTTATAACTTAGTTATTAAACATACTAGAGGTTTACTGATGTTTTTTATCTACTAATTTTACTTTTTCGTCTAAATATTTATAGTTAAGATTATTTTGATTGCTAATTACTGATTTACCTAAATTCTTTTCAATATCATCTCTAGCAACTTTTGCAGCATGACCACCCATTTTAGCAATCACTTTGTTTTGTTCTAAGCCATATGGTTTATGTTCTTTAGCAAGTTCACGAGTAGCAACTTCACCTAAATCAGTAAGAGCAATTTCTATATCTGACATATTATCTCTTAAAGATTCTTTCCTAATACCTTTATATGTTTTATATTCATTTGCTTTCATACCAGACCATTCTTTATAAATTTCATTGGTAAGTATTCCATATTCATAATCTTTTGAAATACCTCTATCTTTCCATATATCAGTTAATTTATTTCTATCTAATATACTTTTTAATCTAGCTTCAATCCATTTATCAGAATATCCTCTTTTACGATAATAGTTAATTGCTCTTTTAATAGCAATTTCTGGGTCAAACACTTCATCAATTCTTTCACTACCTAAGTTTGCAAGCCAAATCTTGAATGGCTCCGCTTTAGGCGATGGCACAGATTCAATTAATCTTAATATTCCTTTAGTATCTAAAGCATCTCTCAATCTTAATTTTCCATCTGGTGCTTTCATTTTCAACTGACTACATTTTGTAGTCAGTTCACTACCTTCTTTTTTTAGTCTATTTTTCAATACAGACCAGTATTTTCTTGGATCAACACTATCAGTCAAAGCAGAAATTACATCAACTACACTAAAATAATAATCTCCTTTTTCGCTATCCCAAATGCTTCTTATTTCCTTACCTTCAAATAAATTTGAAATAGTTTCTAACTTACTTTCTTTCATATAAAATCTCCTGTATAATAGAATTATATAACAAGAACTTTTGTTTGACAATCTTTTTTTAATAAAATATCAAAACTTTTAAAATTTCAAAAAATATATTATAATGTTATCGAGCAATACAAATAGAAAATTATTTTCATAATGAGGTGAATTAAATGTATATAACAATAACAGGTAAAGGTCCACTTCCAAAAATACCAACAAGAAAATCTGAAAATCCTGACAAAGTTAGTCAAAAGGCTTTACGAAGTATGAATAAAAGTATGAAAATTTATCTAGAAAGAATAAATCAAGAGTTATACTATTCAGAATCTTTAGCTAAAGATATGCCAAAAGTAAGAAAGTTAACAAAATAATAGTTTATTCTATTTTTTATATTTCAATTATAAAAATTAAGAGGTAAATAAGAGGTAGCGTACTTGTTAACCACAAGAAAAATGAAAAATAAATTTTTCATTCTAAGAATTCCTAACGGAATTCTTTTTTGATATAATGATACTAATAT
>CANQQX010000040.1 GCA_947626115.1 uncultured Bacilli bacterium
CAAAATAATTGTATAAATAAAATAATAAATTGTCTACATACCCTCTCTAGTTGTCTACTTTAAGTTTACCATCACAAAGATTAAAAATTCCATTTTTTGTTTGGCAAAAAACGAAAAACATCTTGACAAATTCTCGGGGGGGGTATACTTATAGTAGAAAGGAAAGAAACTTTATGAAGGAAAAGATATTGGATTTATATGCCAAAAACAAAAAGGTGGTTTGGATTGTTGGAGCAGTTCTTGTCGTTATAATTGCTTTAGTGTTAGTAGGAGGAAGTAAACAAGATAAATTTAGTGATATACTTTTAAAAGATTATATTCCGGAAATAAAAAAAGGAAAATTAGAAATTGTTAGTAATAATAATGATTCTTTAAGTTTTCACGTTAAAAAAGTGCCTAAAACATTCTTTAATGAATATAAAAATGAATGTATAAAAAAAGGCTTTGATATTGATAGTACTGAAGATGGTAATGAATATGAAGCATTTAATAAGGAAGGATATAAATTACGAATTAGTACATATTCTGATGGTCAAACAAACATTTATTTAGATGCTCCTGAAAAATTAGGTGAAATAACTTGGCCAACAAGTGGACTTGCTACTTTAATTCCTACACCAGAATCAACATTAGGAAAAATCATTACTGATTCAAGTGAATATTTTCATATTCAATTAGGTAAAACTTCTAAAGATGAATACAAAAAATATGTAACATCTTGTGAAGATAAAGGATTTACTGTGGATTATGATAAAGATGAAAATAGTTTTAGTGCTAAAAACAAAGATAATTATAAAATAAGTGTTAAATATCTTGGTAATGACAATATAGATATTTATCTTGAAGCTCCTAGTGAAGAAGATGATAGTGAAACTACACCTAGTAATCCATCAAGTAGTGATAACACCGAAACTGATAATAACACCCAAACTAACAATGATTCAAATTTGGTTGATGGCATGAGAAAAGAATTCAAAGATTCTATGGATAGCTACGAAGAATTTATGGATGAATATGTTTCATTTATGAAAAAATATAATGCTAACCCAACTGATACAGGCTTACTTGCTGATTATACAAAATATTTAAGTAAATATAGTAAGTTTGTTGAAGATTTTGATAAGTGGGATGGTAACGATCTAAATAAAAAAGAAGCAGCATATTATCTTAAAGTTCAAACTAGAGTTAATAAAAAACTTCTAGATGTAGCAAATTAAAAAGAAGAGCAAAACTTCTTTTTTAATATAATGGAGTGTGAGTAAAAAATGGCAATAGTAGAAGTTGTAAAATATAATGGTAAACCTAATGTAATGGCTTGGAAATATCCTAATGAAGAATTGGGCACATGGACTCAAGTTATTGTAAATGAAACGCAAGAAGTAGTTTTTGTTAAAGAAGGTAAAGTATTAGATGTCCTTCCGGCTGGAAGACATACTTTATCTACTGATAATATACCACTTTTAAGTAAGTTAATTAATTTACCTTTTGGTGGTAGATCACCATTTACAGCTGAATTGTGGTACGTCAACAAAGTTATGGCCTTAGATGTTAAATGGGGAACAGCACCAGCAATTCAATTGCAAGATCCTAAATATAAGGTGTTTGTTCCGGTAACTGCCTTTGGTCAATTTGGGATTAGAGTAGAAGATGCTAAAAAGTTTTTAACTAAATTGGTAGGTACATTACCAAGCTTTGACCATGATGTTATGGTAAAATACTTTAGAGGCTTATTGGTATCAAATGTTAAAAATGTTATAAGTCAATGCTTAATTAAAGAAGATATATCAATATTAGAAATTAATGCTCATATATCAGAAATTTCGAAAAAACTAGAAAGTTTATTGAAACCAGAATTAGAAAAATATGGTATTGAATTAGTTAATTTTTATGTTACATCTATTGAAGCACCAGAAGATGATCCAGCTGTTATTAAATTAAAAGATGCTCTTGCTAAAAAAGCGGAAATGAATATAGTAGGATATGATTATACTACAGAAAGATCATTTAACACCTTAGAAAATGCTTCTAAAAATGAAGGAGCAGGAAATTTAATGAGTGCTGGAATTGGTATGGGCATGGGATTTGGTGTTGGTGGCCAAATGGCTAGACAAATGGGAAATATATCTGAAAAGTTAGATATTTCGAATACTAAATCAAAAGATACTATTAAATGTAAGAAATGTGGTGCAATGGTTGATGAAGATTCAAAATTTTGTCCTGAATGTGGTGAAAAAGTAGGTAATTTTTGTAAAAAGTGTGGTGCTAAGTTAACTAGAGCAGGTCAAAAATTTTGCCCCGAATGTGGAGCATCACAAGTATTTACTTGTCCAAAATGTAAAAAAGAGATAGAAGAAAATTCTAAATTCTGTCCTGAGTGTGGCGAAAAATTATAGAGGTATTTATGAGTAAAAAGAGATTATATATTTTAACCATAGCATTAACATTAATAATTGCTTTATCATCTTTAATATTTTTAGGAATAAATAATAATAAAACTAGTATTCAAATAGTATCTTTTATATTTATTATTTTAATGGAGATTATAACATATGGTAATATTATATTATTATTTAGCAATAAACTTAATACTTTTGCTAAAGCTGGTTTTAGTAGTACATTAATTTTATATATTATTAGTATAATTCTTATTAATATTATTTTTAATTCTTTATTTACTATTAAAAGTATTTTAATAACAAATTTCAGTATACTATTAATTTATTTATTGGTTGATACATTTATTTTATTTTTTAAGGAGTGATCATAATGAAAAATCAACAAAATTATGTAAATTATAATAAAAAGACCAAAAGATTTTTAATTTTTGCTATCGTCCTAGTTATAATAGGTTTAAGTGGTATTTCTGTTTATTTTGATAGTTATGAATTTAGTGATTTAATATTAGCCCTATTTGTATTTATAATACCAGGTTGTATTTGTGCTTATACTTGGTATAAAAGAAAAGAAAAAGTAAAAGAATATAAAAATTATTTACAATATTTTAATTCTAGAAGAAAAATAAAAATTGATGATTTATGTAATAAATTTGGTAAAGATTATGAAACAGTAAATGATATAATTACTGAGATAATTAATTTAGGAATGATTAATGGTTATATTGAAGATGATGAATTAATTCTTAAAGGCAATAATAAAATTGAATTTACAGAAGAAAATACCAATAAGGTTACTAAAATAGTTAAATGCAAAGAATGTGGTGCTAAAAATACTATTATTGAAGGCGAAAAAAAAGAGTGCGAATATTGTGGGAGTGTCTTACAATAAAATAAAACTAGATTAAATTTTCTAGTTTTTTATTTGGTATATTTACCTTGATAAGTATTTCTTTTAACCATTTCTTTATCAATATCATTTAAAACACAAAATTTTTTTAAAAGCCATGTTGGTGTTATTAATTCTTCTTTTATTGGATCTCCCGTTATTCTTTCGATAACTATTTTTTCATCTAATAATTCTAACTGTTTAATAACAATATCAATATATTCTTCTTTAGTAAGTATATGAAATTTTTCTTTTTCATAAATACTAGCAAGTTCCGTATCTTTAGCAATATATAACATATGTATTTTAACACCATCTATTTTTAAATCATTTAATAATTTAATAGTATTTAACATATCTTCTTCCGTTTCATAAGGAAGTCCATTAATAATATGCGCTACAACAAAGATATTTCTTTCTTTTAATTTTTTAACTGCATCACAAAAACATTTAACATTATGTCCTCTTTTAATATATTTTAAAGTTTTATCATTACTACTTTGAAGCCCTAATTCAACTGTTACAAAAGTTTTATGATTAAGTTCATCTAAATAATTTAGAGTATCATCATCTAATGCATCAGGTCTAGTAGCAATAGCAATACCTACTACTTTTGGATAACTTAAGAAAAGTTCAAAATTTTTCTTTAAGATATTTAATGGTGCATAAGTATTAGTACCAGCTTGATAATAAGGTATATATAAACTATTTGGCCATTTCTTCTCTAATACTTTTATATTATTTACAAATTGCTCTTCTAAAGATAATTTACTATCAGTAATACTTGCGTTACTTCTATTACTACAATAGATACAGCCGTTACCATTTACTTTATTTGGGCATATTAACCCCATATCTAAAGGTACTTTAAATACTTTACTTTTAAATTTATTTTGATAAAAATAATTTAGCGTATGATATCTTTTATTATCAAGTGTATACTTAAACATAATAAAACTCCTTCAGAGATATAATAGCAATTAATAAGAATAAGTGCAAATATATTTGGCAAATATGTTAGATGTATTTTTTATAAAAATATGGTAAAATAAGGCTTAGGTGAACAAAATGTTAGTATATGGAAAAAATGTTTTAAAAGAATTAGATAAGAAAAAAATAAGAAAAATTTTTGTTAGTAGTAAAGAAGTAATTCCATATTTAAAAAATGAGAATTTAAAATATAATGTTGTACCAAAATCTAGACTAGATAAAATGGTAAATGGTAATCATCAAGGTATAGTTATCGATATATTTGATTATAAATATTATACACTAGATGATTTAGATAGTGATTTTGTCGTTATTTTAGATCATTTAGAAGATCCTCATAATTTTGGGGCCATTATTCGTACTTGTGAATGTGCGGGGATTAAAAATATTATTATACCTAAAGATAGGAGTGTCATAGTAAATGATACCGTAGTGCATATTAGTGCTGGGGCAATAGAACACGTTAATATTATTATGGTTAGTAATTTAGTTAATGCGATTAATACTTTAAAGAAAAAAGGATATTTTATTTATGCTGCTGATATGCTAGGAGAAAATTATCAAGAAGTATCTTATAATGATAAAAAAGCCTTAGTTATAGGTAATGAAGGTAGTGGCATTAGTAAACTTGTTATGGATAATAGTGATGTAATAATAAGTATACCTATGAAAGGTACTATAAATAGTTTAAATGCTAGTGTTTCTGCCGGCATACTTATTTATGGAATGATGGATAAATGAATGATTTAATAGATTTAGATAAAACTAATGATAATGAACTTATTATGCTTTATCGGGAAGAAGATGAAGATGCTAAAAATATGCTTTATTATAAATATAAGTTTATTATCGATGTGTTAATAAAAAAATATGGTAATTGGTTAAGTTCTCTAAAAGTAGATTATCAAGAATTATATAGTGAATGTGCAGTTGGTTTTAGTGATGCTTTACGAAGTTTTCAAGAAGATAAAGACTCATCACTACCTACTTTTATTACTCTTTGTGTAGAAAGAAGGTTAGGGGGAGTTATTCGAAAATATAGTAGAGATAAATATAAAGTTATGCAAGATTCTTATTCACTAGATTTTATATATGATGATAAAAATGCAGCTTTAATTGAACAATTAAGTGATGAAAATAATAATGACCCTTTAAAAAATATGGCCGAAGAAGAAGAATATGCCGAATTAATAAAGAATATTAAATATTCCTTAACTAGTAAAGAATATGAAGTTTTTGTTTTAAAAAGTAGAGGCTTTGATTATCAAGAAATAGCTCGTATTTTAAATAAAAATCCGAAACAAATTGATAATACAATGCAAAGGATAAAAACCAAAATTAAAAATTTAATAAATACTAAGTAAAAGTGCGATTAAGTCGCATTTTTTTAATTAAAAATGGCTTTAGTTATTTACAAATAAAACTTCGTTTGGTATAATTTACTTATAATAAGAGGGAGTGGTTACAGATGAAGATGTTAACTGCAGATATGACTAAGTTATTAGATAAGTTATATAACTTACGTGGTGAAGATAGCGTTGTGCTTTCGAAAATGGAAAAAGAAAGAGAGTTAGCTGAAAATACTAAAGAAAGAACAACTAGCGAAAAAGCAACATTACAAGAAAAAATTGAAAATTTAACAGAAGAAGAAAGAGTTTTAGGAGAACAAGGAGAAAATTTAGTTACAGCTTTAAGTAGTATTAAAACAGATGATTATAAAACAGTTCTTGATAAATTAAAAATAGATTTTAATCCTGATAAATTAAGTGAACAAATTAGTAAATCACTTCCTGAAACTATTAATAAAGTTCAAGAAGAAACTAAGACTGCTCAAGATGAATTAGTTAAAGTGGAAACGGAAATGAATACAGCTATCGCAACTATTGAAGAACTTGCTATTAGAAAAGATGAAGCTCTAGAAAATCAAACAAGATTAAATGAATATTTTGAACTTGCTTTAAATGGCAATATTAATATTACAAGAGATTCTATTACATCTTTATTAGAAAAATTTGAATTTAGTGAAGATGAATGTAGAGAAGCAGCTAAAATATTAATGTTCCCAGAAGATGCATTATATGAGTATGAAGAAAAATTAAAAAATACAGAACAACCTGGTAAAAGCATATCTGAAGTATTTGCTGAAGCAAAAGAAAATGTTACTGATGAAGTAGAAGAAACTAAAGAAAATGAAGAAACAACTGAAGATATACCATTATCACCTAAAGATGAATTAATATCACTTTTAACTGAACTTGGTTTTGATTATTTAGATTTTACTAATAATGATTTGGAAAAGATACTTGCTAATTATAATGAAACTGATTTGAGACATAATGTAGAATTTGCTCAAAATCATGATCTTAAATTAGATTTATTTATAGATAGTGTTGAACTTTTATATGATAAAGAATTTGAACAAAAAATAAATCAATTATTAGAAGTTGGAAAAGAACCATTTGATATATATTTAAATCCTGGTGTTTTAGTTAAATATGATAATGAAAAATTGGAAAATATGATAAATACTTTAAGAGATAGTGGTCTTGATCCAAGAAAAGTACCATTAATTGCTTATTAGGAGGTCTAAAATGGAAACATTAAAAGAGAAAATTGATTTATTAAATTTATCTGAAGATGAGAGAAAAAAATTAGAAGAAAAATTTGCAGCATCTTTAGCATATGTAAATATTGATGAAATGAAAGCAGTAGTAGATGTACTCGATAAAAAAGGTGAAAAGGTAACTAAAGCAAGAGATGTTAAAATTTTAACTATTCCAGCTAGTAAAATAGAAAAAAATTATGAATTTATAGAAGAAGCTCATGAACCAGGTATTTATTCTGGCAATATTCATTTGCTATTTTGTCCAGTTGTAGATGTATTTAAAAGAATAAATTTCTGTAGACAATATAATATAAAGTATAAAAATGACGATGGAACATATAAAGATTTTCTTTTCAAAGAAAGTTTGTTTCAAAAAGAAGTAAATGGTATTGCACCAACAATGGATAGTTCAATTGAAAATGAAGATGAAAAAATAAATGATACTACTCATCAAGATATACAAGATTATATGCAAGCTGAAGCAGATTTAGATGACATTGAATCACAAACAACAACTTTTGCCCAAATTAAACAAGATTTAGAAGCACAACTTGCTGAACTTGATGCATTGAGAAGTCAAAGTGAATATGAAGATGATAATGTATATAGGTTTAATGATATTGAACAAGAAACTTATAATGTAGGAAGAGGTAGAGCTGCATGAAATTTTTAGAAAAGTATGATTTTTCCAAAGAAGATATTGCCGAATTCTTAAATAATTCTCCTAAAAAACTAATTGATGGTATTAAAGAAAACAAAAAATTAGTTGGTGAAAATATCAAATATTTAAAAGATTTAGGAATTACTAATTATCAAGAAGTATTTTTAGAATATTATGATATGTTCTTACTTGATCATAGTAATTTTGTGGAAATCTTTGCTAAATATGAACCAGAAGATTTAATTGAAAAAATTAAGAAAAATATTAAAGTAGTTGAATATCTATAAGATGCTAAAAGCATCTTTTTATATTAATTAAATTTATTTCATATTATTAATATAGGTGTTATAATAGGTTTGTGATGTGTTATGAAATTGTTAATTGTGTTATTTATTAGTTTATTTTTAATGGGATGTGAAGAAAAAGTTTATGAAGATCCTAAACAAGATTATGTAAGTGTGGCTTTGGATACTGCTAATGTTTATAGTGACATTTCTTTAAATGATATTTTAGTAAATGATAAAAATGTGGAAATAATTAGTAAAAATTATCAAATAGATACTGATGAATTGGGTGAAAAAGAATATGAAATATATTATCGAGTTGATAAAAAGAAATATGTTTACAAATATAAAGTGAGAGTAGTAGATAGTGAAGCACCAATTGTTTTTAGTGGCGTAAGTAAATCAGTTAAAGTTGGCTATGATGAAGATTTATGTAATTTAATTACATATGGCGATAATTATACTGGTGATGTTAAATGTGAAATTACGGGTGATTATAATTTAAATAAAGCGGGTACTTATAAACTTCACTATAAATTAAGTGATTCATCTAATAATACTAAAGAAGTTAATGTTACTTTAACTGTCTATAAACCAAGTACTGGTGGAAGTAGTAGTAATTCTGGAGCACCAGCTCCTAAAACAGAATTTGCTGATATTTATAAATTACATAAAAATGATAATACCGAAATAGGTATAGATGTATCTAAATGGCAAGAAGATATTGATTTTAATAAAGTAAAGAATGCGGGAGCAACTTTCGTTATGATGCGAATTGGGGTTCAAACTGAAAAAAATGGTGAATTAAGTGTTGATCGTTATTATGAACAAAATATTAAAAATGCGAAAGAGGCCGGTTTAAAAGTTGGGGTATATTTATATACTATGGCATCAAGCACGAAAGAAGCCAAAGAACATGCTGAGTGGGTTGTTAAAACGCTAAATGGTGAAAAATTAGATTTACCAATTGTCTTTGATTGGGAAAACTGGAATAAATGGAATACATATAAATTAAGTTTTCATGAAATAAATGAAATAGCCAATACTTATATGAGTACTGCTAAAGAAAAAGGCTATGAAGGTATGCTTTATAGTAGTAAATTCTATTTAGAAACCATTTGGCAAAATAAAAAAGAATTTCCAGTATGGCTTGCTCATTATACAAAAGATGCTAAAACTAGTAGCTATAAAGGCAAATATCAAATTTGGCAACTTTGTAATAATGGCCATATAGATGGCATTAATGGTGATGTTGATATAGATGTATTATATAAATAAAATAAAGGTAGTTAAGATTTAATTTTTAACTACCTTTAATTATTTATAAACATTTAGATGATCTTTGTGCCATTTGATAACTTTTTTCAAACATATCTATTTGATCTGTATTATTTCTTAAATTTTGACTTAAATATTCGTTATGATAATTAGTAATGGCATCATCTAAAAGACTAATTCTATAAGCATCTACATCAGTTCCATATGGTTCATTAAGCCACCTTTCTATCATTTCATTTACTTCTGCATATGACATTTTTCTTAACATTTCCTTAACTTCATATTTTACAAATGCTTTTTCTTCTTCGGATATTTTTAATTCATCAACACAAATATTAGTCCTTATTTGATGAAATGTCATTCTTTTATCATCAGTATTAAATTGATTTAAATAATCTATAAAATTCATTTTATTCTCTTTCTAATTAACTATTTTAACATAAACTAATTTTAGTTACAATTGCATTATTTATAAATTAAATATTTGCAAGTAAATGTCAAATAATACTTAAATAAATTTATAAAAAATAAGGTAAATGCTATAATAAGTGTATAAGGAGATAAAGATTTATGAAATGTGTAGCGATAAAAGGGATTAAAGAGTTTGAAGTAAAAGAAATTGAAAAACCAGAAAAAGAAGAAGGAAAAGTTTTAATTGAAGTTAAAAAAACTGGTATTTGTGGATCTGATATACATTACTGGGATTTAGGAATGCCAGAAGGTTTAGTTATGGGTCATGAATATGCTGGTGTAGTTGTAGATACTGGTGGAAGGGATGATTTAAAAGTAGGAGATAGAGTTACTGCTTTACCACTATCACCATGCGGTCATTGTGAAGCGTGTCTTAAAGGAAATATTCATTATTGCACGGAAACTTGGACACATGCTAGTGGACTATCTTTAGATAATCCGGGCGGTCTTGCACCATTTTTAAAAGTAAGAAGTGATATGGTATTTAAACTTCCAGATAATATGAGTGATGAAGAAGGTGCTTTAGTTGAACCAACTGCGGTTGGCTTCCATGCTTTAAATTTGGCGAATGTAGATGTTGGCGATAATGTTTTAGTAGTAGGTGGTGGCATTATTGGTTTAGTATCTGCGATGTTTGCCAAAAAAAGTGGCGCTAGTAAAGTAGTTGTATCCGAAGCAAATACAGAACGTGGTGAAAAAGCAGTCGAACTTGGTGTAGCTGATGAATGGATCGATGCTAAAGATGAAAAAGTAATGAATGAATATACTAATCATTTTGATAAGGTTATTGAATGTTGTGGTAATACCCCTGCCGTTAATAGTGCGCTAAAATTAGTTAAACCTGGTGGTACAGTAGTTTTAGTTGGTGTTTCTATGGTTCCACTTAACTTTGCTAGTATTGATGCAGTAATGAAAGAACTTACTTTAATCGGTGCTATTGCTTATACTAAACAAGAATTTGCTAAATGTATTGATATGATTGCTAATAAGGAAATAGATGTTTTAAAATTTGTTTCGAAAACTATTTCTTTAGAAGAAGTTCAAAGTGCTTATGAAGAACTTACTAGTGGTAAATCAGAATCAATTAAAATTTTAGTTGATCCAAATAAATAGAATAAGATAAAATTAGTGAAAAACCAATGTTATTAACTTAAGAATAGAAAAATTTAATTCTATTCTTTTTAAATGTTATAATTTAGATAAAGAAAAAAAG
>CANQQX010000041.1 GCA_947626115.1 uncultured Bacilli bacterium
CAATTTTTGTAAAAAAATGCAACTTTTTCAGCATTCTCTCTTGATTCTCGGGGGGGGTATATTATAATAATCTTATAATAAAAGAAGGTTATTATAGATGAAGACAATAATAAAAAATAATTATAAGTTATTCATATATATTGGATTAATAATATTACTATTATTATTAATGGTAATAACTAATACTAAATTAGCAAATTATAAAAATAAAAAAATACCAGAAGTAAAGCTAAAAGATATTAAACCCAAAAAAAGTTTAGCAATAATGATAACGAATGATAATGGTATTGGTTATAAAGAATATGAAGATAATACATGGCCCAGTGAAGGATATAAATTCAAAGAAGCAAAATGTATTGATAATAATGGCACTGAAGTAAAAGAAGCAATTAAATATGCAGAAGGAAAGATAACATTAACAACAAATAAAACAATATATTGTACAGTATATTTTGATAAGCCAATAATAGCATATTTAAGAAGTAATGATAGTAATAATAATTTAAGTAGTACAATACAAGGAGATATGTATAGATATCAAGGAACAAAAGATAAGGTAGATAATAATTATATATGTTTTGGGACAAATAACCAAGAAGAATGTAAAAATGATCAAGACCATTATATGTATCGCATAATAGGAATAGATGAAAATGATAAATTAAAACTTATAAAAGAAACATTTATAAAAGAAGGAGATAATAGGAGTTTTGTCTGGAATGATACTTATAGAATAAATACTATGGATTCTACTAATTGTCCAGATAATAAATGTCCAGATTGGCCCGAGAGTAAAATATTTAAAAGAATAAATGGAATAAGTAATGGTGATACAGTTGGCAGTGGACAAGTTGAAAATGGTGGAAATACAGATATATTTGTTGATAGTAAAGAATATAGTTATTTAAAATCCGGAGATGGAATAAATGGTGAAGAAATAGCAAGTGATTGGTATAATTTAATTGAAAATCATGAATGGCTATATGGTGAAACAAAAGAAAGTGATATATTGCATAAATATAATGCTAAATTAATATATCAAATTGAAAGTGGTAATTTAGAAACTTGGCATACAGTTTTAAATGGAGAAACAGTTAAATCTGTAAAATATAATTGGACTCAAACTACAAAAGCAAAAATAAGCTTAATGTATTGGCATGATTTTTTATATAGTTATTATAATAAAGTAAATGAAGAAACTACAGGTAAAGAAGTAAGTGATGATAGTATAAAGAATAGTTGGTTATACTTTGGACAAAATAGTTTAAATCAAGGCTTATTTGAATGGTTATCTGTTAAGGCAGGCATGGGGTGGTTTGATGAAAGTAAAGAATCACCGGTGGACGATTTATCATGGGAAAACTATCAATGGGTTAGTCAAGATATGGTTACTTGGGCAGTCGCGAGTGCAAGTTTTGAATACATGGTTGGACATCGTGTACCGGTTGAGTGTTTTGGCTTAAGACCTGTGTTCTATTTAAATAAAAACATTGCATTGTCTGGAAATGGTACAAATGTTAATCCATATATAATTAATTTTTAGTAACTTTATAAAAGATAAAAAACATCTTGATTCTCGGGGGGGTATATTATAATAATCTTATAGTAAGAAGGTTATTATAGATGAAGACAATAATAAAAAATAATTATAAGTTATTCATATATATTGGATTAATAATATTACTATTATTAATGGTAATAACTAATACTAAATTAGCAAATTATAAAAACAAAAAAATACCAGAAGTTAAATTAAAAGAAAATGTAAATAAAGCTAAATCATTTGCAATAATGATCCAAAATGAAAATGGATACGAAGAATATAAAAATGAGACTTGGCCAAATGAAGAATATAAATTTAAAGAGGCAAAATGTGTAGATAATAATGGAGCATTAGTAGATAAAGCATTAATATATGAAAATAATAAGGTAACATTAATAACTAATCAAACTATATATTGTACATTATATTTTGATAAAAAAAATATTATTGATATATTAAGAGAAAATGATCTAAATAAAACATTAAGTAATGAAATAGTAGGCGGTATGTATCGCTATCAAGGTGTAGGAAGTAAAGAAGCCGAAGATGAAACTCATAAATTTGTTAATAGTAATTATATTTGTTTTGGTACCAAAGATAAAGAAGAATGCCTAAGTCAAGAAGATAAATATATGTATCGAATAATTGGCGTAAGTGAAGATAATAAATTAAAATTGCTTAAAAAAAATATAATTGTTGATGGAGACTTTAAAAAAATTGCTAAAAACCAAGTATATTATCTTAAAGATTGTGGTATTAATGGAATAAATTGTATATGGCCTGAAACATTATTATTTAAAAGATTAAATGGCTTAACAAATGGGAGTGTTAGTGGATCAGGATTTGATCTTAATATAGGAAAAACTGATGGTGCAAATACAAATATATTTTTAAATAGTAAGAATTATCCATATTTAAATTCTGATAGTCAATGGAATAATATTATTGAAGATTATAATTGGCCATATGGTGATATATATATACACGAAGATACTATTATTAATAATGAGAATATATATGGAATATATAATAATGGACTTACAATATATCAAATTGAAACAGGCTTATTACCAACAGCTAAAGAAGAATATATTAATGGAAATTATGAACTTATAAAATATAGTTGGAATGATTATATAAAAGCAAAAATAGGTTTAATGTATTTACATGATTATTTTTTAGCTTATGATAATTTTAGTGGTGCAGATTGGTTAGGAAAATGCAATAATTGTTTAAATAATTGGATTCATAATTCTAATAATGGCAATGAAAATGAAACTTCAGAATGGATAATAACAACAAGTGGAGTTAATCAAGGTTCATATTATTCAATATATGAAATACATAAACTAGGTTATATTAGTGCTCATGAATTAGCGGATAATTTTTATGTTAGACCTGTCTTTTATGTAAAAAATGATATCCAAATCTCGGGAAAAGGTACAATTGATAATCCATTTATAATTAATTTTTAAAAGTAACTTTTTATAATTGTTACTTTTTTTAAATCCTAATACATATAATTTTTTAGGTGCTAGTATGAAGAAATTTATTTTATTATTGCTTTTATTATTACCTTTAAAATGTTTAGCAATTAGTGCCAGTAGTGCAATTGCGATGGACTTAGATACTGGAAGAGTATTATATGGTTATAATTTAAATGAAGAAAGATTAATTGCTAGTACAACAAAAATCATGACCGCTATTATTGCGATTGAAAATGGTGATTTAGATAAAAAAGTAGTAGTTTCTGATATTATTCATGAAGCTTTTGGCAGTGCTATTTACATTGAAGTAGGAGAAGAAATAACATTAAGAGATTTATTATATGGATTAATGCTTAGAAGTGGTAATGATGCTGCTTTAGTAATTGCGGAAACTATTTCGGGAAGTGTTGATGAATTTGTTTATTTAATGAATGACTATGCATCTAATTTAGAAATGACACATACCAAATTTTTTAATCCGCATGGACTAGAAGAGAGTAATGGTAATGCTAATAAATCAAGTGTTTTGGATATGGCTAAGTTAACTAAATATGCGATGGAAAATTCTACTTTTAGAGAAATATTTCAAACCAAAGAACATACTGTTAAAACAAATTATAAGACTTATGTATGGCATAATAAAAATAAACTTTTAAGAGAAGATTATATAACTGGTGGTAAAACTGGTTTTACCGAACTTGCTAGAAGGACTTTAGTATCTACTGGTAGTAAAAATAATGTTAATATTGTGGTTGTAACTTTGAATGATCCAAATGATTGGGCTGATCATAAAGAACTATATAATGATATTTTTAAAAATTATCAAAGTTATAAAATAATCAATAAGAAAAAGTTTAAAGTAGATAATGAAGAATATTATGATGATGGAGAGCTTTTTGTTAAGAATGATTTTTATATGGCTTTAACTAAAAAAGAATTAAAGAAAGTAACTTTAAATATTAATTTAATGCGTTTAAAAAATTATAATGATGATGATATAGTTGGTTATGCTGAAGTAAAATTAGGTAAAGAAATCTATCATAAAGAACCAATTTATATTAAAAAGATTAATAAAGATAAAGAAGAAAATTTAACTTGGTGGCAAAAATTTAGGGGATGGTTATTTAAATGGTAGGATACATTTGGGCTTTTTTAATTGGCATAGGTATAATTTATGCTCTTTTAAGTGGAAATATTAATGTTATTAATGAAAGTATTTTAACTAATGCTAATGAGGCATTAGATTTAATTTTAAATTTAATGCCTATTATAGTTTTATGGACTGGCATTTTAAAAATTGCTGAAGAAAGTGGCTTATTAGATAAATTTGCATCTCTTTTAAGACCAATTTTATGCCGTTTATTTCCAGATGTTCCCAAAGATAATAAAGCTTTAGGTTATATATCATCTAATATTGCTGCCAATATGTTAGGCCTTGGTAGTGCGGCAACTCCAGCCGGATTAAAAGCCATGAATGAATTACAAAAAATAAACCCACAAAAAGATACCGCATCTACGCCAATGATTACTTTTTTAATTTTAAATACCGCAGGAGTTACTTTAATACCTACCACAATTCTTGCTTTAAGAGTTGCTTATAAATCAGCATTTCCAGGTGAAATAATTGTGCCTGCTATTATTGCTACTACTTGTTCTTCTATTGCAGGTTTAACTTTAGATTATTTTATTAGAAAGAGACAAAAACATGGAAATCGTTTCTAAAATAATTTTGCCAATATTTATTATTGTTATTATTTTTTATGGGGTTAAGAAAAAAATAAATGTTTATGATACTTTTTTAGAAGGGGCTAAAGAAGGGTTAATGACAACATTTAGTATTTTTCCTGCTATTATTGCGATGATTTTTGCCATTAACATTTTTTTGGATAGTAATGTTTTAGGATTTATTATGAAACTTTTATCACCTTTGCTTGGTAATATTAATATGCCATTAGAAATTATACCAATGGCTCTTTTGCGACCGGTATCTGGTACAGCATCACTGGCGATAATGAATGATATTTTTAAAAGTTTTGGTCCAGATTCTTTTATTGGCAGACTTGCTTCTGTTTTACAAGGCTGCACTGATACAACTATTTATGTTATTGCTCTTTATTTTGGCACTGTTAAAATTACGAAAATTAGACATGCCCTATGGGGTGGTTTATTTGCCGATTTAGTAGGCATAATTGCAGCGGTTATTTTAACTAATCTTTTCTTTTAATTAATATTTTGCTATACTTTATTTAGTTGGTGATTTTATGGAAAGACTACAAAAAGTTATAGCCAGTAGTGGTTATACATCAAGAAGAAAAGCTGAAGAATTAATTACTAATAATCATGTTAAAGTAAATGGTGAAGTTGTTAATACTTTAGGTATTAAAGTAGATGAAGAAGATATTATTGAAATAGATGGCGAAGTATTAAAAACTGATCCTTTAAAAGAATATTATTTACTTAATAAGCCACGCGAAGTTATTTGTAGTGTTAGTGATGATAAGGGAAGAAAAACTGTTATAGATTTAATTAAAACAAATACTAGAATATATCCTGTAGGAAGGCTTGATTATGATACAACTGGTTTAATTATTTTAACTAATGATGGAGAACTTGCCAATATTTTAATGCATCCTAGACATAAAATTCAAAAAACTTATATTGCGAAAATAGATGGTATCTTAAATGAAGAAGATTTTAAACAAATTAGAAAAGGCATCAAAATAGATGAGAGAATACTTAAAGTAGATCATATGAAAGTAAAAGAAATAGATAAACAAAAAAATACTTCTTTAGTAGAAGTAACTATTCATGAAGGTAGAAATCATATCGTAAGAAAATTATTTGCGACTTTAGGTTATGATGTTTTAAAATTATCAAGAATTGCTTATGGTAGTTTAACTTTAGGTAATTTAAAAAGTGGTGAATATCGTCTTCTTACTCAGGATGAGGTAAAAGAATTATATAAATTTAGTTAATTTTTAATATTTTAATTTTATATAAAATATAATGACAAAACAAATTATTTATGTTACTATTTTTTTATAAAAATTTTAGGGGGTTAAATATGAAATGTGATATCTGTAATTGTGAAAAAAATTATATTAAAGACCATAAGCATAATTATAATGTAAAAGGCAAAAAAATTAGTTTTGTTATGCCTAGAAGATTTTGCAAAAATTGTAATAATTTAGTATATGATAGTAAATTAGATAATAGTGCATCTCTAAAGGCACTCGAAATATATAATAAAATGTCTAACTTGGAAGAAGATAAAATAATATAGTTTTTCCATAAAATAGAAACTATAACATAAAAAAACAGCCTTAAGCTGCTTCTTCATCGTTGCAACAACATTCTTTGCCTTCACAACAACTGCAACATTCTTTTTCTTCACCTTCAACATCCGCAATACTAATAGCGTTAGTAGGACAAGATGAAATGGCATTTGCTACATTTTCACTATCTAAATTTTCTTGGCTAATAGCTTCAGATAAACCATCATCACCAAAGTCAAAATGTTCAGAATCAATGGCAACACATGCACCACAACCAATACAAGCTTCTTTGTTAACATTTAATTTTTTCATACTTATTTTTCATTTCCTCCTTTTTAAATTATAAACAAAAAATAGATTAAAAGCAATTTTTAAACAATAATTTGTTAAATATTTTAACTTCTCCCTTTAGTTGGAGTATCATCAGTAAATAATTGTTCATATTTTTGTCTATTATTTAAAATTATAGTATATTCTCGTTCTTTTAATAAGAACATTAAACTTTTCAAATCATTTTCTATTTCTTGTATTTTTTCCAAGGACTGATTTGCAGTTTCAATATTAACTCCTTTAAAGACTCTTGCAAATCTATTAATCCAATTTACATTTTGCGTTTGAATAATTGCCTCACTTAATTTTTCAATATTCGCACTTTTTACATCTTTAGCAAACTTATAAATATATTCGGCATCGCCAATTTGACAAATGGTATTTTGTAATTTTTCAATATTAGCATCCTTTATCCCATTACTAAAAAGATAAATATATTTTGCGTTTTGCGTTTGAATAATGGCATCTTCTAATTTTTCAGTATTAGTTTTTTTCACGTTGCTAGTAAAATAAAAAATATATTTTGCATTTTTAGTTTGAATAATAGCATCTTCTAATTTTTCGATATTAGTGCCTTTTACATCTTTAGCAAAATAATAAATATATTCAGCATCAACAGTTTGACATATGGCATTTTGTAATTTTTCAATATTGGTTCTTTGTATCCCTGAAGCAAATAAATAAATATATTTTGCATTTTGCGTTTGAATAATAGCATCTTCTAGTTTTTCAATATTAGCTCTTTTTACATCTTTAGTAAAATAATAAATCCATTCAGCATTTTGCGTTTCTATAATAGCATCTTCTAATTTTTCAATATTAATACCTTCAATATCTCTAGCAAAACAATAAATAAATTCAGCATTTTTAGTTTTGCAAATGGCATTTTGTAATTTTTCAACATTAGTGCCTTTTACCTCTTTAGCAAAGAAATAAATCCATTCAGCATTTCGAGTTCTACAAATGGTCTCTTGTAATTTTTCGATGTTAGCTCCTTTAATGTCTCTAGCAAAATTATTAATATATTCTAAATTATGCGTTTGAATAATTGCTTCATTTAATTTTTCAATATTCGCACCCTTTATATCTTTAGCAAAATGATAAATATAATAAGCATTTTTAGTTTGAACTAAAGCATTTTCTAATTTTTTAATTCTAACCACTTTTATATCTTTAGCAAATTCATAAATATATCTAGCATTTTTACTTTCAATAACAGCATCATAAGCAACCTCTTTATTAATAATACCAAGTTCAACTGATTTTTTAAATCCATCAAAATTTTGACTCATTAATTTTTCAACATTTGAATTCATAAAACCCTCCTAAATTGTTATCTATTATACTTTTAATGTTATTACTTAGTCAAGAAAAAAATTATAAATTATTGTATATATGAAAAAAGATATTTGTCTATAATATAAAGGAATTGTCAAGCAATTTAAAATACTCTATAAAAAAAATGTCGTTTATGGTATATTAATAATAGAGGTGTTCTCTTATGAATTCACGATTAGATAAATATTATGAAAATAATGATGAAATAGTAAACTCAAGAGTTCATAAAAATGAAGAGTTATATAAAGAAATTAGTAAAAGTGAAATAGATGGCTACGAGGTTAAAAGTAATGCCACTGTTTTAGGTGAAAATAAAAATGAAATCGATGTTGATAAGATCAAAAAAATTCTTGATACTAAGTATAATGAAATTCCGAAAAGAAGAAGTATTAGATTAGAAGATACTGAAGAAGAAAAAAAAGAAGAAGAAACTACTAAAGAATATGATATAAATGTAGTTTTAGAAAAAGCGAGAGAACAAAAAAGTGAAAACTATGAAGAAGAGAGACTAAAAAAATTAAGAGATACGCAATTTGATATATTAAAAAATTTAGATATAGAAAAAGCTAAAAAAGAAAGTGAACAAGAAGAATTAGATGATTTAGAAGAAGATAATTTAAAAAATTTAATTAATACAATTGCTCTTAATGAAAAGAATAATGCTACTAATACATCTTTAGATATTTTAAGTGATTTAAAAGGTAGTGGTAATACTGAAGTATTATCTGGTTTGAAAGAAGAAGTAGAAAAAAAAGATAAAGAAGAGACAGAAGAATTAAATAAAACTAATACTAGTACTACTAATTTAGTTAATTCATTCTATACTTCATCAAACGCAATTAAGAAAAAAGATTTTGAGGATATTGATGATGAATTTGCTAAAGATATGGAATCAAATAACGTTTTTATTAAAGTTGTTATTGGTATTATTGTTTTAGTCTTCCTAGCAGGAGTAATATTACTTATTAAAACGATTTATTTTTCATAGTATTTACTATGAGAAGGTTAAAATTACATAAAGTAAAAAATAGAAATACAATTATGAAAAATCTTCTAATTGTATTTTTTTGTCTTATTATTTCTAATACTTTATTAATTAATATATATTCTAGTAAAGTATCTAAAAAAGCTAGCATACTAGCAAGTGAACAAATAGATGAAATACTTTATCAATTTTTTAATGAACTTATTACTAATGATGTTATTAATAAATCATCAGTTAAAGATATATTAGAAATTAATAAAAATGAAAAGGGAGAGATATTATCAGTTAATTATGATTTAGAGAAAACTTATACTATTTTAACTGATGTTACTAAAGTACTTAAAGATGCTTTAATTAATTTGGAAAGTGGTAAAATAGATGTTTCAATGTATAATAAATATTTAGAAAGTGGTAAAAATGGTTTAATATTAAAAGTACCATTATTTTTAGGTAGTGATAATATTTTTATCACTAATTTAGGTCCAAGAATACCAATAGTTGTTAATTTTAATGAAACATTTTTAACTAATGTTAAAACTAAAGTAACTAATTATGGCTTCAATAATGCTTTGTTAGAAGTATATATAACTGTGGAAATGCAAAAATTAATGATTACACCTTTAAAAAAAGATAATAGTAAATTTCATTATAATATTTTAGTTTCATCTTTAGTAGTTAATGGTAGTGTACCGGAATTTTATGGTGGTACTTATGAATCTAGCAGTGGTATTCTAGATATAACTTAAATTTCCACTTGATTCGATAGTGTGAAAAGTTTTATATAAAAACTCAAAAAGCTTGCCAAAAAGGAAAAGAAATAAAAAATCATAAAAAGAAAAGAATAAATAAGAAAAAAAGGCATATAAAAAAGTAATTAAATGAGAAAAGAATTAATTATAAATGGAAATATAATTGTAACCTAAATTAATTAGTT
>CANQQX010000042.1 GCA_947626115.1 uncultured Bacilli bacterium
CCAATTTTTTATTGCTTTTACTTGTCCATTTTATTTACTTACTTTGCTAGTTGCTTTTACTTTTCCAATTCACCTTTTTAAAAGTTTTACATTTTCATTAAAAAAGATAGATAAATTTAAATTTTTATCTATCAATAATTTATATTTTTTTATTCAATACCAATTGTAAATGGACTTTCTATTGTTCCTTCACCTGATAATTCAATATCACTTGTTAGGAAGAAGACTGGACGAGCCGCGGCAAGACTACTCACCGAACCACCGCCAACAACACCGATAGAAAGTAGACCCCAGGCGGCGTAGGAGCGATCGAGTATCCATCCATAGTGAGACATAGTCCACTCGACAATTAATCCACCATTCTGAGATAACCATGTTTTACCAAAGTCTGATTCCGTAACATCAGACAAATACCTAATATATAGCGACGTATTACAAGTCAAGTCGCGATTACTTTCGAAACTAGCACAATAATCGGTTATACTCATTAAGCTTATATTTCCGATTGCGCTACTTGTTGCAGCTGTTTCTGTTCTAATAAATGCTCTTGAATCTATTTTTGCTATTTCCTTTATTGCCAATCTTTTTTCATCATCTGTTCCATCACCTTGTATTTTATTAGACAATTCTCTGATTTTTTCTAATTCTTCTGGTGTGTATACACTTTCTATATCTGTTAAATCATTTATGTCACCATATTGCCATATTGTATTTACTATTTTTTCTTTTAATTCTATTGGTAATGTTTGATAAAATTCTGTATTTAAATATTTATATAATTCACTTTGTGGCCACTTGATATCTGTTTGATAATCACTATTCCAGGCAATACTATCATTTGCTGGTGTATTTTTAATTACTTTCATCTCACCATCTTCTGTTACTCCTATTATTCTATACATATCATTACTTTCTTCGGTTGAACAATCACTTCCTAAGCATATATAATTATTATTTACTGTTTGTGTTGTTTCAATTGTACCTTGATTCGCATCAAAACTATTTACTATTGAATTTCCTTGATATCTATATAAACCATTTACTAATTCGTTAGTTAGTTTACCATCTGATTTTTCTCTTAACGCTGCTATTAATTTTGTGTTTGGGGTAAATATATCACAACTTAATTCTGTAGTTTTTATATCTACTTTTAAATTTTTACTTGCTAAATAATTTTGATTTTCTTTTCTATTTATTAATTTGATATATGCTTCTATATCTTCTGTTGTATTTCCTTTTAATTTGAATTTTAAGTTGTATTCTTTTGTTCCTGATTCTTTTATTTCACTTAAATCTAATTGTTCACTTATTAAGTTTCCTTTAAATTGTAATATTAAATCACCGGGTTCTAATACACTTCCCATATTGTTTTCTTCGGCTATTTCCATTGTTACTACTACTTTAGCATTACAACTATATTTTGTTGTATCTTCTCCATCTGTTATTTGTACTTGACTTATCGTATGGGTTCCTTCTTCTTCACTTAAGACATATGGATTACTTTCTAATTCATCACCATAATATTCTGTTCCTTGTTTTGCTTCTGCCATATCTTCTGCTTTTAAATTAATATGTAGATTACTTGTTCCTGGTACTAATGTTGCTACTCCTGCTTTACTTATATCTCCTTTAATATTTGATTTACTTGTACTATTATCTGTATCTATTAAAAAATAAGCAAATGTTGCACCAAGTACTAATAATAACAATGACACTACTCCGATTATGGCTAATCTTATTTGTTTTTTCTTTTCATTAGTATTCTCTTCTGGCATTTTAATTCTCCTTCTATTACTATAAGATTATTTTAATATACCCCCCCCGAAATTCAAGTGATTTTCAAAGTTTTACAAGGAAGGTGTAAACTTAATATCGTATTGATGTATATTTTTATTGTACACTATTCAAGTATTGTTATTCAATACATTTGTTATTTAACTTGACATATAAAAAGCACTAACAATTTTTTATTAGTGCTAAATATTACTTATTTTTTCTTATTAGATTGATGAGTTTTTTCTTTAACTTTTATAGCTATTATAATTACAATCAATGTAATCATAAATAGGACAATTAAACCACAAAACAAATATATTTCTTGATTATTGAAAGTATTTTTTATACTTGTTTTATTATTCTTTTTATCTGTTTCTACTTCTTCCTTCTCTTCTTTTATTTCTTCTTCCCTTATAACATTTAATTCATAATTTTTAGTAGTATTATCTTCAGCTGTTACTACTAAAGATATTTTATTTTCTCCTACTTCTAAGGGATATTCTTCTTTTAAATCAATTTTTGCTTTACTATCTTCAGGTTCAGCTTCAATTATTAATTTATCTATTTTATTTTCTAAAGTTATAGAATAATTTAATGTATCTTTTGTAAATTCTATTTCTCCATTACTTAAAGTTAAACTTTTTAAATAACTATTATTAGATTTTTTAACTTCTTCAGTTTTAGTTTCTGTTTTAGTTGTATTATTTGAATTTGAACTAGCTGGTGGATTTTTAGGAGCATTATCTAAATAGATATAACCAAGAAAATTACTATCATTAATGGTAAAATTATATTTTTTACAGGGATTACAATAACCATCTTCATAACCAGCATAATAATGTTTATTACCATTCTCATCTAATAATGCTTCACCATTAACATCAGCTTCAACAAATATTTGACCACCTTCTATAGTAGTAAAAACTGTATCACATGTATACGCATCACATTCATCATGCTTTTCAATAACATAAGCAACATGACCATAACCCCAAGCGCCTTTAAAAACAGCGATTGATTCTGGTTTATATTCTGTACCTACTGAATAACCTGCTTCTTTAGCTTTATTATACCAATTAACAGCATTACCCCATTTAGGAAGTGACACTCCCATTCTATCGTAAGCTGCTTGCCAAGCACCCCAAGTACAAGCTACACTCTTAACATTTTGGACATTTTGATATTTAGAATATGGATTAGATGCAGCATAACTTTTGGGTATAAACATCATAAGTAATAAAACTAAAGTAAATAATAAATAATTAATTTTTTTCATACCATCAACTCTTTAACTAAATTATATGTTAATAATTTATCTTTTGTCAATTTTTAATTTGTTTTTTATCTTCTACATATTGATAATTAAGATTATTTTTACTTTCAATTACTGATTTACCTAATTTTTGTTCTAAATTTTCTTTAGCTACTTTAGATACATTACCACCCATTTTAGCAATTTCTTTATTTTGTTTCAAACCATAAGGTTTATGTGCTTTTACTAATTCCCTAGTTGCTATTTCTCCTAAATCAGTTAAAGCTATTTCAATATCTGACATATTGTCTCTTAATGATTCTTTTCTTATACCTTTAAATTCTTTATATTCACTTGCTTTCATTCCAGACCATTCTTTATATATTTCATTAGTTAAAATACCATATTCATAATCTTCTTTAATACCACTGCTTTGCCAAATATCAGTTAATTTATTTCTATCAAGAATACCTTTTAACCTTGCTTCAATCCATTTATCAGAATAGCCTCTTTGACGATAATAGTTTATTGCTCTTTTAATGGCTATCTCAGGATCAAAAACTTCATCTATTCTTTCATTACCTAAATTTGCAAGCCAAATCTTGAATGGCTCTGCCTTAGGCGAAGGAATAGACTCAATAAGTCGAAAAATATCTTTTGTAACTAAAGTATCTGTTATTCTCAATTTACCATCTTGTGCCTTCATTTTCAACTGCACGATATTTTCGTGCAGTTGACTTCCTTCTTCTTTTAGCTTTCTTTTTAAATCACTCCAATAATTTCTGGGAATATGACTTTCAGTTAAAGCTCCAACAACATCAACCACACTAAAATAATAGTCTTCTTTTTCACTATCCCATATACTTCTAATCTCATTATTTTCAAATAGATTACTAATTGTTTCTAATTTACTTTGTTTCATAATATTAACCTCCCTGATACCTTAATAGCATTATAACTCACAAACATTTGTTTTGCAACATATTTTTTTGCAAAACAAAAAGAAATGCTTGATATAAGCACTCTTTTTCTAAATAATTAATATAATATACTAGGTGAAGTAAATATGCCTTATCGCCCTAATCCTACTTTTTATATCTTTTGTGCTATTGGTTTATGTATCTTAATCTTTTACCAACTTATTATTACTTTTATTTTACCCTTTAGATATAATATCTTTATTTTAACAATTGAAATTATTTTATTAGTATTATGTATCAGTCGTATAGTATGGTTTTAAAAAACTTTCTGTTTTATAAACATAATCTAATTTTTTACGCATATTTTTACATGTTTCAAATTCATTATCAGTAAATTTAATTTCTGGTACTAAAGAAATAAGAATAAAAAATAATTTTTGTTCTTGTTCAGATAAACTAGTAATAGCTAAATATCTTTTATATATAGAAGAAAACTCTAAATCCCAATAATTATTTTGATAAAGTTTAAATAAATCTAGTATAGGTGTATCAAATTTAGCATGATCCCAACTTATTAAATAATCTCTGTCACTTTTAATATAATGATCTAAACTTAAATTATTATGAATTAAAGATAATCTTTCTGATTTCTTTTCTTTTACTAAACTATACCAATCATCAAGTTCTCTTTCCGAAAAAGCAAGAGCACTTTTTATTTTGCTATAATTTCTTATAAATTCATATTCTGATGGTGACATATAAATACTTTTAATAAATAAATCATAGTACTTTAAATAATAATCTTGTAAATATAAAATATTATTTTTAATATTTTCATAGATTTCTTTATATGTTTCTTCGGATACTTCTTTATTAAAAGATGTTTTGGAATGAAGAAGGGCTACTAGTGATATTAAATCTTCACTTTTAGATGGATCTATTACCCCATTATCTTCCACATATTCAAAAACATAATTATCATCTCTAGAATCAGCATAGATTTCGGGAAAAGCATTAAAATTACGCATTTTTAAATAATTGAAGATACCAATTAAATCTTTATTTTTAGGTTTTTTCTTAACCACAAAATTCCCACTGGTAGTCTCTAGGATAGTTGCATTACCTCTTATAGTATAACGATATGGCTTATAAAGTGATTTTAATGATTCTATTTTATTCATCAACTTTAGGTATTAAAATTTTATCGCCTAGAGTTATAGTATCAACATTATTATATTCTTGTAATAAAGAGGTAGGAATACTATACATTGTGGCAATACTTTCCATTGTTTCACTTTCTTTTACCATATGTACATGATAGGTTACAAAAGTATCATCACTAGAAGTTATCGTTTCCATAATAGTTTTTTCTTGTTCTTTCGTAATTCTTTCATCATCTTCTTCTGTTTCTGGTGGCTCTTCTACTACTTCTTCTTTTACTTCTTCTAATTTTTCAGTAGGTTCAGTTTCTTCTTTTACTTCTTCAGTAGTCTCTTCTTCTTTACTTATAAGTTCATCTAATTCGTCCATTTCTCTTTGTAATTCTTCATCAGGTACTTCTTCAAAAACATCTTCATCGGTATCAATAAGTTCACCCTTACGCTCTTCAGCTGCTAAAGAATACTCAATATTTACTTTTAATTTATTCTCGCCTTCAATGGTATAAGAAAAATCTTCAATATTAAATTCTAAGGTATCTAAATCAATATCATCACTAATTTCCACTTCAAATGGTAAAGTAAATTTAAATGGCTCTTTATTAACTGATACTTCATGACTACGATATTCACCCGTAACATAGAAATTACCTAATACTGCTCCTTCATTTACATTATAATCATGTTCTAGTGACATCTTAGTAATTTCATAAATATTAGTTTTAAAATCTAATGTACTTTCAAAAGGTATTTTAATAAACATCTTATCATCTCCTAGTAAAAATTTATGACAATTTAAAAAATAATATAACTTTTAAGCTATATTATTTTAAAAATAAATCTTCATATATAGTTTGATAATTATTTACTAATTTAATTTCTAAATTATCTATTATTACTTTGGGTAATTCTTTTAAATCATTTTCATTAGATGTAGGTATATATACTTTTTTAATGCCATCATTATAAGCGGCGATTAATTTTTCTTTTAAACCACCTATTTTTAAGATATATCCTTTTAAGGTAATTTCACCAGTAAAGGCTATATCACTAGGAATAGTTTTATTAAGTACTTTCGATAATATTACTGTTGTAATGGCTACGCCACAAGATGGACCTTCTTTTTTAGTGGCTCCATCAAATAAATGAATATGCATAGTTTTATTTTTAAGTATATCACTATCAATATATTTCTTTTCCATAATATAAGATGTTGCAACTTTAATACTTTCTTTTAGGACGTCTCCTAAAGAACCAGTGACAATTACTTCTCCCTTACCTTCATAGATAGAACATTCTACTTTTAGCGTTTTACCTCCTAAAGAAGTATAGGCAAGAGCATTTACTACACCAGACTCTTTTATTTTAATATTATCATCTTCACTTGGTATATCTTTTAAGTATTTATTAATCATTTTATTAGTAACTGTAAAACTACCCTTTTTATCAGTTATTATTTTGGTAACTAAAGTTCTTAAAACTCTACCTAAATTTCTAACTCCTGCTTCTTTGGTATAATTATTAATTAAATATATTAAAGTATTATCTTTAATAGTTAGCTTTCTTTTCATTTTAAAGTCTTCATAAATTTTCGGTAGTATATATTTTTTAGCTATATCAATTTTTTCGAATACAGTATAACTAGATAGTTCAATTATTTCTAAGCGATCATATAAAGTATATGGAATATCTGATATATTATTAGCAGTTAAGATAAATAAGACATTACTTAAATCAAATGGTTCTTCAATATAATTATCAACAAATGTTTTATTTTGAGTACTATCTAGAATATCTAAGAGAGTACTAGCTGGATCTCCTTTATAGTCTTTAACCATTTTATCTACTTCATCAATTAAGATAACCGGATTATTGGTTTGACATTTTTTTAAGGCTTGAATTATTTTACCAGGAAGAGCCCCAAGATAAGTACGACGAGATCCAATTAGTTCAGTTGAATCATTTAAGCCACCAACACTAATTTTGGCAAATTCACGATTTAGAGCACTAGCAATACTTGATGTAATAGTGGTCTTACCAACCCCAGGAGGACCCACTAAACAAATAATGGGACTAGGAAGTTCTGGATTAATATTTTTAATATTGATATAATCTTCAATTCTATCCTTTACTTGATTCAAACCATAATGACTTTTATTTAAAGCATTAATAACTGATTTAACATTTAGATTTTCTTTACTATGAGTATGCCAAGGTAAATTTAAGACCCAATCTAAATAATTTAATATTACTGATATTTCTGGTGAATTACTTGGCATACTCTCTAATTTTTTTATTTCATCTATTAATTTATTATTAGTTTTACTAGGTAAATTTAATTCTTTTAATTTATCATAATATTCTTTAATATTATTGTTTTGATCTATACCTAATTTTTTTTCAATTTCTTTTATTTTCGTTTTTAAATAAAATTCTTCTTGTTCTTTAGTTAAGCATACTTCTACTTTATTATCTATTTTTTCTTCTAATTCAATATATTTAATTTCTTGTTTAATATCTTTAATTAACGCAATTGCTCTTTTCTCACTATTTAACTCTTGCATGTATTCTAATTTTTTCTTCGTACTAAGTGGTAAAAAAGTTGTAATAGCATCAGTTAAAAAATTTAAATCATCATTTTCCGCGACTGTTCTTACAATACTATTAGAAATATCGGGAGCAGAATTTATATATTCAGTTAAATTTTCTTTTAACTTATTTTTAACTACTTCTTCTTTTTCTGCATCTAATTTAGGAAGTATTATATCTGTTGTAACAGCATCGATTATATCACTACTAAATGATTCATAATTTAGTATTCTTACTCTTTTTTCTCCTCTTAAAGTAAGTCTTAAATTACCATTAGAAAGTTCTAGTTTATTTTTAATTAAAGCAATAACACCAACATTTGGTAAATCTTCAATAGATGGATCAGTAGCATGACTAATTGGGGATACTATTAAAACTCTACTATTATATTTTTTATTACTAACTTTAACTATCTTTTTACTTATTTCATCTTTAAGTTCTATTTTGATTTCTTGGAAAGGCAAGATTACTAAATCTTTAAGCATCATCACAAGTAGTGTGTAATCCATATTGCACCTCCCACAATAAAACTTATTATAATTAAAACTACCTTTTTTGTAAACAAAAAAAGTGCTATTTTTTCAAAAAAATAACACATAAAAATTATAGTTAATTATTTATATGTTATAAATTTTTTAAATAATAATAAAATACTATAAAGATGGTGAACCTAGGGCATTGGTACTTCAACGTCCAGAACATAAACAACAGTAATATATAAATCCCTTCTAGGCATTATCCCAGAAACTACTGGTTTAGATGAGATGTAATTGTCAATTACAGGAGATACCACATTATATTCTTCATCTCCAGCTAAATTTTGTATATGTGGCGGAGCAACAATATTTCCATCTTGATATACATAATTAATAGTAAGAGTATAGTAACGTGTATAAATAACATCAATAGTCAAATTGCTTTCAGGCATCACACCACTTACTTCTTGTTTATTAGGGATACAATTATCTATGTTTGGAGTTGAAATTTCATAATATTCCCCTGCTTTAAAATGCCCATTATAATCTTGAGCTGCTACAACTCCGCCGATGCTTTCAAGCCAATAATGAATTGTAAGGCTATAAGTTTTTTCCATATCAAAGTATAATGTACAAAACACCGTTTTATTTGTCTTTAATGTTACTTTACCATCATTATATGTTACAGTGCTATTTACTTCGCTTCCCTTATTATCTACACATTTTGCTTCTTTAAAATCATATCCTTCACCAGGCCACGTATTATCTTCACTTACATATTCTTCATAACCATCTTCATTTTGGACCATTATAGCAAATTTTTTTTGATTATTTATTTCATTTGTTTTTGGCAATGACTTACTACTATCCTGCATTAAATATTTAATACCAACAAACGTCGTTATTAATAGTAGCATTATTAAAATTACCATAATATAATTTTGATGACTATTTATTTTTTTCATATTTCTATACATTCCTTTCCGCTTCACTTCGTTTGCTTAAGCCACAAACGAACATGAAAATATATTTCTTTTTTAATTAATTTAGTTTATAATAACTAACAAGTTGCAAGTATACTACAGAGCACGAGGAGGTGAGTGGCGACAAGACTTTGTCTTGAACCCCGTATATTTATATGTGTCGATTTTCTCTGGAGTACAAATGAGTGTGCCTTTAAGTTTTTTATAACTTATATTATAGAGCACGGAACCTTATCTTTGGTAAACAATTTCTCTGTTTCAGAATTAGAGATTATCAGTCAATGCTTCAACTTAATCTTTTTTAGTTATTATAAAACTTAAATTTTGCGTTTTTCACAAAATCATTTTTGTGTGTTATTTTTTCATATTTTTATTTTCAACCTTTTCTCCTAATTATAAGATAAGTATATATTACCCCCCCCGATTTTCAAGGTAGTGTGAAAAGTTTGGACGCAGATTTTACATTTTTCTCCTATTTTACCTTGTTTTTTTCTATTTTTATTTCT
>CANQQX010000043.1 GCA_947626115.1 uncultured Bacilli bacterium
TTATAAAACTTAAATTTTGCGTTTTTCACAAAATCATTTTTGTGTGTTATTTTTTCATATTTTTATTTTCAACCTTTGACTCCTATATAAAAATGCGAAACAATACTGTCTCACATTAATTATTTATATTATATGTTAAATAAAGATTTTTGTTTAAACTTATGACTATTCTTGATTTTGTTCATCTTCATCAATGACAACAAAATCTTTTAAATCATCGTCATCATCATCTTCATCGTCCATACTGCTATCATAGAAAATATCATCATCGTCTTCTTCATCTTCGATATCAGTATCATCTTCTTCATCTTCATTTAATTCTTCACTAACAGTATCGTCTTCTTCATCTTCTACAACCATATCTTGAACATGATTAGTAGCTAAATCCCAATAACCATTTTTAAGTAAAACAAATTTTTTATTAATAGATAATAATTCAAAGAAATCAGCAATTCTATCTTCCACTGTTTCTTCTGGTAAATCTAAGGCTTTACATACCTTTTTGAATAAATCTAATAATTTCATTTTTTTACCATTTTGTTCTAAAACTAGATAAGCTATTTCATCATAACTCATTGTTTCTAATTCTTCTTTTGATATATCTTTTAAATTCATAATCATTCTCCTATTTCTTTCTCATTATATGCAATAATTAATAAATATTACTATAATATTTGTATTATTATTTGTTTTTCTTCATCATCTAAAGAATATTTTAAAATTATTTCATTATTCTTTTTATTAATTTCACCTTCTATTGGCATTGAAAAACTTTTATTTAATTCTTTTAGATTATAATGACATTCTTTTTTATTAAAATCAACTTGAAAAGTAAATTCATTTGTTTCTCTAATATATTTTTCATTTTGTAAATCAATTTTATTTAAAGCATTGTCATCTTCTTTAAATTCTAAGATTTTATTATTAAACTCACACTCGACATTCTCGAAGTTTTTAACTATCTTTTTATCGTTTAATAAACACCAGTTTATTAACTTAATGATAATCACCTCTTTTGTCTTAAAAAATATAACATAGTATATATATAATTTCAACATATTTTTTCAGTTTTTTTACATAATAACTTTAGGTGATTAAATTGCGGGCGGTAAAAATAATTGGAAAAGTTATGTTATTTGGCTTTTTAGCCTTTATTGTTTTTTATGTGGGAATTAATATTTATGCGATGATTACTCCTAAATTAAATATAACTAATAATGGAACTTATTATTTATATGACAATAAAGATAATCTAGTTTATCAAGGCAGTAGTACATCTTCATGGGTAAGTTTAGATGAAATTGATGAAAAATTAATTAATGCGGTAATTTCGATTGAAGATAAGAAATTTTATAAGCATCATGGTTTTGATATACCAAGAATTGCTAAAGCAATGCTTTCTAACATCCAAAATGGTTATATAGTCCAAGGAGCATCAACAATTACCCAACAACTTGTTAAATACTTATATTTAGATTTTGGGAAAACTTGGAAAAGAAAGATTGAAGAAGCATTCTTAACAACTATTGCCGAGATGCAATATGATAAAGATGAAATATTGGAAGCTTACCTTAATACAATCAATTATGGTAATGGTAATTATGGGGTAAGTAATGCAAGTCACTATTATTTTAATAAAGATGCAAATGATTTAACTATGGAAGAAGCTATTATTTTAGCAGGTATTCCGAAAAGTCCAAATAAATTTAATCCAGTATCAAATAAAGAAGAATGTATAAGTAGAGCTAAAATAGTTGCTAAAGCTCTATATAATAATGAATTTATTGATAAAGATACTTATGATAATTTAGATTTTGAAAATGTAGCTATTTATGGTAAAAGTGATGAAAATAACTTACAAATGTTAATGTATTATCAAGATGCCGTTTATAAAGAATTAGAAGATTTAGGAATTAGTAAAAGTATTTTAGAAACTGGGGGATTAAAAATATATACTAATTTAGATATGGCAAAACAAACTAGTTTAGAAAAAAATATCTTAAATAATATGCAAGATACAGGGGATTTACAGGTAGCAAGTGTTATAGTAGACCCTGAAACTGGTAAGATTGAAGCCTTAACTGGTGGTCTTGATTACGGGAAAAGTCAATATAATAGAGCTACTGAATCAAAAAGACAAGTCGGATCGACCATGAAATCATTTTTATATTATTCCGCTTTAGAAAATAATTTAGTATCATCATCGAAATTTAAAAGTGAATATACCGTTTTTAATATCAGTAATAAGCAAAGTTATTCACCAACTAATTATAATAATAAATACGCGAATAAAGATATAACAATGGCAGCCGCAATTGCCTTCTCTGATAATGTTTTTGCGGTTAAAACTAATTTATTTTTAGGGACAGATACCTTAGTAGAAACTGCAAAAAGAGTTGGAATAAAAGAAGAGTTACAATCTCTACCTTCTCTTGCCTTAGGTACTGGCGAAATAAACATTCTTGATTATGCTACTGGTTACGCTACTTTAGCTAGTGGTGGCTACAAAAAAGATTTATATTTAATTAGAAAAATAGAAGACCCTGATGGTAATGTTATTTATACGAAAGAAAATAAAAAAAGTTTAGTATTAAATCCGAATTATGTATATATCCTAAATGAACTTTTATCTAATACAACATCATCGGCTTTTAAAGATTATACATCTGCTACTGCTTCAACTATTGCTAGTAAATTAAGTCGTAAATATGCGATTAAAACAGGAACTACTGCAACTGATTATTGGACTGTTGGTTATAATAAAGATGATTTAATGCTTGTATGGTTAGGGTATGATAATAATAGAGAATTTACTAAAGGATTTAGTACTGTTAATAAAAATATATGGGCAGATACGATGGAAGAAATCCAAAGTGGTATAGAAGATAATTGGTATGAAACACCAAATGATGTGGTAGGTATTATTTTAGATTCTGTTACTGGTGAAGTTACTAAAGATCAAAGTAGAGCCATTATGTTTTATTATTTAAAAGGTAGTGAACCAAATATTAGTAAGGCTCAAATTGTTACTAAAGAAGAACAAGATAAAAAAAATAAAGAGTGATCGCTTCACTCTTTTATTCTTTATCAATAGTAATTATATAACGCATTTCTTTTAAATCATTTTCTTTCGAAATACTTACACGATAATTATTATTTCTTAAGTCATCTTCTAATTTATCTATTAATTCATTTGCTTTAGTTAAATTAACTTCTTCTTTTTGAGTAATTTCTGGTGCTTTTGTTTCTGTTTTTGGTTCTTCAATTGGTCCTAAGAAATCAAGCATTTCTATTTCTTCTTCTACTTTTGGTTGCTCTACATTAAGATTTGGAGCAATAACTTCAGCATTATTTGTTTCTTTTGGTGGTTCTTCTGGTTGATTTGTAGAAGGTATCTCATCTGACGGCATTGTATTAACAACCGGTGTATTTAAATCAACTGTTGGTTGAATATCTACATTACTTGAATTTTCAGTAACTTCCGGCTCATTAATAGTAAATGGATTAAAATTTGTTTCTGTATTAACATCTTCACCAACATTCATATTAACTGATTCATCTTCTAAGAAATTAAAGAATTTATTAGGCATTTTTTTGTTTTCTTCTCCAATTGGTGTTTTTTCTTCATTAGGTATATTATTTATTACACTCATTATATCTGTTGCATTTTCTTTTATTGCATTAATATCTGGTGTATCAGTAACCAAAGGTATTTCATCTGATTTTTCAGTTGTTTTTATATTTTCTTTTAATCTTTTATCTAAATCTTTGACTGTTAATCTTTCATCAATTATTGTTTTTAACCATTTTTCTTGTTCATCTGGATCTTCAATTTGTAACAAACTTCTGGCATGTCTTTCAGATATTTTACCATCCATTAAGGCATCTTGAACTGCTTCAGACAAAGATAATAATCTCAATTTATTAGAAATAGCAGATTGACTTAGTCCCATCTTTTTAGCTAACTCTTCTTGAGTTAAATAGCCTTTATCTAAAAGTGATTTATAAGATTTTGCTTCTTCAATAGCAGACAAATCTTTTCTTTGAACATTTTCTACAATTGCTACTTCAGCACTTTTATTATCATCCATTTGCGTAATAATAGCAGGAACACTCATCAATCCGGCCATTTTAGCTGCTTTAAATCTACGTTCACCAGCAATTATTTCATATTTATCTTCAAGGCGTCTTAAAATTAGGGGTTGAATAATCCCATGTTCTTTTATTGATGCCGCAAGTTCATTTAAGGCCGATTCATCAAAATTTAATCGTGGTTGAAAACGATTAGGTATTATTTCTTCAATAGGCACATTTATAACTTGTAAATTTTCTTGTGTATTTTGATTCACACAAATCTACCCCTTTACCTCTATATTCTATATTTAATTCTAACTTATTTATTAGATTTTTGCAATGGCTTTTTAATTATTTTATCGTATGATCTTAAATCTTTTAATGCACTTTCTTTATTTTTTTTAATTTTAATAATATTTCTTTGACCATTATTTTGATATAAATCAAAAGTAAAAATATCTTCTATTTCACTATTTAATATATTTATAGTATTTTTCGCATCAATTAATTCACTAGCAATATTACCTTTTAAAGCAATAATATAACCGTTTACTTTAACGAGTGGTAAAGATAATTCTGTAAGAATTCGTAAATTTGCAACTGCTCGTGATGTAACAATATCAAATTTATTTAAATTATTTTTAGCATATTCTTCTACTCTACTATGAATAAGTTCAACATCTATATTTAGTTTAGTAGATAATTCTTCTAAAAATTTAATTTTTTTATTATTTGCATCTAATAAAGTTAATTTTATATTTGGATATAATATTTTTATAACCATACCAGGAAAACCAGCCCCAGTACCTATATCAAGTAAGCTCTCTACTCTATTTAAATCAATTGCTTTTACTATAGTTAGGGAATCATAAAAATGTTTTAAATAGATATCTTCATCATTAGTTATAGCTGTTAAATTAGTATGTTTATTATATTCTTGTAAGAAATTTTTATAAATTTCTAATTCATCTAACATATGATCAGTTATATTGATATTTAATTTTTTTAATTCTTCTATAAATTCACTTTTATTCATGTTTACTATATTCTTTCTTTAAATAGACCGCTAAAATAGCAATATCAGCAGGATTTACCCCACTTATTCTTGATGCTTGGGCTATTGTTCTAGGTCTTACCTTATCTAATTTTTGTTTAGCTTCACTAGCTAAATTTTTAATCTTTTGATAATCTATATCTTCAGGTATTTGCTTTTCTTCAATTTTTTGTAATTTTTCGGCTTCTTTATAAGCTTTCTCAATATACCCACCATACTTATAATTAATTTCAACTTGATAAATTACTTCAGTATCATATTTAAATTCATGAAAATTACTTAAAAATTCCATAGTTATTTCTGGCCTTTTTAAAGCATCAGCATAAGTAATATTTTGTTTTGGAATATCTATATTATGTTCTTTAAATTTTTTTCTAACATCATCATTTAAAATCAACTTTGTATTTTCTAATTCTTTTGTTAAATTTTTAATATTTTTCTTTTTTTCTTCTAATCTATCGTGTTGTTCTTTAGAAATTGTACCTATTTTATAAGCAATATCTCTCAATCTTAAATCAGCATTATCATGTCTTAAAATTAGGCGAAATTCTGCTCTACTTGTAAGCATCCTATATGGATCTGTTATTCCTTTTGTTACTAAATCATCAATTAATACACCAATATAGGCTTCATCTCTTCTTAAAACTAAAGGTTCTTTATTTTGTAGTTTTAAACTAGCATTAATACCAGCCATTATTCCTTGACCAGCGGCTTCTTCATAACCACTTGTCCCATTTATTTGGCCAGCCGTAAATAAACCTGATATTATTTTATTTTCTAGACTTGCTTTTATTTGTAATGGATCTATTGCATCATATTCAATAGCATAAGCATATTTTGTTATAACTGCATTTTCTAATCCTTTTAGGCTATGAACCATTTCTTCTTGGACATTTCTTGGCATACTAGTCGAAAAACCTTGTAGATACCACTCATCATAATAAATACTTTCTGGTTCTAAAAATAATTGATGGCGCTCTTTATCCGCAAATCTAACTATTTTATCCTCAATAGATGGACAATATCTAGGACCCACACCAGTAGCGTATCCGCCATACATAGCTGATTCTTTTAAATGATTTCTAATTATTTCGTGTGTTGTTTCATTTGTATAAACTAAATAACACTTTTGTTGTTCATTTATTTTATATTGTGGTTTTATATCATGACTAAAAGTCCAGTAAGTATTATCCCCTACTTCTTCATGCATTTTACTAAAATCAATGGATTCTTTCTTTATTCTTTGTGGTGTTCCCGTTTTAAGTCTAATAATATTTAAACCTAATTTTTTTAAATTATCACTTAAATAGTTACTTCTACTCTCACCATGAGGACCACCTGGAGTATTTTCTGAACCAATTAAAATATTGGCTTTAGTATAAGTACCAGTAGTAAGAATAACTGCTTTACTTTTTATTTCTTTGCCATTATCTAAAACTACACCTTTTACTATGTTATCTTCAACAATTATATTTTCGACTAATCCTTCTTTAATTGTTAAATTTTTATTTTTCTCTAAAAATTCTAACATTTTTTTTGGATATACTCTTTTATCGGCTTGAGCTCTTAGACTTCTTACCGCAGGACCTTTGGAATTATTAAGCATTTTTATTTGGAAATGAGAAAGATCTGCAACTATTCCCATTAAACCACCTAGAGCATCAACTTCTCTTACAATAATACCTTTAGCAGTACCACCAATTGATGGATTACATGGCATATCTGCAATATTATTTTTATTCATAGTTAAAAGAAGGGTTTTCATCCCCATTTTAGCTGCAATATTAGATGCTTCACAACCAGCATGACCGCCACCAACTACAATAACATCATACATTTATACCCCTACTTTCCTAAACAAAAATTACTAAATAAGGTATCAATTAATTCATCACGATACATTTCGCCCGTAATTTCACCTAGATAATTCCAAGCATTAGTAATATCAATTTCTATCATATCAACTGGTATATCACTACCTAAATTATTAATTGCATTATTAATACTATCTAAGACTTTCTTTAATAAATCAATTTGTCTTACATTAGACATATAAGTTAAATCTTTACTATTTATTTTATCTAATTCTAATAATTTAATAATAGCATTCTTTAAACTATCTAAACCATTTATATCTTTTGTATTACCAACGACATAATCTTTCTTTATAGTAAGTTTGTTATTTAAATCAGACTTATTAACAAAGATAATTCTCTTTTCTTTAGGAACATTTTTAATTAAATCTTGTTCATAATCAGATATTTCTTCATTATTATTTAAAACTATTATAACAACATCAGCCTTATTAATAGCATTTCTACTCTTTTCTACCCCAATTTTTTCAACTACATCATTAGTTTCTCTAATACCAGCAGTATCAATAAAATTAATTAAAAAGCCGTTCAAAGTCATACTACCTTCGACTATATCTCTCGTAGTACCAGCAATATTTGTAACAATTGCTTTTTCTTCTTCTAGCAAACTATTTAAAATACTACTCTTTCCTACATTTGGTTTACCAACAATAGCAATATTAATACCTTCTTTAATTAATTTACCATTTTTAGAATCTTTTAACATTTCGGATAATTCTTCTTTTACACTTAAAAGTTTAGGCATTAAAGTATCTTTGGTAACTACTTCAATATCTTCATATTCCGGATAATCAATATTTACTTCAATATTAGCCATCACATCAACAATATTTTTTCGCATATCTTTAATTTTTTTTAAAAGACTACCACCTAAATTATTTAAAGCAAGTACCCGAGCATTATCAGTTTTAGCATTTATTAAATCATTTACTGATTCGGCTTGAGTTAAATCAATTCGTCCATTTAAAAATGCTCTTTTAGTAAATTCACCTGGTTCTGCTAGACGACAACCTTTTTCTAGTAATAATTCAAGTATTCTATTTGTCGTATTTAAACCACCATGACTATTAATTTCAATTGTATCTTCTTTGGTATATGTTTTGGGAGCAAGCATAACTGTTACTAAAACTTCATCTATTTTTTCATTATTATCATAAATAAAACCATAATGAATAGTATGACTATTAACTTTTTTTAAATCTACGCCACGAAAAATCTTCGAAACAATATCTAATGTTTCTTTACCACTAACTCTTATAATAGAAATTGCACCAGTACCTGATGCTGTTGCAATAGCACATATGGTATCTTCCATATACTTACTCCTCCCATAATAAAGTCAAGTATTTTCTATACAAAACTTTATAAATTATTTTCAATTTTGATTTTTATCCTAGTTTT
>CANQQX010000044.1 GCA_947626115.1 uncultured Bacilli bacterium
AAAGTTTTTCTTTTTTTATTTTTTTCTTTTATTTTACTTAAAAAGGAGCGTCCTTTATTTTTCACTCCTTATTACTGAGTATATTTATTTATACTTCTAAAATAAATGGATCATCTAATGTTCCAGAGCCAAATAACTTTATATTAGGACCTATATAAAAGACAGGTTGAACATAATTGCCAGAATTAAAACTATAAGCACTGATACCACCATAACTATTAGTACCTTTATAAGTATTTACAATAAATGTGTTAACATTTGAATCCATGGTATCATAAAATCCATATCTGGTAATAAACCAAAAAGCACTTTGATCATTTCCATGTATTTCAGACAACGCAGAGCAAATCCAAGCGGTACTAGCATTTTCCTGATTTCCTGGATTTCCACCGGGATAGGAATATATATAATCATGTATATACATCAATCCTATTTTGGCTGATACTGTAGAAGACCATGTACATGAAGACTTATATCTATTATAACCAGGATTATTCCAAATAATAGTTGATGCATTACCACTTTCAATAGCATATATATCATTTCCATTATATAAAGTTGTTGTATCATCTATGGCAGCATCTCCATACATCCAGTTATGATTATTAATTAATTTATACCATAAACTTGGTTCGTCACTGCCATAAATACCATCTCCACTTTTTAAATAATCATAATATTCACTATCTACAAATATATCTGAGTTAGCACTATTATTCTCAAATCCACCGGATTGAGAGCCATTACTTATTCCATTGATTCTTTCATATAGTATTACATTTGGCCATGAATAATTTGAGCTATCGACACAATTGGGATATTCTCCTTCCCAATAATCTCTATTTGTTCTATTCCATGAAAATTGGACATAATCACCACGATAATCACTCTCTGTTATATAGGTTTCTTTTAATAATTTCATTTCGCCACTATCGCTTATACCTATTATACGATACATGTATTTATCAATTAAATCGTCGCTTACTCCACAATTTTCAGTTGTACCAAAACAAATCCAATTTGTCATTTGAGCTGCTTCATTTTTATTAGTTGCTTTTGCTTGATATCTATGCATATCCCCAACGATTGATTCCGTTAAATCTTTTGGCTTACTGGCAAGTAATTCTAATACACTTATACTTTTTTTGGCATCAAAATACATTGTGCAATATAAAGTTTTATTACTATTTAATGTTGCTACACCATTATTAAAATCTATTTTTATATCTGTTATCATGCCATTGCTATCTAAACATATAGTTTTTTCTTTATTAAAAGTATATTTGCTTGTTGGGGGCCATTCATTTTTACTATCAGTGTATTCAACATAATCTTCACCACCATTATTAGACACCATAATTGCCATTAATTTATTTTTAGGTGAAACATTTCTTAATTTTACTTCTGGTAATTGTTTATTTAAGTTCTTATTATTAACATAAATTTGCATAATATTTGAAACTATAAAATAAGTAATTGCTAAAAGACAAAATAATATTATGTATTTATTGTTTTTAATTCTTCTAAAAATATTATTATTATCTTTCATATTTACCTACCTTTAATATATTATATAATATTATTAGATAATAATGCAATACTAATAGTAAATTAATATGATTATTTATTTTTACTATCAATAATTATTGTTATAGGTCCATCATTTGTAATATTTAAAATCATATCTGCTCCAAAAACACCAGTAACTGTTGGCACTATTTCATTTAATTTTTGATTAAATAAATCGTATAACTTAGTTGCTTCACTACCATTTAAGGCTTTCATATAACTAGGACGATTACCTTTATTAGTTTCGGCATATAAAGTAAATTGACTAATAGAGAGTATTGAACCATTTATATCAAGAATACTTCTATTCATTACCCCATTATCATCATCAAATATTCTTAAATTAGTTACTTTTTTTACGATATAATTTATATCATCTATGGTATCTCCTTCAGTAAAACAAGATAAAATAACTAATCCATAAGGAATACTATTATATACTTTATTATCGATTACTACATTACTTTCTTTACTTCTTTGGATAACTACTTTCATAAACTCTCCATCAATTCGATATTTTTAAAACTTTTAATATGATTTTTAAAATTATCTAATTCTTCTTTATTTTTTACTTTAATAGTTATTTTACTATATAAAGTATGATCTATTTCATTATTTTTAATTTCTACTATACTTAATTTTTCTCTAATAGCTTCTTCAATAATATCTGTTAAATTATCAGTAGTATTTATTCTTACATTAATAGTAGTTAAATAACTATTAGTAGAATTATCATTCCATTCTACTTTGATAATTCGCTCTTCTTTCATTTTGGCATTAGGACAATCTTTTTTATGAACAGATACACCTTCGCCTTTAGTGACAAAGCCAATTATTTCATCACCCTTAACTGGATGACAACATTTAGCTAAAGAATACATAATATTGGTATTGCCATCAACGATAATATCATCTTTACTATTATTTTTGATAATTGTTGGTCTTAATCTTTCCATTAAAATATCATCAACATTTTGTTTTTCATCTTTAGTTAAATTAATAATATAACCAACGGTATATCTAAGTGAGCCAATAGAAGAATATAAATCATCTATCGTATCTAATTTTAAATCTTTTAAAATTTTCTTTAAATTTTCATCATTTAAGACATCACTATAACTAAGTTTTCTCTTACGTAATTCTTTTTCTAAAATAAGTTTACCTTTACTAACTAATGTTTCGTGTTCTTGTTTACTAAAATATGATTTTATTTTCGCTTTAGCAGATGGTGTTTTAACAAAATTTAACCAATCTTTATTAGGAGTTGCATTACTATTTGTAGTAAGTTTAACTACATCGTTATTTTGTAAATGATAAGAAAGGGGAACAATACTATCATTGACTATTGCACCAGTTAAAGTATCACCAATTTTACTATGAATACGGTAAGCAAAATCAATTGGCGTTGAATCTTTCGGAAGTTCAATTACATCACCTTTTGGCGTAAAGACATAGATAAGTTCACTAAGTAAATTGCTTTGAACCGTACTTGCAAATGCTTCTTCATTTTCTTCATTATAAGCTTCAATAATATTACGAAACATTTCTAGCTTTTGTTCCATAATGGCCTGTACTTTCTTAGTACCTTTTTCTTTATAAGACCAATGCGATGCAATACCTTTTTCGGCAATTTCATCCATTTCATAAGTTCTTACTTGAACTTCAAAAACATTATTATCTTCATCATAAATAGTAGTATGTAAACTTTGATACATATTAGCCTTAGGATTAGCTATATAATCTTTAAATCTACCTTTCATTTGTCTATATTTACTATGAATTAAATTGATAACTTGATAACATTCATTTTCCGTATCAACAAATATTCTTAATGCTAAAATATCATAAATATCACTAAATTTTTTACCATTAGCCATTTTGTTATAGATACTATAGACACTTTTAACTCGACTCTTTATTTTATGTTTGATATTATTTTCATTTAAAAGAAGAGTTAAATCATTTTGCATTTTTGCTAAATTATCATTCAACTTACCATTTGCATTATTAAGCATATTTAAGATATCATTATAAATATCTGGTTTTAATATTTTAAGACAAATATTCTCAAGCTCACTTTTAATCGAATTAATACCTAAACGATGCGCAATAGGAACTAAAACTGTCATTGTTTCATTAGCTCTTACTTTTTGCTTTTCTTCTGGTAGTGCCCAAATAGTTCGCATATTATGTAATCTATCAGCAAGTTTAATATATAAAACTCTTGAATCTTTAGCTAAACCTACTAAAACTTTTCTTAAATAAATTGCAGATGATTCATTAGTATCATTTAATTCTAATTTATTTATTTTAGAAACACATTCAACAATAGTTGCCACTTCACTACCAAACAAACTCTCTAATTCTTCTTTAGTTGAATCACCATGATTTAGTACTTCATGTAAAAGCGATGCCACAATGGTAGTTTCATCAGCATTTAAAGTAGTTAATATCTCCGTTACATGCAAAGGATGAGTGATATAATCATCACCTGATTGTCTTTTTAATCCTTTATGGATATGAAGTGCATAATTATAGGCTTTTATTATTTTATCTTTAGCTTCATCATCTAAATAATTTAATTTATTTAGTATAGTTTGTATATCAATTTTTGTATCTTTCAATTATACCATCCTATTCATTTATATTTTGATATTTATATAAATTCTTTTTTAAATAAATATCTAATTTTATTGCATCAATGTTTAATATATTATCAACTAATTCATAGATGCGTAAATCTTTTTTATTTTGCCAAATATTTTCGACACAATAATTCCAAATATCTTTTTCTTTTATATAATATATTTTTTCTCGTTTTAGTTCGGCTACTTTAGTTTTTAAAGCAGGAAGAATTCTCATATAAAGTTCATTTACATTATTATATTTTTCGGCTTCTTTAACCATAAAAGTAGACCTTCTTTCATAATATTATTATATAACATTTTATTTATCATTTAAAGGTGAATTATGAAATCTAAAAATATATTTATTAAATCTACTTTAATTCTAATTCTTGGTGGTATTATTACTAAAATACTAGCCTTTATTATTAGGATTATTTATACACGTATAGTTGGAGCTGAAGTTTTAGGTTTATATTCTTTAGTTACACCAACGTACTCTCTTCTTATTACTATTGCTACACTAGCACTTCCTACAACAATTTCGAAATTAATTGCCGAAAATAAACATAATAATTTAAAAATAATATCAACATCAACTATTCTTATTATGGCTATTAATTTTGTTGTCGTTTTATTTATGTTATTCTCGGCTAAGTTCATTGCAGTTAATCTTTTACATGAAGAGCGGTGTTACTTACTTATTATTGCGATGAGTCTAACTTTTCCTATTATTTCTATTTCTTGTATTATTAAAGGATATTTTTATGGTAAACAAAATATGGTACCAAATGTGGTATCTAATATTATTGAAGAACTAGTAAGGGGCACTTTAATATATTTATTTGTACCAACTATTATGGCTAAAAGTGAAATACTTGCTGCAGCTTCTCTATTTATTATTTCTTTCTTTGAAGAAGTAGTTTCCATATTTGTCAATCTCTTATTTTTACCTAAACATATCAAGATTAGAAAACATGATTTATTACCTGATAAATACACTTTAAAAAATATTTTAAATATTTCTCTTCCTACTGTATCATCAAGAATAATTGGTAATATTGGCTATTTTTTTGAACCGATAATTTTAACTAATTTGCTTTTATTTTCGGGATACTCTAATAATTATATTTTAGTGGAATATGGAGCTTATAATGCCTATTCTATTGCTATTTTAACGGTGCCATCATTCTTTATTACCGCCATTTCTTCTTCTTTAATTCCAGAAGTAAGTAAAAACTATTTACAATGTAACTTCAAATGTATGAAAAAAAGGCTTAAAGAAGCCTTAACTTTTGCTTTATTTATTGGTATTAGTTATTCCGTTATTCTAATGTTTTTTGGTGATACCATTTTAAACTTTTTATATAACACCCATTTAGGTATTAATTATATCAATATACTTGCTCCTATATTTCCATTATTTTATATTGAAAATATTTTAATTAGTTACTTACAAGCCTTAGATAAAGCTCATATTACCATGAAAATAACTATAATTGGGGTTATTGTTAAATTAGTAGTACTTGCCAGTACTTCTCTAATGCATATCGGTATGTATTCTTTAATAGCATCTGAGATTGCTAATATTTTCTTAGTAGTTTTCTTAAATATTTACTACGTCCATAAATTTACAAAAAAATTATAAATACCATAACTTTTTATTATCTTTGTAAACTTCTTTAATAAAACCACAACCTAAACATTCTTCACCTAAGTATAAAACACAGGCTTGACCAGGCGTTACAGATTTGGCTTTATCTTTATATTTAACTAATATTTGATTATTTTCTAAATATTCTAGTTCAACTGGCACATCAGTACTACGATATCTAAATTTAGCGGTACAAAATGTAGGGTGAGTTGCACTTATAAAATTAACATTTTCAATTAGACAAGCATCACTATATAAATATTCTTCATCACCAATTGTGACATATAAAATATTCTTCTTGACATCTTTACCACAGACAAAATGTCTTTCTTCATAACCAGATATTCCCACATTTTTTCTTTGGCCAATGGTATAATTCATTAAGCCCTTATGTTCACCAATCACTTCACCCGTTTTAACATTTATAATTGGCCCTTTATTTTCTTTTAAAAAGTTTCGCACAAATTTTTGAAAGTTTCTTTCCCCAATAAAACAAATACCTGTTGAATCTTTTTTATCTGCAACAACTAGATTCTGTTTTTCAGCTATTTTTCTTACCTCACTTTTAAGTAAATGGCCAATGGGAAACATCACATTTTTAAGTTGATCGGGAGTTACATCAGCTAAGAAATATGTTTGATCTTTATTTAAATCAACTGCCCGAAGTAATCTATTTCCTTCAATTCTCGCATAATGACCGGTAGCAATATAATCTGCCCCAAGTTTCATGGCTTCTTTTTTAAATAAATCAAATTTAATATATTTATTGCATAATAAATCAGGGTTAGGAGTTCTTCCCTTTTCTAGTTCATCTAAAAAATACTTAAAAACATAATCCCAATATTCTTTAATAAAATCAACACGATGTAAAGGAATATCTAACTTTTCACATACTTTTTTAGCATCATTATAGTCTCTTTCTTGCGGGCAAATTATATCATCGTTTTGGAAGTCTTCGCCATTAATGGTACTATCCCAATTACGCATAAAAAGGGCTATAACATTATAACCTTCTTTTTTGAGTAGATAAGCTGCTACCGCACTATCAACGCCACCACTCATTCCTACAACTACAGTTTCTTTCACATCAATCACCCAAATTCTTTCCTATTTTAGCATATATTTTTTATTTTGCAACTAAATACACAAATCTAAAATATAATTTATTAAAATTGTATCTTTATCTATTTGCCCACTTTTATATTTATAATCAATATCAGCAAGTTTAAGTATTTCTTCTTTTATTTCTTTCTCGCGATAATTTCTTAAATTATTTTGTATTTTTTGATATTGCCAATCAGCTATTTTTAAATTCCGGAGTATATCACTTCTACTATAATGATTATTTTCATAAATAAGAGTCGTTAACATCATTTTAAATTCGCGATATAAAAGAGCTAATATAACACTAGGATCTACTTTAAATATAACTAGTTCATCTAAATACTTTAAAGAACTTGCTAAATCTCTAGTAATAATACTATCTACTAATTTAAAATTATTTTCTTCAATAGTTTTAGCAGTAAGTGCTAGAACATCTTCAAACTTTATTATTTTATCTTCATCATTATAAGTCATTATTTTATTAATTTCATTTACACATAAATCAAAATTACCTAAAGAATTATTAATAATATGCCATAAAGATTTATCTTCTATTTTATAACCTTTTTGATTAATTATTTTAAGTAATTCATTTTTCATATCGGTTTTACTAATAGATGGATAGACAAATAAATTATTATGTTCTTTTAAAATACTAACTATTTTCTTTTTACTATCAACATTAGTTTTCGATATAAATATTAAAATAGTATTAGGATTTTCCCTTTCTAAATATTTCATTAATTTACTTAAATCTTCTTTACTTTTATTAGTATCACCACTTCTTGATGCACTAAAACTTTTAGCATTTTTAACTATAATACATTTTTTTTCATTAAACATTGATAAGTAACTAGCTTCTTCTAATACTTCATTCATCGTATTTACATCCATATTAAAAGTGACAATATTATCAATACCATCTTTAAGTTCTTTGAGTTTTTGTTCAATAAAATAATTTGTTTCACTAACTAATAAATATGTATTCATATAATTATTATCTCATTAATAAAAAAAATAGTAAATAAG
>CANQQX010000045.1 GCA_947626115.1 uncultured Bacilli bacterium
ATGATATTTATATTAGACTGGACATTTTAACTTGTAAACCGATTCAAAAAAGCGGACATTTTAACTTAAAAGTCACACGCATTTCGATATTTATTGCATTTAAATATTGAAAATGTTAAAATAATTTCTCGAATTGGAAGAGATATTATGGAAAATGTATATGAAAATAAAGATATATGTGCAAAATGCGGTGGTTATTGTTGTAAAAAATGTGGCTGTGATTATTTAGTATCCGATTTTGATAGTCTAAAATTAGAATATTTAGATAAAATTTTAGCTACTGGAAGAGTATCAATTGTAGCAACTTTGTCATTTAAAAAATTACCTAATGATAAATTAGCAGTAACACCAATTTTATCTTTAAGAAGTAGAAATATAGAAAGAAATGTTATTGATTTATTATCATTAAAGAAATCTTGTTCATTGCTTACAAGTAATGGCTGCATCTATTCATTAGATGAAAGACCAAGTGGTGGAGTTCATTTAATACCTAATGAAAAAGATTTCCATCATTGTCATTCTGATATTGATAAAATAGAAGAATTATATAAATGGTTGCCTTATCAAAAAGTTCTTACAAAACTAGTAAAAAAATATACAGGTATGAGTGTCATGGCAAAGTTAAGAGAAGATGTTATTAACTTATTTTGTGCAATTATAATAAAAGGTTATCAAGATATAGCTTATGAAGAATTAGTGGATATTAATGATATGTTACCTCTGTTAGAACAAGCATTTCCAGAAGAATTACATACTGCTTTTATTATCTGTAGACCAAAGACTAAAAAAATCTAGCAATTGCTAGATTTTTACATTACTAAGCCACCATCGATATTAATTATTGTACCAGTAGTAAATAATGATTCATCACTACCTAAATAAACATACATACCAACTAAATCGTTTGGTTCAGCACCTCTTCCTAGTGGTGTCATCATATTAAGCCTATTAATAGTTTCAGGATTACAATTATCTTTAACCATATCAGTCATTACAACACCAGGGGCTACGGCATTAACTCTTATTTTATATTTACCTAACTCTTTAGCATTTGATTTAGTAAGTCCATTAATTGCAGCTTTTGATGCACTATAAGCTGCTTGACTAGGTGAGCCATATATAGATACAAACGATGAAGTATTAATAATCGATCCACCATTTTCTTTCATATATTTAACTGCTTCTCTTGTACATTTAAAAGTACCAACAGTATTAATATTTAAAACATTGATAAATTCATCATCAGTCATTTCTTCTAAAGATTTTGATGGAGCAATACCGGCATTATTTATTAATATATCAATGTGTCCATATTCCTTTTTAGTTTCATTAAATAAATTAATAACATCGTTTGTATTAGATACATCTGCTTTAATACTTAAAACTTTTGCATCATTAAATTCCTTTATAATAGTATCTTTTGCCTTATTTAATTTTTCTTCATTTGTGCCACATATTGTAATACAAGCCCCATTTTTAACATAAGCTTTGGCTATTTCTAATCCAATTCCAGATGTTGAACCAGTTATAATAGCAACTTTACCTTCTAATCTCATAATATCAACTCCATTTTAATTATAACCCAAACTAACTTTATAAGCAATTTTAATTCTTGCGATAGATAAAATATTATGCTATACTTTTAACAGAATAGGGGCTTTCATTATGATGAAAAAACAGAATGAAGTGGCTAGTGAAGATATTGAAATTAAAAAAGTAGCATATTTTAAAAATTCTCAACAAGTTTTACTATTAATTATTTTAATAGTATTGTTTACTTTGACATTTTTTTGCTCTCTATTTTATATTGGTAAATACTATGATGCTAAATTAGGAGCTAATGATGTTAATAAATTAATTGAGATAACTACGAAAGATAATAATATATTAATTACTAATAATGGTTTTATAGATAAAACAATAACGGAAGAAGATACTAAATATAATAAAGAAGTATTAGTTGAAAAAGATTCTGTAGTAAAATTTACAACTAAAAAAACTGCTAAAAATGATAGTGTTACAAATTTTGATGTTAGGTATAACATAAAAAATAATGATTTTGAAAATAAAGTAATAGCCAGTACAAATAATGAAGTCTTAGTTAGATTTAAATATTCTTACGATAATAAAAATTGGCAATATATAAATAATGTGATTTCTACAAGTGATAGTACACTAAAGCCGTTAATGGGTAATTATTATGATATAACAGGACTTGTTACAAATTTAAAAGTAGCTACTAATTTTGAAATGAAAAATAAAGTAGGTAAGACTACTACGATATATTGGAAATGTGAAACATTGCTTAAAAATATACGTGATAATGTTGGAAAAAATATAACAGCAGAGTTTAAAATTGATTATAAAGATGAATAATAATATTTTATATATTGTATATGTTAATAAAGTTATATATAATATATTTAGAATAGGAAAATAAATATGGATAACGATAAGCAAACAACCTATTATAATTTTAAAGGATTTTTTAAATATATTTCAACCGTAGTCAGTTGGACTGTTTTTGTATTGCTTATTATTGTTGGCATATTATTATTATATTATTTTATATCTATGCGTTTATATGCGACTCATGGTGAAAAGTTTGAACCTAAGTTTTCTGTTTATACTATTGTAAGTACTAGTATGGAACCAACTATTAATGTTTATGATGTTATTATTAATACAAGAGTTGATAAACCAAGTGATATTAAACAAGGTGATGTTATAACCTTCACATCTACTTGGCAAGTAACATATGGTATGACAATAACCCATCGAGTAATTGGAACTAAAAAATTAGATGATGGTTCAATTTGTTATATAACAAGAGGAGATAATAATACGCAAGAAGATCAAGCTTGCGTTAAAGAGAATAATGTCATTGGGGTAGTTAAAGCTGTAATTCCTGGGCTTGGCAGAATTCAAACTTTCTTATCTAGTAGTTTAGGTTGGTTATTAATTATAATTGTTCCAGCATTATATATAATTGTCAAAGATATTTTAAAATTATTTAAATTATCTAAAGAAGCAAAAGAAGAAAATCATAATGTTGATAATAACAAAAAAATACCCAAAAATAAAAGATTAGAACAAGCATATAAAGACTTATTAAAAGTAAAGAAAAACAAACGTTAATTCTTTACTTTTTTCATTTAATGCTTTATAATTTTTAATTAGAAAGAAGTGAAAATATGGAATTAAAAGGATCTAAAACTGAAGCCAATTTAATGGCAGCATTTGCGGGTGAAAGTCAAGCTAGAAATAAGTATACTTATTATGCTAGTAAAGCAAGAAAAGAAGGTTATGAACAAATCGCTGCTATTTTTGAAGAAACTGCTAACAATGAAAAAGAACATGCTAAAATGTGGTTTAAAGAATTACATGATGGTGATGTTCCTGATACTCATACTAACTTAGAAGATGCCGCAGCTGGTGAAAATTATGAATGGACAGATATGTATGCTGAATTTGCCAAAGTTGCAAAAGAAGAAGGATTTACCAGAATTGCTACTTTATTTGAAATGGTTGGGGCAATTGAAAAAGAACATGAAGAAAGATATCGTAAATTAATAACTAATATGGATGAAGGATTAGTATTCTCATCTGAAGGTGATACAATTTGGGTATGCCGTAATTGTGGTCATGTAGTAGTTGGTAAAAAAGCTCCAGAAATTTGTCCAGTATGCAAACATGCTCAAAGTTATTTTGAAAGAAAAGCTGAAAACTATTAATAGTAAATACATTGATTTAATTTAAGTAGAATTATTAAGTCTAATTTAGAGAATAAATATAATTGGTGAAAATATTTATAGTAATTAATAATTTGAATTTCCAGTTAAGGAGTATTTAATGAGTAATTCACAATAAGAATTAAAGTGTATGATAAATTCATAAATAAAGGTGGTACCGCGGATTATGTTCGTCCTTTGCTAGCTTATTTATGAATTTTTATTTTAGAAAACATAAGAAAGGATGATAAAAAATGTATAAAGATAAAATTGAAGAAATTAAAAATGAATTAAAAGATTTATTTAATAATATAAATGATAAACAAACTTTAGAAAATAAAAAAGTAGAGTATATGGGTAAAAATGGTAAAATAACTTTACTTAATGGGCAAATTAGAGAAGTACCAAATGAAGAGAAAAAAGAATTTGGCATGGCTGTTAATGAAATTAGAAATATGTTTAACGATGGGTATACAAAAACTTTAGAGAAAATAGAAACTAAAGAAATCAATGAAAAACTAAATAGTGAAGCAATTGATGTAACTTTACCTGGAACTAAATTACCAGTAGGTTCTGCTCATCCTATTGAAAGAATAATTGAAACTTTAGAAAGTTTATTAATGAGTATGGGTTATGATGTAGTTGAAGGACCAGAAGTAGAAAAAGATTTATATAATTTTGAACTTTTAAATTTACCTAAAGGTCATCCAGCTAGAGATGCTCAAGATACTTTTTACATTAAAGGAGAAGAATATTTACTTCGTAGTCAAACTAGTCCAGTCCAAGTAAGAGAAATGTTAAAACATGAAGGGAAAGATCCAATTAGAATAATTTGTCCTGGTAAAACTTATCGAAGAGATGAAGATGATGCCACTCATTCACATCAATTTACCCAAATGGAAGGATTACTAGTCGATAAAAATATTACTTTAGGTGATTTAAAAGGAACTTTTGAAGCAGTTGCCAAAAAATTATTTGGGGAATCTAGAGAAACAAGATTTAGACCATCTTATTACCCTTTTACTGAACCATCTGTGGAAATGGATATTAGTTGTTTTAATTGTAATGGTAAAGGATGTAATATTTGTAAAGGAACTGGTTGGATTACTGTTGGTGGTGCTGGGATGGTAAATCCAATAGTTTTGAAAAATTGTGGTTATGATCCTAATAAATGGAATGGTTTTGCCTTTGGTTTTGGTATAGAAAGACTTGCAATGCTTAAATATGGTATTAATGATATTAGAATGTTCTATGTTAATCATGATATTAAAACGCTAGAACAATTTGATAGAAGGGAGTATTAAAATGGCAATTAGTTTAAAATGGATTAATGACTATGTTAAAGTTGATGATGTTGATAAAGTAGAATTAGCGGATAAAATAACTAAAGCTGGTATCAATATTGAAAAAGTAACGACAACTGATATTCCTAAGTTAGTAATTGGTGAAATATTAGAATGTGAAATGCATCCTAATAGCGATCATTTACATGTTTGCAAAGTAAATGTTGGTAGTGAGATATTACAAATTGTTTGTGGGGCATCCAATGTTAGATGTGGCATAAAAGTTATCGTGGCTCTTCCTGGGGCTATTTTACCAGGTGATTTTGAAATTAAGAAAAGCACTATTAGAGGTGTGGAATCTAATGGTATGATTTGTGCTTTATTTGAACTTGGTTTAGAAGAGAAGACAGAAGAAACATATAATAAGGGAATAACTGAACTTGGTGATGATGCTATAGTTGGTGAAAATCCCCTTGATTATTTAGGCCTTAATGATACAACTTATGAACTAGATTTAAATCCTAATAGAACAGATTGTAATAATCATATTCCTTTTGCTTATGAAGTAGCAGCAGTTTTAAACAGGGAAGTTAAAGAGCCTGATATATCTTTCAAAGAATTAGATGAAGATGTTAATAATTTAGTTAAATTAAAAGTAGATACCGAAAATGTATCAATGTATAATCTGATGATAGCCAAAGATGTTACAATTAAAGAAAGTCCTGATTTTATTAAACAAAGACTTGAAGTAGCAGGTGTTAGAAGTATTAATAATGTTGTTGATATTTCCAATTATGTTATGCTTGAATATGGTCAACCTTTACATTTTTTTGATAAAGATGTTGTTGGCGATTCCATTGTTGTTAGAATGGCCAAAGATGGTGAAAAAATTGTTACACTTGATAAAGAAGAGCGTGATTTAACCAAAGATGATATTTTAATAACTGATGGCGATACACCTTTATGTGTGGCTGGAGTTATGGGTGGCCTTAATAGTGGTATCTCCGATTCTACTAAAAATATCTTAATTGAATCAGCTATTTTTAATCCATATAATATTAGATATACTTCAATTAGACTAGGTCTACGTAGTGAAGCAAGTTTAAGACTTGAAAAACCACTTAGTTATGAATATAGTTTGAAAGCTATTAAAAGAGCATGTCATTTACTAGAAAAATATGCTGATGCGAAAATAGTTAAAGGCATTGTTACTTATGATAAAGTAGATAAAACTCCAAAAGTAGTAAATGTTACTCTAGATGAAATTAATTCAATTTTAGGAATGGTTCTAACCGATGAAGATGTTAAAAATATTTTAACTAGCCTAGGTTTTCCTTATACTTTAAAAAATAGCACTTATGCTGTAACTATTCCTAGTAGAAGACAAGATATCTTAATGCAAAAAGAAGATATAATTGAAGAAGTAGGTAGATTGTATGGTTATGATCATATTAAACCAACATTACCTTTAATTACAACTAAAAAAGGTGAATACGCAGAAGAAGTAGGATATCGCAAAATAATATCTAAAAGAATGCGCAGTCTAGGCTTTAACGAACTTCGTACTTATACTTTAGTAAGTGAAGAAGAAATAGATAAATATAACTATAATTTTGGTAAGACTATTAAACTTAATAGACCTATGTTACAAGAAAAATCTTATATAAGACAAAGTTTACTTAATTCTTTAGTTAATATTGCTAAATATAATAAAAGTAAAAAGAATAATGATGTTATGTTATATGAAATTGCTAATGTCTATAGTGAAGGCGAAGAAGAATATTTAGAAGATACTAAACTTGCCTTTGTTATGAGTGGAGATTATTTAAATAATACTTGGAATAATTTAAAATATAAAATTGATTTCTATTTAATTAAAGGAGTAGTTGAAAATTTATTAGATTATTTAGGCTTAAAAGATCGATATACTCTTTCATTAAGTGATAAATTACCAAAAGAAATTCATCCAAAGATAAATAGTGAAATAATTGTGGGAGGTTCTCCAGTTGGCTATTTTGGTAAACTACATCCAAATGTATCTAAAGAAGATATGTATGTTGGCGAAATATCTTTAACTAAACTTATTAAAAATAAAACTAAAGATGTTAAATATCATGAATTAAATAAATATCCAAAGGTAGAAAAAGATTTAGCCTTTATTGTTGATAATTCTATTGATAGTGCATCTATCCAAAAAGAAATTAAAAGACTTGGTGGTAAACTTTTAACTGAAGTTAAAGTATTTGATATCTATAAAGGTGATAATATTGGTAAAGATAAAAAATCTATTGCATATAATTTAACTTTTGAAGATTATACGAGAACTTTAACGGAAGAAGAAGTTATGGAAATATTTAATAAGATAATAACAGGAATAGAAACAAAATTTAAAGCTAGTTTAAGAGATAAATAAAAAATTTAAGTTTTTTACATAACATTTACAATTTTTAAATATATAAATTAAATAAGAAATTTATACATGTTATTTATTTAAATAATAACTTAAAAAAAACAAGTTTTTTTAGTATCCCATACCAAAATTAGTCACTGAAAAGT
>CANQQX010000046.1 GCA_947626115.1 uncultured Bacilli bacterium
AAACTTGCATTTAATTCTCTTAAATATATTCGTATTCCTTATTCTTTTATTTTATATGATTCTTAACTTTTACACAACTTATCTTTCTATTTCATTCAATTTTTATTGAATTCATTTTATTATGTATTATTTTAATTTTTTAACTTAAAAAGCAGTAAAATTGTTGACCTCTTTGAGCTCTGGTAACACTTTTTTACTGTTTTTTTCTTTTATTTTCGGGCTTTTTTAAAGACTGTCCTCAGCTAAGCTAATATAAATGGTGAATCTTTTGTCCCGTCTCCTGAGGCAATCTTTGCCCTTGACTCGAGATAGAAGACAGGACGCACGCCGTACTCAGAATTCAGGTAGGTGTAGATCCAGCCACCGCTACTATTCACAATCCACGCAATGACAATCGTGTAACTCGTACTACCGACACCCCAGCGAGTGCTCAACCATTCGTAAGATGATGATGTATTATATCCATCTTTTTGGAAGAACAACCAGCTATCTTTTAATTTACTATAACTTCCTGCATTTCCCCTACTATCTTCAGTAGAGCCATCATAGTAACCATAATAATAATCATGTAAATACATTAAGCTTATTTTTGCTTTGTCTTTTTGACTCCATGTGTATGTTTCTTGTGTTATGTTTCCTTTTGTTCCTACATAATGTGTTGTTTCTTTATCTCCGTGTTCTATAGCATACATTGCATCTCCATTATATTTATTTGCTGCTGAACTTTCATTTGTATCTCCATATAACCATTCGTGGTCTGCTATTAGATTGTACCATTCGCTTGCTTCTCCACCACTATTACTATCTCCTGATTTTAAATATTCATATTCACTACTATCTACAAATATATCTGTCCATTCTACGTTAAGCCGTCCTCCCCCGCTTCCTGTTTGTGTTCCATTACTTGTTCCGTTTATTCTTTTAAATAGTATACTTGTATTCCATTCAGAACATAATCCATTATCACAATAACGCGAATCTGAACTATCAACAGAATATTTATCATTCCATGCAAAACCAATCGTGTTTCCTTCTTTTATGAATGTTTCTTTTAATAAGTATAATTGTCCTTCTTCAGTTATTCCTATTATTCTGTACATATATTTATCTATTCCATCTGGTATACTATTATTATCGCTATCTGTTTCATCTGTACATTTACTTAAATCTTTTGTTCCGAAACATATCCAATTTGGTATATCTCCTATTCCTTGATATCTATACATTCCTCCTTGTAAGTCTTCGCTTAAATATCCTTGAGTATCTTTTTCTCTTAATATTTCTATTGTAGGTTTTGGCTTTATATCAAAGTACAATGTACAATATATTGTTTGATTGGTTGTTAATGTTACTTTGCCATCAGCAAATGTTATAGCATCTTCTACTAATGCTCCATTATTATCAGTACATTTTGCTTCTTTATAAACATACTCAGCCCCTGGCCAGGTATTATCTTCACTTGTGTATTCTTCATAACCATCACCATTTTGAATCATTATGGCAAATGATTTATTACTTTTTATATCTTTTAATTTTACTTCCGGTAATTCTTCATATTTTGGTTTCATTAAATATTTAACACCAACTAACATTGTTAATGCTAATAATATTCCTATTACTCCTAATAGATAATTTTTATATTTTTTTATCATGGCAATACCTTTCTATTATTTAATATTATCTAAATATAAATTTTTATGTTTTGTTATACTTAATCCGCATATTATAAATATATTATATACGTAAAACGCATAATAAGTCAATATTCACTAGACGTATAATGTAAAATGTAATTGGTGTTTAAATGAATATAAATAGATTAAAAGAAATAAGAGAAGATCGAGATATATCCCAACTAGAAATGGCAAAATATTTAAATGTAACTCAACCACAATATAGTAGATATGAACTAGGTATTAATAGCTTACCAATTGAAAAATTAGATAAACTTGCTAACTTTTATCATACTAGTACTGATTACTTATTATATCGAACTGATGTGAGAAATCCTTATCCAAAATCAATTGTAAATGAAAAAGAAACTATTAAATCATAAAGTTTCTTTTTTTAGTTCATTGCTCTTTTAAACATTTTTTCTAAATCATATATACTAAATTTAATTATAGTAGGTCTTCCATGTGGACAATTATAAGGGTTATCACATTTAACTAAATTTTTAAGTAGTCCTTCTATTTCAAGCATTGAGATATGTTCATTAGCTTTAATTGCCATTTTACATGCTAAAGTTATGGCAATATGTTCTCTAAATTTAATTGGATCAAAATCACTTTTTAAGTTAATAATTAAATCAATTATTTTTCTAATACTTATCTCTTCATAACCTTCTTTAAGCCAAGTTGGATGCTCTTTTACGATAATAGTATTAATACCAAATTCTTCATAAACAAAACCCATATCAGTAAATATCTTAGCATTATTTTTAAATTCAATAAAATCGCTTTGGGATAATTCAATATTTATTGGTACAAGTAATTTAGTAACAGATATTTTATCATCTTTTAAAGCTTGTAAATAGTTTTCATAATTAACTCGCTCTTGGGCCGCATGTTGATCAATTAAATAAATTCCCTCATCATTTTCACAAACAATATAAGTACCTAAACACAAACCAACGGGATACAATACTAAACTTTTAAATTCTTCATTTTTAACTATTTCTTCTTTCTTCTCTTCACCAAAATCAAAAGTAGTTTGATTTCCTTCAATTGTTTTATATTCAGATATAGGTATAAAATTATCTTTTATTTTATCAGCATCTTCTTTAGTTATGGCATCAGGAATAAGTAAACTATTATATAATGCATCTTTAATGGTATTATATAAAAGATCAGTTAAAGATGTAATTTTACTAAGTTTAACATCTTGTTTAGTCGGATGAATATTAACATCTACTATAGTTGGATCTGTTTCAATATTGATAACCACTATTGGATATTCACCATCATGTTTATATGTATAATAAGCATCATTAATAGCTTTATTAATATCATTATTTTTAACTACTCTACCATTAATAAAAGTTGTCATATGATTACGGGTTGTTTTAAGTATTTCGGGTTTACAAATATAGCCACTTATTTCAAAATCATCATTTAAAGCATGTATTTCTAAACATTTAGATGAAACATTTAAACCATATATTTCATGAATGGCTTTAAGAAGATTACCACTTCCGGATGTCTTTACAACTTCTTTATTATTGTTGGTTAAAGTAAAAGCTATATTAGGTTTAGCTAGTGCTAGTTTTTCAATAAATGATGTGGTATTAGCAAGTTCTGTTGCTTCACTTTTTAAATATTTAAGTCTAGCTGGTGTATTAAAAAATAAATTAGTAATGGTTATTTTTGTCCCTATCTTAGCTTGCGCATTATCCTTTTCTAAAATTTCTCCACCTTTAATATGAATATGGGTACCAACATCTTTTTGACAAGTTTCTAAAACTACTTCAGAAACACTCGCAATAGAAGGCAAAGCTTCACCACGAAATCCTAAAGTATTAATAAAAAATAAATCATCATCTTTATATATTTTACTAGTAGCGTGTCTTTGAAAAGCCATTATAGCATCTTCTTCATCCATACCTATACCATCATCAATAACAGTTATCTCTTCAAGCCCACCTTTAACTAAATTTACTTTAATATTTCTAGATTTAGCATCAATAGCATTTTCCACTAATTCTTTTACGACTGATGCACATTTTTCGACTACTTCACCTGCTGCTATTTTATTAGCTAAATTTTCATTCATTACTTTGATAATACTCATATTACCACCCTAAAAGTAATTATAACATAAAAAAAGTAATAGATGTTATCTATTACAATTTATATAGTTTATTTTTTCTTGTTAATAAATAATAAGTTACTCCTGCAAATAATCCCACTACAGCAATTATACCAATTGTAATTGAACCGGTTTGCACTTGTTCTCCTAATTCATCTTCATGATTATCTTCTACTTGAGCATATTTCAAATTAATATTAACTTCCATATCTTCTGATAAACCATTTGTCGTAGGAAGTTCTGTTTTATATATATAACTTATACTTTCTACTTCTTTCGTAATAGTAAATATACCATTTCCTTTATCATAAACTACCCCATCAATATTAGTAAAACTAACTTTATCAGGATTTAAAGTATTATCAAATTCTTTTAAATTTAAAGTATATTGATTATTTTCTTTAGTTAAAGTAAATTCTCTTGTTTGGGGTGTAATATTAATATTTTCTTTATTAACTATTTTATTTACTCCAATTAAAGTAAGATGCATAAAATGGTTATCAAATAAATATAAAGTTGTGAGTTCACTATTTTGACTTAAATCAAGATAACTCAAATTATTACCTGCTAAGCTTAAATAATTTAAATTAGTATTTTTCGTTATATCAATATTACTTATTTTATTACTTGATAAACTTAAATAAGTAAGTTCTGTATTTTTTGTTACATCTATATTTTCTATTGCATTATTATATAAAGATAATGTTTTTAATTTAGAATTATTGGTTACATCTATTGCAGTTAATTTATTATTATATAAAGATAAATCAGTTAATTCACTAAATGATGTAACATCTATTTTAGAAATATTATTATAAGATAGATCAATAATATTAAGATTGGTAAGTTTTTCGATACCTTTTACTGATACTATTTTCTCTTCTTCACTTTTTTCTTTACCATTACAAGTAAGATTAGTTATAGTATTAAGTTCATCATCAGTTAAATTATGAGTATATGCTTCTTGTTTTGTATTTTTAGTATTATAATTATCAATTACACATTTATAAAAATTATAATCATCAAATGCTTGATTTGGTATTTCTTCTGCTTTAACTATACTTATTTGTAACAACAAAACTATTATTAAAGTTACTACTTTTTTCATTATCTACACCCTTTACTTTATAAATATATCATAATACAAATTATTTAATTTGCCAAGATATTATTTACTTATAATTGAATTTCTAACCACAATATTTTGATTAGTCATAATATTTATTTTATTTTTAACTAATATAAAACCATTGGGAAGTTCTACATCACTATTATTATCTATCACATAATTATAATCTAATTTAATATCTTCTTTTTTACTAGTTATTGATATATTATCACTTACAAATATTGTAATATTACCTGTACCTTTTAATTTAAGTTCACCAATAGTTAAGATGAAATCATTACTTAACTTTTTGGTAACTACTTTTATTTTTTTATCTTCTATTTTTTTTCTTAAATTAAGACCTGGTGTATCATATATAATAACATCATCTTTATTAATTTTAATAAAATCTAGGGTAGTATTATTATATTTACTAGTAGTTAAACTAGTATTAAATAAATTATTAATTAAAGTACTTTTACCAGAAGAAGTTTCACCCGCTAAAATTATTCTTTTATTTATTTCTATTATATTTAATAAATTATTTAAATTAATATTATTTTTTGCACTTATAAATAAAATATCATTATTAATATTATAACTATTTTGGATATTTTCTTTGATATGCTCTAAATTTAAATTGCTAGGTATTAAATCACATTTATTAATAACTAATATTTTACTACTTTTAATACTTTTAAAAATATCTATGACATCTTTATTTAAACTTAAAAAATCAGTAATAAAAATAGTAAATAAATTTAATTTATTTATTTTGTTTATAATATTTTGATTATTTTGAATTTCTACTTTCATTTCTTCATTATAATGAATTGTTTTAAAACAACGCATACAATATTTATTATCAAGTTTAGGAGTATATCCTACTAAGTTAGGATCTTTATCTTGCAAAGTAATACCACAGCCGAGACACTTACTCATAGTATTCTCCTTTAAATAAAATACCTTTTTTATTTAATTTTTTAATTATTTTTCTTTCAAATACTCTTAATGCACGCATATGAAAAGGTTCTTGTTCACTAATAGGATTTACTAAAATAGTAGTAAAATCCATACGATTACCACCCCATATATCTGTTAAAAGACAGTCGCCAATCATAGCTACTTCTGTATCTTTAAAATTAAACATATTAATTATCTTTTTATATTTTCTTTTTAAAGGTTTTTTTGATGAAAAAGATGAATCAATATTAAGTTTTTCTTTAAATGGTCTAATACGATCTTTATTACTATTAGACATAATTATTACTTTAAAGTCTTTTTCTAGTTCAAACATTAATTCTCTTAGTTTTTCCGTTGGATAATCACTATCATAACTAGTTAAAGTATTATTAAGATCAAAAAGTAAACATTTTATTCCCCGTTTTTTTAATTTTTTATAATTAATAGTATATATACTTTGCTCATATATATCAGGAACAAATATATCCATAGTATTCCTTCTTTCCAATTATTTCTATTTAATTATAACACGTAAATAATAAAAGAAAAATATTTATAAATTAAAAAAATCTCTAACAGAGATTTTTAAGAATTTTATTTATTTATATTATAATCTTCACCAGTTATACTATCAAAATCATAATCTTTTAATTCTGGCTTTTCTATTTTTTCTTCTTCTACTTCTTTCTTTAAAGTAGGAAGTTCAATATCTAAATCATCTAATTGTGGTTTACTTTCTTCTATTTTAGGTAATTCAACTGGCTCTTTTTCTGGAACATAAACTGAACTAAATACTTCAGCTGGTTTAGATATGTTCTTTTCTTCTTCTTTTATTTCTTCAACACCACTAATGATTTCATCAAAATTAAAATCTGGGACATCTGCAAATGCTGTTGCAGGTGCTTTAGTTTCTTCTTCTGGCATAGTAAACACTGGTTCTGGTTCACTAGTTTCACTAACATTATCTGGTTGATCATTAAACACAAATGGCTTTTCTTCTTCTTTTTCTAAAATTGGTTCATTAACTGGTTCAACTGGTTGTTCATCATTTACTATAGGTTCATCAATATTAATTTCAATATTATCTTGATTTTCACTTGGTAATATTGGCTCTGGTATTTCATTACTATTAACATCATTATTATCTACTGCTAGATTATTTATATTAGGTACTATTATTGTATCATTTTCTAATTTTTCTTGTGTCATTGTTGGCTCCTGTACTACTTCATTTGGTACTTCTACACTAGCAGCATTATTTTCTTCTTTAAATGCATCTTGACTATTAATTTGTTGTAATTTTTTAGTTTCTTCTATTTCTCTTTTCTTTTTATCTTTCTTACCAAAAAATAATACAATTATAAATAATAAAACTAATACTGCAATTGCAATCATTAAATATGTTCCAAAATATTCATAATTGTATAACTTATTTAAAAATTCTTCCATAAGTTATTCACTCCTCTTTATTCTAACTATTATATAGATTATCACAAAATATCCACGATTGCAAGACTTTACTATTTTTCTGAAAAGTAAATTTGAAAGTTCCCGGATAATAAGAAGCGGGAAATAAGTTATTAAAAAGGAAAATAACATATGATAC
>CANQQX010000047.1 GCA_947626115.1 uncultured Bacilli bacterium
TTTCTATATTATTAGCAATAGTGTAAACAAAGAAGTTGACAGAAAAAAGTAATAAGCAAATTATAAATTACAATTTGTATGAGTAAATATGTACTTATCAAAAAAGCAAAAAACTATTTACCAAAACTTAAAAGTATGGTATATTATTATTAGCAACGGAAGATTATATAAGTTCTTTCGTTATTGGAAAAAAGTTGTAGATAACTACGACGCTTGCTCCATTGAGAAATCTGTTCGAACTTTTAGGACATTCAAATATATTTCATCTCTAAATGAGATGATTTTTTATTTCAATAAATTCCTAGTGAGTTAATAATTTTGTCATAAACAAAATAATCAGAAAATTAACTAATATTAACACTATTTAACAATTTATATGATAAAATATTATTATAAATTTTAATAAAAAAAGATTGGTCAGACGCGTCTGACTAATTTAGAAAGGAGCAATTATGTTAGAAAAACGCAACAATAAAATGATTCAAGAAATTACTAATTTAGTAGAAGAAGTTAAATCTAATTTAGCTAATGAAATCAATAAATCTATTATTTATGTGTATTGGAATATAGGAAGAATAATAGTATCAAATGAAAATGAATTTAACAACCGATTAGAATATGGCAAAGAAATTTTAAAAGGGTTATCAGATGAACTTACTAAATATTTAGGAAAAGGATATTCTATATCTAACCTAAAATATATGAGAGTTTTCTATAAAACATATCCAAACTTTGATGAATTAAATGAAAAATTAAGCTGGTCACATTATTGTGAATTGATGATTATTAAGGACATAGATAAACGTAATTTTTATGAAAAAGAATGTATTAATTCAAATTGGTCTGTAAGAGAATTAAAAAGACAATTAGATACTTCATTATTTGAAAGATTACTTCTTTCAGATGGTAAAATTAATAAAGAAAAAGTTTTAGCATTATCAAAAGAAGGTCAAATTTTAAATAAACCTAGTGATATTGTTAAGCAGCCTTATGTTTTTGAATTTCTTGGAATCAAAGAACAAAAACCAATTTTAGAAAAAGATTTGGAATATAAACTAATAAGACACATTGAAGATTTTTTACTTGAACTCGGTAAAGGATTTATGTTTGTTGGATCACAACAAAGAATTACACTTAATAATACAGACTATTATGTTGATATGGTATTTTATAATAAATTTTTAAAATCATATGTACTAATTGATTTGAAAATGAATAATCTTAAAGCAGAAAATCTAGGACAAATGAATTTGTATTTAAACTATTACGAACAAGTTGTAAATTCAGAAGATGATGGAAAACCTATTGGTATCATTTTATGTGCTGAAAAAGATAATATAATGTTAGAGTTTGCTTTAGGTGGCTTATCCAATAATATTTTTGCTTCTACTTATACTTACTATATTCCTGATAAAGAACAATTAATTAATGAAGTAGAAAAAGTTCTAAATGAAACTAAAAAAGATGATATTGAGCATTAATCGATATCATCTTTTATTTTTAATTATTAATTATAATTTCTAAGTTCTTTAAAAAATAAATCTGATTCTATAAAATAATTATCAAATTTTTTAAATTGCATTTTTACTTGCCCACGACTAGTTTTAACCTTTATTTTTATTTTTTCATTCTTAAATTCTTGGGGGCCGTACATTACTAAAAACATTTGCTCAGAACATAATCCATTTAAATTAATTGGAAATCTAATAGAATATATTTCCTTTCTTCGTATTACTTCTTTCCCTCTAGTGGTTTGAGCTTCTAATAATAGTCTTGGTGACTTTATAAAAGAATAATTTTCATTTTTATAATTTATAGTTATCTCATTAATAGCAATTGGTAATCTAGATTTGTTTGTAATGGTTACATTAAAAAAATAAAACTCTTTTTCATATACGTTACCCTTTGTATAATTATCTATTTTTAAAATAATTTTCTTTTTATTAGTAATTATTAAATAAATTAAATTAGTTATTGATATGATTAAAGCAATAATAGATATAATAATACTTAAATTTTTTACAATAAAATATAAAACTTCTTTCATATATACTTTGTTCCTTCATATAAATTTTATCATAAAAATGAATTTTGGCTAAATTATATTAATAATGACAGATATTTTATACATCAAATTGTTATGAGTGAAGTTGTAAATATCTTCTGCAATCGCTCCAGATTGCATTTTAGTCAAACTTATTAGTTTGATTTTTTTATATAAAAATGAATATGGTCGAAAAGAGATTATAAGTAAATAAAAAATAATTTATAATTCGTTGATTTAATTAAAAACTTTGATATAATACATTTAGAAAGGAAGTAAATATTTAAAGATGGTTAATATAAAAAAGAGAATATTATTTATTATACTATGTGGAATTTTATTATTAGGAACTACGGGGTGTGGAAATTATATTTATCCCCCTAATAAATTAACTAATAATAACAGTAATAATAACAATACTACTCAAGATAGAGATATACAAGTTGAAGAAAAAAAATATACTAAAGAATCATTAGAAAATGCGATTTCTAGTCAACCAGTAATTGTTTATTCAACTGAGTATTTAATTCAAGACGAAGATTATAAATGTTTATATCCCGATTTACTTGTAGCAAATATAAAAAATAACTCTGGCGAAGACGTAAAAAATGTTCAAGTAGCTTTTGTAGCATGGGATAGCAATGGTTTTCCAATAAAAATAGATTCTAAATATGGTAGTGACATTTATGTACCAATAGTGGATTTTGATGATGTCAATTTAACTAATGGCCAAACTTATGATGATACTGGACTTGCTTTAGGATGCACTACTGAAAGTAAAATTAAAACTTTTAAAGCTATTGTGGTAAATTATACTGATTTTGATGGAAATACATGGAAAAATCCCCTATTTAATACTTGGAAAGATTTTTATGAAGATAAAAAACTAAATGATAATTCTAAATCTATCAGTGATACTTATAATACTAATAATAATAATGAATTAGTAAAAATTTATATATTTGGATCAAAAGAATCAAGCGAATGTGCAGCTTGTAATTATCAAATTGAAGAATTAAAAAAATTAGATGCTTATAATAAAAAATTTGAAATTGTTTATAAAGAATTATATGTTAATCAAAAAGATTGGGTTAAAGGAAAAGATTATCAATTAGGTAAAAATGTAGTTCAGGCATTTCAAAATGCTGGCTTTGATAATATTTCCCTAGATGGTATGCCAATTGTTGTTATTAGTGATGTTTATGCCCAACTAGGTGCTAATCCAAATTTAGAAAATTATATTATTGAAGCATATAACAATGGTTCTTATGATGCAGTAAAATGTATTGAAAGCAATAAAAAGAATTGCATAAGAAATTAATTTTAAAAAAATAAAAAGTCATTGTGACTTTTTTATTTTGTAATTTTATAATCTATTTAAGTAAAAAACCGTCTTTAAAGGCATTGCCTACTCTTTCGGTAACTTTATAATAGCCGTGAGTATAAGGATCAAATGCAATAGCTGATACTTTAGAAATATCAACATTATCTCCATCCATCACACTTTCATCTGCAGTTACATTAACAACTTTACCAATAACACCACATTCACCATATTCTATAAATTTACACTCTAAACAAATTGGAAATTCATTAATAATTGGGGCATCGACATTTTCAGATTTACTATAAGTAAGCCCACTTTTAGCAAATTTATAGGGAGTGTTATTTCCTGAAACTATCCCAAAATAATCGGCTTCTTTAACATGCTTACTATCAGCAATGCTTACTGTAAAAGATTTTCTTTCTTTAATATTTTGAACAGTTTTATGGGTTTCAGTTAAATTTAACATAACTTGGTCACGCTCAAGCATTGTACCCCAAGCTGCATTCATAACATTAACACTACCATCTTCATTAAAAGTAGCAATCATTAATACTGGCATGGGAAATATACCTTCAGTTACCTTAATATTTTTTCTCAATTTTATCATCCTTTCATTATAATTATAACACATCAAAATTATTTTATTTACAATTTAACGAAATATTATAACTAATATCAATTAAATTATATATTTCTTTTAAAGTAACACTACCATCTAATTTAATAGTAATCCAATTATTTTTATTCATATGATAACCTTTAAATATCTTTTTATTATCAACAATATTTTTAATATCATCTTTAGGATATCTTAAATCAATAATTTCTATTTTTTTATTACCTTTAATTCCTAATTTATTTTCATCAATTATCATAATTAAACCATACCATTTATTATTTTGTTTATTCCGCCAGATAGCATTTTCGGGAAATTTATCCCATAAATATTCTAATTCATCTTGATATTTATTTTTTATATAGCTAATAATTTCTTTTGCTTCCATACTTTTAAAGATATTCATACTAGTACATTTATCTATAATATCTTGAATAATTTTATCATATTCTTCTCTAACTTTACCAACAAATTCCCCGATACTATCTTTAATATCTACTAAAATATATTCTTCTTTATTTATAGCATCTATTAATTTAGAAGTCATATTATTATTTAGTACTTCTACTATTATTTCAAATTGATTATTACAGATTTTTTCTTTATATAAATACTTATTTTGTTCTTTTTTAAAACCATATTCTAGTAATTTATTAAAATTTATCTCTCTATTTTTTAATTCAATATCTAACTTGCGCATCTTTAATTTCCAAACTTAACTACTACATTATTAGAATCTATTTCATCTAAATTATCAATATGGCCAATTATAGTATAACTATAATTTGTCTCAAATGACTTATAAAAAATAACTAGACAATTATTACCATAAAGCATAATATCCCCTTTATTTATATGTTTAGGATTTATTGCATTAGTAGGTAAAGTTGTATTCATATAAATGTATTTTTCATTACCATTTAATTCATTCATTTTAAATTCTTGGGGCAGTATTTTTAAAAATTCTTTTACTGTTTCCTTATCTTCAAAGATAGCATTATATAGTTTGCCATTTATACTAATATTAATATTATTCATATTTTTCTCCTTTTCATTTGTATATTTTACTTCTTCAGGTGGTGAATATTTTTCCCAACGATAAACTGTTACTTTTTCACTATTTGTAAAAATATAAGTATAAACAAATAAGCCTTTATCTTTTTTTAAGACATTACTACCATTATAATTTTCCGTAATTTTTAGTAATGGCCTGTTATCAAATACTTTAGCTTGCAATGTATCTATTAATAAAATAATTAATAAAACAATAAAAATTATTAAAAATATTTTTATCCATTTTGGCATAATATGATCTCCCATTATTTCAATAGATATTATATCATATAAAACTAGAATATGTTTACTAATGATAAAAGAGAAAGCTTTTTGCTTTCTCACTCAATATCTTTTTAATTTAAGTTACTATTGTCAATTTTATATAACAGATTCTCTATTATAATTTGTTACATCACTGCCAATTTTGGCATATAATTCTTTTACTGTAATTTTTTTACTTTGAATTGCTTTTAATTCGTTATCAGTAACTCCTACAAATTCAACAAAATGTACTTTACCATTTGGAGTATCTATTTCATTAAATTTATCATCTGGCACGGTAATAAATCCCGTTATATTTGATTTTTTCTTACTATCAATTCCTTCAGTTTGACCTGTATATAAATATTCATCAATATCAAAAACTTCTCCTTTTGTAAAAGTAATTCTAGCAATTGATTGTAATATACCACATATACATTTTATTTCATTTTCTTCATTTTCATAATTATCTTTTTTTAATTTAAAAGTAAATTCCATTCCATATCCACTAACATCTTTTACATCAGATTTTTTTTCATATAATTCTGATAATCCATAAGTAACAAAATGCCAATAATCACCACCATCATAGATGCTTATTCCTTGAAGTGGATCATTACCACCTAATTCATAACTTACTAATGTACCATAATGTTTTGGATTTTTTTGATTAGGATAAACCTTATCACATAATTCTGTTATAGCATCCCATCCTGGAGCATATATTTTTTCATCCTTATCGTTTTCTTTTTTTGTAAATATTCCCATTATCTATCTTCTCCATCCTTATTTAGTTTTATTATACTACATATTTTTCAATTCGAAAATAATTTTATTTTTTGATACCTAAATGCTACCTAAAATAAAATTTTAAAATTCACTTAATCGAAAACTTTTATAAATAAAGGAGTTCAACAAAAATGGAGAGCATTTGCTCTCCTTCAGGGGGCGGTTAGTATTCACGCACTTCTAAGTTTATTTAAATACTTTTACCTTTATTTTATATCTTTTAAAATTGGTTATTTAATATAATTATTAAGTAAAATTTAAAATTTTGGTAGTTGAACAGGTAGTTGAGATTTATTTCTTAACTACCTTTTTTTGAAATATTAATTATACCTTTATTATTTGTTGTTCGTTATCTTCCACTATTTCATAACCCAATTTTTCATATGTCTT
>CANQQX010000048.1 GCA_947626115.1 uncultured Bacilli bacterium
CAGGAATGATACCAGCATTACCATATTCTAGATTAGGATATAAAAAGAACATGTTTAAAAAATATCAATTTGTATATGATGAATATAATGATATCTATATATGTCCGAATGAAAAAGATTTAATACCAATAGGAAAGATAAATAAAGATGGATATAAGATATATAAATCAGATTCAAAAGATTGTTTAAATTGTCCATTGAAAGAACAATGTACAAAAGGAAAACAAAAACTTATCTTAAGACATATATGGGAGGAATATAAAGAAATGGCAAATGATTACAGATATCATGAAGATGTAAAAGAAATATATAGACAAAGACCAGCACACATTGAGCGAGTCTTTGCAGACGGAAAAATGAAGTATGGTTTAAGTAAAACATACTTTAGAGGTAAAGAGAAAGTTCATAGAGAGCTTACTCTTCTTTATGCATGTATGAACTTGAAGAAGTTTGCACTCCATCATAGTTGATAATGCAGCTTTCATTGAATTAGGTTATTAAAGAGTATATTTCAGAACTTTTTTCATAAAAAAGACAAATAAGTAAAAAATTTTACCTATTTGTCAACAGTCTGAGAAGTTGCTATGCAACTTCTTAAATTATTTATTAAACATATGTCATTACTGTAAACAGTACTAGTAAGATAACTAACATACCTATTGCAAACATCCAAACATATTTAATCCATGATTTATATTCAATATTTAAATATGATAAACCAATTAATAGGATACCACTTGTTGGTAAAAATAATTGAACAAAACCATACATAGTTGTAAAGATTGTATGAATAACTGGTACATTAGCAGCATAAGTACTTGTAAAGTAAGAACCTACTAATAATCCTGTTAAACCAAAGTCAGCATGGAATGTATTAGCAAGTAATGCTGTAAATGTAGTTAAGAACGGATTAAATGTTGTAATATTCTTAAACATTACATTATTGATTGCTGACATTATTGGGTTAATATATACAGCAAGCATTAAGACATAAGTACCAACAAATAAAACTAATGGTAAACTTATTTTCTTAAGTCCTTCTTTGCAGCCTTCGATAAATTCATTGAATTTAACACCACCCAATAAGGCAAATAGAATTGTAAAGACAAATAGGATAATTGAAGCATTAAATAAATCTTCATAACTACCAAATGCTCCACCTAAAGAACCAATTATGACACTAAATGGGGCAAATTCACCAATTTTTAAACCAGTTAACCATTCATGGAATTTACTAAAAATGGTAATACCAAATGTCCCTTCCCAAGAAACATAACTTAATATTAAATAGATAAATAATACAACAAACATAACTGCTAAAGGCCATGCCATTGCTTTCTTATCTACTTTTTCTACTTTAAATGGATCACTATCTAAGTCATTTAATTTATTATTTTCCATAACTTTTTTAGTATGTAAAATATTAAAGAAGTTAAATAGAATAAATGCTACTACTAAAACAATTAACCGATATAAAATTGCTGTAGTAATTGTTGTACCACAATATTGATTAAACCAAGTCAAACCCTCAAATCCATATGTTACACCTAGAAGTCCTATTAAAATAGAACCAAATGTAGCACTAAATGCTGTCATCTTATCTAATTTCATAGATAAAATTACTGATACCATAAATGGTACAAAAGCTAATGCTACAAAAGTTTGATTTAAAAATGTTGCTAACGTAGTAAATACAAAAGATATAACAGTAATGGCTACAATTTCATTTCTTTTATATTTACGAGCTAAAATAATTGAAGTTATTAATGGAATTATAAAAACTAATAACATTAATATAGCATAATTTTTTGTAAATACACTAATTAGAATTGAAACTAAAGCTAAAACTACTGATATAACTATTGCTATAATAGATGAACCATTACTTTTTAGCATATTAGCAAAATTATTAACTAACTTTTTATAGCTTTCACTCTTACTTAATACACCATATAGAATTCCTAATGCAACTAAGAATATAATCTTATCGCTAGAAAAACCTATAGCGTAATAAAGTAAATTAGGTATATCGGTTAAACCTATTTGCTTTAATCCAGTTGCGTAATATTCAGTACCTTGATAATATCCACCTTCAAAAATCCAAGTAAATGATATAGCAACTAATATAAATAATAATAGCCATTTAACTAAATCATTTTTCTTACCATTTTTGACAATAAAGAAACCACCAAGTGCTGCTAAACACAATACAACTATTAGACCAATAATTTGTGTTATTGTCATTTTTTACCTACCTCCTAACTATGATTATATCACTATGAAAAATAAAAAAAAAGCATTTTTGCTTTTTTCTCACTTATTTTTCTTAATCTTTTGGTTTCATGGTTGGGAATAAGATTACATCACGAATAGATTCACTTTCCGTAAATAACATTACTAGCCTGTCTATTCCATAACCTATTCCACCTGCTGGTGGCATTCCATATTCTAAGGCTTCAATAAAGTCCATATCGATATCATTAGCTTCATCATTACCTAAATCTCTTTCTTTAAGTTGACTTTCAAACCTTTCTAATTGATCAATTGGATCATTTAATTCAGTATAGGCATTAGCAAATTCTTTACCCCCAATAAATAATTCAAATCTTTGGGTAAATCTAGGATCTTCTGGATCTTTTTTAGTTAGTGGACTAATCTCGATTGGATGACCATATAAAAATGTTGGTTCAATTAATGTTTCTTCGACGTATTTCTCAAAGAATAAATTAATAATATGACCGACTGATTTTTGATGTTCTTCAACTGGAATATTGTGTTCTTTAGCAAGTTCTAATGCTTCTTCTACACTCATTTCTTTTTTAAAATCAATACCTGTTGCATCTTTAATAGCATCAGTCATACTAATTCTTTTCCATTTACCATCTAAATGAATTTCATTACCACACCAATTATAAGTCATTTTACCAAATACATCTCTAGCAATAGTTTGATACATATCTTCCGTTAAATCCATCATGCCTTCTAAATCAGAATAAGCTAAGTATGCTTCCATCATGGTAAATTCTGGATTATGTTTAGGATCCATTCCTTCATTTCTAAAAGTTCTTCCTATTTCATAAACGGCTTCCATACCACCGACTAATAATCTTTTTAAAGGAAGTTCTAGTGCTATTCTTAAATACATATCTAAATCAAGTGTATTATGATGAGTAGCAAAAGGACGAGCTGCAGCACCAGTTAAAAGAGTTGTTAATATAGGAGTTTCTACTTCAACAAAACCACGGTTATCCATAAAGTTTTGAATACATCTAATTATTTTAGGACGAATGAAGGCTATTTCTTTAGCTTTATCATTCATAATTAAATCTACATAACGTCTTCTATATCTCTCTTCAATATCAGTTAAACCATGGAATTTTTCGGGAAGTGGTTTTAGAGCTTTTACTAAATGAGTATATTTAGTGGCATGAACAGTTAAAGCACCTGTATTAGTTTTACATACCCAACCAGTAATAGCAATAATATCACCTATATCACAAGCTTTATAAAGTTCGTATTCAGCATCTCCTACATCACTAATACTAATATAGATTTGCATATTACCAAATTTATCTTGAATATCCATGAAGCCTGCTTTACCACTTCTTCTTTTACTCATGATACGACCAGCAATTACAACTTCATTTTTAGTTTCTTCTAATTCTTCTTTAGATAAAGTTTCATATTTATCTTTTATATCTTTAGAATTACTTGTTAACTTAATACTATGACCAAAAGGATCCATCCCTAAATTTCTTAAATTTTCGCATTTTTCTCTTCTTACTAATTCTTGTTCTGTAAATTCACGCATAATTACCACCTTGCCAAAATTATAACACAAAAAAAGCAAGAGTAATAGGTAAAATTTATAAACATTTATAACTTACCATTCACTCTTACTTTATTTTATTAATTTATATCTAATATATACGGATTTCCCTTTTATATTGACATTTACAACACATAATTTTCATTAAAATTTATTTTTATAAAAGTAGACAAATTTTTTCGCTTGGAAATTTTTGACTACTTTTTTCTTGATTTTCAATTTTTTACATCAAATTAGTTTTTAAATCATCATTTTCATTTATGGTCAGCCGTACATTTTTTCTCCTGCAAATGCCCATTCAACCTAGGTTTAATCAAAACTCTCCGGAGTCAAGCTTAAATTTCTAATTTATACGGATTTGCTCTTGTCCCGTCTCCTGATGCAATTTTTGCCTTAGACTCAAGATAGAAGACAGGTCTGACGCCCAACATGGAATCAATATCCGCGTCACCGTAGTACAGGTGACCGGTATAAGATACGGTTCGGGCGGTGACGTATCCACTATTCTTTCTAGCGACACCAAAGCGAGTTATTAACCACTCATTCCCAACCGATTTATTATATCCATCTTTTTGGAAATGTATCCAACTATTTTTGACATTTGTTCTACCTATTGGATTTCCACCTGTATATGCATAATCTATATCATGCATATACATTAACCCTATTTTCGCTTTATCTGTACTTTTACTCCACGTGTAACCTTTCGCAGTACATGGACTATCACTACTACATGTTGTTTGAATGTCTTCATCTGGCCAATATCTTCCAGATTCTGTCTTCCCTGCTTCCATTCCATATATTACATCTCCATAATACATTACCGAATCTCTGGTATCATAAATATCTCCATACATCCACTCATGGTCTGCTATTAAGTTATACCAATCACCATCTTTGGTCATATATTCATAATAACTATTATCTACAAATATTGGATTGCCATTTGATGACGTTCCATTTAACCTTTTATATATATCAGAATTTGGCCATTCACAGGAATCACCCAAACACTGCGATATAACCGATACATTATTCCATACAAATTTGGTTGTATCTCCTTCTTTTAAGAATGTTTCTTTTAACAAATACATTTCTCCTTCTTCGGTTATTCCTATTATTCTGTACATATATTTATCTATTCCATCTGGTATACTATTACTATCACTATCTGTTTCATCTGTACCACAATTCTCTGTTGTTCCAAAACATATCCAATTTGGCACATCATTCGTTCCTTGATATCTATACATTCCACCTTGTAAGTCTTCACTTAAATATCCTTGTTTATCATCTGCTCTTAATTGTGCTATCTTTGGATCTGGTAATGCTATTTCACATTTTAATTCACTTGTACTTATATCGATATTTAATTTATGACCTGCTAAATAATTTTGATTTTCATTTTTATTTACTAATTTAATATATGCTTGGATATTTTCTACTTTATTTCCTGTTAACTTAAAGCTTAAATTATATTCATTACTTCCATCTGGATTTAATTCACTTAAGTCTAATTTTTCATTTATGATATTTCCTTTAAATTGTAATATCATATCTCCTGGTTGTAATGCTTCTATCATTGTATCTGCTTCTTCATCTGGTTCTGTTACTTTGGATACTGTTAACTTCGCTGTACAACTATATTTGGTTGTTTCTTCTCCACCTGTTAATTCTACTGTTGCTATTGTCTTTGTTCCTAATTCTTCTGTTCCTACATATGGTTCATCTCCATCTGTTCCATAATATTCTTTTGTTCTATTTTCATATGACATATCACTTGCACTTATATTTAAATGTAAGTTATCTGTTCCTTGTTTTAATGTTACTAAACTTTTTGGCGGTGTTTTTCCTGTTATATTAGTATTACTACTTTCATTATTTGTACTTATTTGAAAGTAGGCATATGTTGCTCCGAGTACTGCTATTAGTAATGTTACTAATCCTATTAGTATTACTATCTTTTGTTTTTTCTTATTCTCATTATTTTTTACTTCTTCGTTCATAATAGATCCTTTCTACCTTTATAAGATAAGTATATATTACCCCCCCCGAAAATCAACTGATTTTTTTAATTTTACAGATGGGATGTAAACCAGAATATCGTATTACTGTATATTTTTATTATAGCACTCATTTTGTAGTTTATAAATATTTTATTGTTTACTTGACAAACGGAACTTAAACACTTTTAAAATCTAAAAATCTTACAAACCATTATAAAATGGTTATTTTTTTGTCAAATTTTCATT
>CANQQX010000049.1 GCA_947626115.1 uncultured Bacilli bacterium
ATTGTTGATATTAATCTTTTTAAATCTCACAATCAACTTGCTAAATACGCTGGCTTCTATTGGCCTAGACATCAATCTGGTGAGTTTGAACATTCTGATAAACCTATGGCTAAATCTGCTAATATGTACCTTAAATATTACATTTCTGAAGCTACTTCTTTAATGATTTTTCATAACTCAACTATGAAAATCTATTATCAAAACAAGGCTTCAGAAGTAAAAACTCACCAACACAAACGTGCCCTCGCTCTTTCTTCTCGTAAATTAATTAGATTGATTTTTGGTTTGCTATGTAAAAATCAACTATACGTTCCAAGTGAATTTGATATTATGAATTAATCTTATTTTTAACGTACGCTTGTTCACAACGCTGAACAGGGCTTTTTGTCGTGTAATAATTTATTTGATATAGCAGTAAATTATTTAAATATCTGCTAATTTTTTTCTTGACATATTACCAGATGTCTTAAACAAACCGACATTATAAGAATAGTCTAGACTTTTATAGGCTTTTTCCGTCGCAATTCGACCACTTCTAGTTCTTTTAATAAATCCTTCTTGTAAAAGATATGGTTCCACAACATCTTCTACTGTGGTAACTTCTTCTCCAATACTAGTAGCAATAGTTTCAACACCAACAGGTCCTCCATTAAACTTTTCGATTAAACTAGTTAAATATTCTCTATCAATATTATCTAAACCATCTTCATCTACTTTTAATCTTTTTAAAGCTTTTTGGGTTATCTCTAAATTGATGACTCCTGTACCTTCAACTAAGGCAAAGTCTCTAACTCTTTTAAATAAACGATTAGCTACTCTTGGTGTTTTTCTACTTCTCTTGGCTATTTCCATCGCTGCATCATCATCAACTTTTATATTAAAGACATTACCACTTCGTTTAACTATATTTTTAAGCTCTTCAAAGGTATAATATTCTAATTTTGCAACTATGCCAAATCTATCTCGAAGAGGACTTGATAAATCACCCGAACGTGTAGTGGCACCCACTAAAGTAAATGGTGGTAAATTTATTTTAATACTCTTACTTTTACCTTCACCACCAATTACAATATCTAGCTCAAAATCTTCCATCGCAGGATATAATATTTCTTCAATATATGATGGCATACGATGTATTTCATCAATAAATAAAACATCTCCTGGTTCCAAGTTTGATAAAATGGCCGCTAAATCACCTGTTTTTTCTATTGATGGACCACTTGCAGTTCTTAAAGTTGAACCTAACTCATTAGCAATAATATGGGCAAGAGTTGTTTTACCTAGTCCAGGAGGACCATATAATAAAACGTGATCTAAGGGTTCATTACGCATTTTAGCAGCTTTAATAAACACTCTTAAATTTTCTTTTATTTCATCTTGACCAACATATTCATCTAAATTTTCTGGTCTAATACTCTTTTCAAAAATATCTTCTTCTTGTTCTTTGGCATCAAAAATTCTTTGTTCCATAGTAACCTCCTGTATGCTAATTTCATTCTAACATTTTTAAAAAACATTTGCAAGATATTTTTGCAAACGTTTGTTTATTTTAATAATAATTTTAATGCTTCTTTTACTTGTTCTTCTAAAGTCTTGGAATGGTCAATCATATTAATAATTTTTTTAATTTCAACACTCTTATATCCTAAATTTTCAAGTACACTAATTAATTCTTCTAAACTATTATCTTCTTCTACTTCTACATTAGATATAACTTTACCTTTTAAATCTAATATAATTTGTCTAGCTAATTTTTCTCCTATTTTAGGAAACTTAGTTAAATATAAAATATTTTCTTTATTAATGGCATCAACTATGCCATTAATAGAACCAGTAGCAAATATTCCTGATGCTACTTTTGGTCCCATTCCTTTAACATTAATTAACTTCATAAATAATTCTTTTTCTTCAGTACTTTTAAATCCATATAAAGAATATTCATCTTCTCTTATATGATTATATACATATACTATATAATCTTTACCTATTTCATAACTAAATGGATTAGGTACAAATATTTTATAACCAATCCCATTTACATCTATTACAATACTATCACTATTAGTTTCCTTTATTATTCCATTAAAATAACTATACATATTACCTTCACCATTTTAATTTTATCAAATTGGTAATTTAATGTCTATTAATAATTAAAAAAATATTTTTTATGATACTAAAAGAGTGATATTAAATCACTCTTTTAGTATCAACTTTCAACAAAATATTCTTTGTCTTAATATCTTGCTTTCTTAGGCAATAGAATTAAATACTTTTATATTTGTGGGACAATTTAGACAATCTATATGATTGTCTTCTATAATGAATAAATTCATTATATACAATTTTATTTTTCCAAAACCCCATATATCGGACCGCCCGGGCGCCTTAGCCACCCAGGGCGGTTATTAATCGTTTTTACTCCAAGATGAACGGTGAACTTTTCGTTCCGTCTCCTGATGCAATTTTTGCCTTTGACTCAAGATAGAAGACAGGCCGCACGCCGCTCACACCATTCAGGTTGCCGTTGTAGTTCAGGGTGCCGTTATTACTCACATACCGCGCGCTGACATTCGTGTTACTCGTACTATAGACACCCCAGCGAGTGCTAAACCATTCATAAGAAGGTGATGTGTTGTATCGATCTTTTCGGAAGAACAACCAGCTATCCTTTAATTTACTATAACTTCCGGCATTTCCCCTACTTTCTTCAGTAGAACCATCATAGTAACCATAATAATAATCGTGCACGTACATTAAGCTTATTTTTGCTTTTATTTTTTGATTCCATGTATACGTTTGTTGTTCTACTGTTGTTGATCCTTCTGGATTTTGAACATAATGAGTTGTTTCTTTATCTCCATGTTCTATTGCATACATTGCATCTCCATTATATTTATTTGCTGTTGATTGATCATTTGTATCTCCATATAACCATTCGTGATCTGCTATTAAGTTATACCATTCACTTGCAGATGATGTTCCGTTTGCTCCATCTCCTGATTTTAGATAATCATATTGGATGCTATCTACAAAGATATCACTATTATCATCTTTTTTATCATCAAAATCACCTGCTCCCGTCCTCGTTCCATTTGCTGTTCCGTTGATTCTTTGAAATAAGTCCGCTTCATTCCATTCTGGACATTTTCCATTTTCACATGAATCTCCGCCAGTTCCGGAAATTTGGTAGACATCATCCCATGTAAAGCCAGTTACAGATCCTTCTTTTACAAATGTCTCTTTTATTAAATACATTTGTCCTTCTTCGGTTATTCCTATTATCCGATACATGTATTTATCTATTCCTGTTTCTTCATTGGTACAATCATCTTTTGACCTTGTTCCAAAGCATATCCAGTTTGGTATATCTCCTATCCCTTGATATCTATACATTCCGCCTTGTAATTCTGTTGATAAGGTTTCACTTGGGTCTTTTTCTCTTAACAATTCTATAGTAGATTTAGGTCTTTCACTTGTTGTACCATCTGCTATTAAACTAATTACAGATTCAAATTTTTGTCCCTCTGTTGAATTATCATATTCATTTCCTTTTACATGACCTTCAGGATTTGTATATGCTTCACTATCTCCTTCATAATAATCTATCCATAATTTAATATAATATGTGCTATAAGTATTACTTGCTAAACTATCACTATCTATTATATATGTATTTACTGTATCATACTCATTTATATTTATTTTATTATTAGTTATTTCTTCTTTTAATAATGATATTACATTTGCATCTTCTACTAATGATAAATTATTTAAATATTCTGGACCATTTAAAGTACTTTTTGCTTCTTCATTTAATGCTTTATCTACATTATATCTTACTTTATTATCTGGTATATATCCTTTATCTTGTTCATCTGCTGGCTCTTTTGCAAGTGTAGTTATGGCTAATTTATAATTTAAATTATCTTGGATTTGCGTACATTTATTAGATACTTTTACTATTACTGGTTTTAAATTTTCTACTTCTTCTGTTTTTCCTAAAGCATATTCATCTTTTATAGGGTAATTTATATCTAGATTATTTATTCCTTCTTCACTTAAATCTTCAAATGTTATATTAAAACATTCGGCATTAGCAGTTATAGTAGTATTTGCAGTACTACTATCAGTATCTATTTGAAAAAATGCATATGTTGCTGATATTATACCAATTATTAATATTAATACTAAAACTAATATATAATATTTATTTAATTTTTTTGGTTCTTCATTCATTTTTTATCACCCTATTTTATACACTAATATAATTATAATATAAAAAAAGAATAGTTGCAATAACTATTCCTTAAATTCAAAAATATAATCTAAAATTTGGACTTCATCGCCACGTTTTGCTCCTAAACGTTCTAGTTCATCTTCAACACCCATTCCTTTTAGTTTACGGGCAAATCTTAAAACCGCTTCATCTTCATTAAACTTAGTCATATTAAATAGTTTTTCTATTTGTTCTCCTTTAATAACCCATATATCACCATCTCTAGTAATGGTATATGGTTTTTCTTCCTTAAATTTAAAGACCATATGACTTTCTAAATCACTATTTTCATATAAATTATTTTCTTCTATTTCTTCTAATTTATCTGCTAAATAATTTAGAAGTTCATCTATGCCTTCATTATTCATGGCACTTATAGGAAAAATAGTTTTATCAGGATATTTCTTTTTAAATTCTTTTAAATTATTTAAAGAGTCATCTAAATCCATTTTATTAGCAACTATTACTTCTACTTTTTTGGCAAGCTTTTCACTATATTTTTCAATTTCTTTTCTGATTACTTCATAATCAGAAATTGGTGATCTTCCTTCACTACCACTCATATCAATAATATGACAAAGAATTTTGGTACGCATCGCATGTCTTAAGAATTTATCACCTAAACCAATACCTTCTGAGGCGCCTTCAATTAAACCAGGTAAATCAGCCATGACAAAAGATTTAGTATTTTTTAGTTTTACAACTCCTAAATTAGGCGAAAGTGTGGTAAAATGATAGGCTGCTATTTTAGGTTTAGATGCACTTATTTGGGATAAAAGTGTACTTTTACCTACTGATGGTAAACCAACTAAACCAACATCCGCTAGTAATTTAAGTTCACATTTAATTAGACGAATTTCCCCAGGTTCTCCTTTTTCACTAAATTTAGGGGCTGGATTATCATGAGTGGCAAATGATTTATTGCCTTTGCCGCCTCTTCCACCATGTGCTACTACTATTTCGTCATCTTCTTTGGTTAAATCAGCAATAATTAAATTAGTATCTAAATCGGTAATAGTTGTACCCATTGGTACATTTATCACAACATCTTCAGCATTGGAGCCATATTTATTAGAGCCTTTACCATTAACACCCTTTTCCCCTTTAATAATTTTCATATAACGTAAATCAACTAAAGTTTTAAGTCCTTTATCTACTTTAAAGATAATGTTGGCCCCACGGCCACCATTACCACCATCAGGACCTCCCATTGGCACAAATTTTTCTCTTCTAAATGATGTACAACCATCACCACCATTACCAGCTACAATCTTTAAAGTAATTTCATCAACAAACATTAAAAACACTTCCTTATATAATTAAAACTTGAACCAAAGTCCAAGTTTAATTTTCAAATGGTGTCCCCTTAGGGATTCGAACCCTAGACCCACTGATTAAGAGTCAGTTGCTCTACCAACTGAGCTAAGGAGACATAACACGATATAAATTATACTCTAATTGAATAAAAAATGCAAGCAACTGACTCTTAATGGTCGTGTTTTCAAAGTACGGGTGTAAATAAAAAGCACAAAAAAAGTGATTAATCTCAAAATATACCTTATAATTA
>CANQQX010000050.1 GCA_947626115.1 uncultured Bacilli bacterium
AGCTATTTAATTATATCGCTTTTTTTATTATTTTTCTATATATTTAACTCCACCAATCTAATACACAGCACATTTTTATGAAAAATAAAAAATTAATATTTTAAAAGTGGAAGAAAAAGTTTAAAATTGAGTACTATTTGATAATGAAAATTCAAATTTGCTCTTTTTTTAGTGTCAAAGTGGGAGATTAAAAAAGCCGATTGACAAAGTCGGTTTCTAAACCGACTTTGTCAACGGCCAGAAAGTCCTAATGGACTTTAATTATTATCTATTATTTCAGTATCTTCTTTCATAGCAGGCATTTCAGGTTTTTCTTCTAAATTATCTTCTTTTATCTCTTCAATACTTTCTTCATTTGCTTCTGAATCCATTGTATTTTCTATAGTTGAAACTTCTTCATTTTCTAAATTGGTAATAGACATATCTTCAATTTTATTATTTTCTTCTACAAGTAATTCTTCAGTATTATTAACAACATCTTTTGATTCTTCTTTACTCGATTTATTTTTTTTATTATCATAAATATAACCAATTAATGCAAATAGTAAAAGAAGCGCGATAGTTAAAAACCAAACATAATTATTACTAATAAATTCAACAAATTTATCCATAAGTTTTTCCTCCTACCATAATTATATTAAAATTTATTATTTTTATGAAATAATTAAATCTTCACTTTCAGGCATTATTTGAATGAAAGTATTACCATCATTAAAGATTACTTCACTTCCATCTTCGTAAGTATACTTTGTTTGTGAACCACGATCTTTTTTAGACCAATTAATTTTAATAGCTTTCCCATCTGTAATATAATAACCAGTACCTGTACCAATATTTTTTAAATCTTGTCTACTTTCAGTATCCCCTGCAAGTAAAACATTTTTAACTTTATATACTAAAATATTTTTAACTTCTAATTGTTTATCAATAGCTGCATCTTTATGAGCTTTACCTTTAACGCTTCTTAAATAAACCTTTTTGGCACTATCATAATCATAAGTAACATAATTGCTCTTAGAATAATGTATTTCTACTTTACTTGCATCTTCTGTATTAGTCATTTTATCTACTTCTAATTCTTTAGCAGTATAAGTAAGTAAATTTTTTTGATCAGTTTCTTTATCATATTTAAATTTATCAATAGCTTTATTTAATAGTTCCATACTAGTAAAACGACGATGAGCAATACTTAAATTAGCTATTGGTTCGGTCCAGAAATAACTGCCACTTTTAATATTTTCTTTAGAAGCACTTGAACCATAAGTTAGACCATTAATGTTATCAATATTTAAACTTTTAATATCACTTTGTGCTTTAGGACTATAACCCCAGTGAACATAAATAGCATCATTTTCTAAAACATAATCTAAATGATAATGTCTAGCACTTCTAATTGGCCCTATTTCAGGAACATCTTTATCTTTAAACAATGCTAAAAATCTTGTAGTACCATCAGCATAATTAATCATTTCATAAACGATATATGCCTCTTGCATCCCTTTTTGCAAAGGCCTTGCATCACCAGCATTATTAATCATAACCGCAATTGGTCTTGATTTACTATTAACATCTATTATTTTAACTTTCCCATAATCTTCTTTTTGTTTAATATCTTCTTGTGGTTTATTTACCTTTTTAGGCTTATTTAATACAAATATTAAACCTATAATTAACGCTACTAATAAAACTCCTACTATTGCTAAAGTGATTACATATTGTTTTTTTAATTTTAATTTAATTTTTTCCATTTACTACACCTTATCTTTCTAATCTTTTTAAATCTCGCATCTTTATAGACTCTCTTTTATCATAATTTTTCTTACCCTTACATACCCCAACACTTATTTTTACTAAATTTTTCTTTAAGTAACATCTTATAGGTATTAAGGTATAACCTTCTACTTTACTTAAATTTTCTAATTTTTGAATCTCTTTTTTATGTAGAAGTAATTTTCTTTCTCTTCTTTCATCATGATTAAAGATATTACCTTCTTCGTATTTAGCTATATACATATTAATTATATAAGCTTCTTTATTTTTTATTCTTATGTATGTATCTTTTAAATCAGCTGAACCCTTTCTTAATGATTTTATCTCTGTCCCTGATAAAACAATACCAGCTTCTATTTCTGATTCAATAAAATAATCAAATTTGGCTTTTTTGTTTACTATCTCCATCTTGAACCTCAAAATCTATCATTCTAGTATCTTTACTAGCATTAACTACTTTTATTTTAACACATTTTCCAATTTGATACATCTTCTTTTTATCACTAGATACTAATGCTAATAATTCAGGTACATAAGTATAATAACCATCAAGAGTACTAATATGAACTAAACCTTCGACTAAATTAGGTAGTTCGACAAAGAAACCAAAGTTAGTAACAGTTGTTATGATGCCTTCATAATCTTGCCCAATATGACTTTCCATATATTCAGCCATCTTCATATCGTCAACTTCTCTTTCAGCATCAACTGCTGCTTGTTCTCTTTCAGAAGATAGTTCAGCTACTTCTGGTAAATATCTATTATAATAATCAACTGTTTCTTGATCCATTTTTTTCTCAAATAGATATGTTCTAATTAATTGATGAACAGTTGTATCCGGAAATCTTCTAATAGGAGAAGTAAAATGGGTATAATTTTTTAAGCCTAGACCAAAGTGACCAATATTATTAGCACTATAAATAGCCTTTTGCATACTTCTTAAAAGAAGTGATGATAATATTGGTGCTTCATTTCTACTTTTAAGTTCTTCTAGTAATGCTTGCATATCTTTACTTCTTGCATCAATACCTTTAGTACTTACATGGATATTTAATATTTTTAATAAATTTATAAATTCATCTATTTTTTCTTTTTTTGGTGTACCATGAACCCGATAAATAAAAGGTAAATCCATATTATAGAAATGAGTAGCAATAGTTTCGTTAGCAGCAATCATAAAGTCTTCAATTAACTTTTCGCCTTCATGTTGTTCTCTTTTAATAATATCAATACACTTTCCATTTTCATCTTGGACTATTTTCGGTTCTGGTATATCAAATTCAATATAACCTTTTTTTATTTTTCTTTTTCTTAAAATATGCGCAAGTTCTTGCATTAATAAAAGAGTATCACTATATTTTTCATAGCCTTCTGGTATTGTATTTTCTTCTAATATTTTATTAACACATTTATAAGTCATTTGTTTAGCGCTTTTTATAACAGATGGGAAAATATCATAATCTTTAACTTCCCCATTATTATCTATCTTCATAACGCAACTTATAGCTAGTCTTTCCACTTCTGGATTTAAGGAACATATACCATTAGATAATTCGTGAGGTAACATTGGTAAAACCCGATCAGCTAAATAACTAGATGTTCCTCTTGCCATTGCTTCATCATATAAATGAGTATTAGGTCTTACATAATAAGAAACATCAGCAATATGCACTCCAAGTTCATAATAGTCATCTATTTTTTTAATACTAATTGCATCATCGATATCTTTGGTATCATCACCATCTATTGTAAATATTAACTCTTTTGTTAAGTCTGTTCTTCCTACTTTATCTTTATCTCTTACTTCACTAGGAATACTTTTTAACTCTTCTTCTACTTCATCACTAAATTCTAAAGCAATGCCATATTTATAAGCAATAGTAAGTATATCAATATCAGGATCATTTTTATGGCCAATAATTTTAATAATGGTACCTTCAAATACTTTATCATTTAACTGATTGGTTAGTTCTACCAAAACCTTATGGCCATCAACTAAATTAGCAAAATTATTTTTTAGGTTAACTACTATATCTAATCTCTTATCATCAAGAATTAATGTTGGTATATTATTTACAAATAAGATTTCCCCAATAACAGTATTATGTTTTCGATTAAGTATCTTTAATACTGTACCTTCACTTTTACCATTTCTCGTAAATAAATCAACTAAAACTATATCGCCTTCAATTGCCCCATTTAAATTATCTTTATTAATAAAGATATCTTCTTCACCATTATCTTGCACTAAAAAAGCATAACCACCTTTAGCCATATCTATTTTACCAGTATGAAGTGATTTACAATTTTCCATTAAGATATATTTTTGCTTTTTTGTTTCATGAATTATACCACTTACAACCATTTTTTCTAGTTCGTTTTGTAAATTTTGTAATTCTTCAGAAGTAGTAAATCCTAAATAATCATTTATTTCAATTAATGTCTTAGCTTTATCATCTTTTTTTAAATATTCTAATATTTTATCTTGCATAAACTCTCTCTCCATTATAATGACAACTTTTTTCGCCATCTTCATTCCAAGTAATACTTACAGTCGCACTTTTATCTATATTTTTCCCTGTACAAGTATCTATTTCACTTTGAATAAGTCCTTCATTAATTAAGTATTCTACTTTTATTGGTTCACAACTATTATTATCACAAACAATATCTTTATCATATTTATTTGCATATACACAAGCCGCTTCTTCTATTTCTTTAACAAATTCATTACATGTATCTTGATTAATATTTTGATGAGTTTTTGTTAAACTAATAGTAGCTACAGTACCAAGTAGACCAATAATAACTATTATTGCTAAAAGTTCTATTAAAGTAAATCCTTTATTATTCATATTCATCACATTATAATTATAGCATGAGTACAAAATTAAAGAAAGTTCTTTAAACTTTCTCTAATCTATAATTAATTCACAATTACATATGGATCTGTTTCTATTCCGGTTCCTTCCATTTCAATAGTATTTGGTAGATAGAATGTTGGTAATATAGATAACCCATATGCATGTTGATTTACTACTACAACATTACATTTATAATTAACACCGGTGTTCTTAAAAGTTCGAATGGCCATCCATAACGATGGATAAGAATCATCCAAAGTATTTTGACAACGCGAATTCGTAGCATAAAATTCTTCAGCGTTTGTAGTAATCCAATAATTAAATGTACTTTGCCCAGGAATACCACGAGATTTTTCATCATTTCCGTCAAAATATGATAATAATATATCATGTAAATATGGTAATCCTATCTTTGCTGTTACTTTATCTGTCTCTTTATTCCATTGACATATAGCATTATGATTATAGCCATTCAATTGATCATATGTTGTACATTTCGTTTCAATTTCTCCTGTTTCTATTTGATACATTTTATGTCCATCATATATTTCTTCATCACTATCTCCATACGTCCATTCATGATCTGATATTATTTTATACCATTCACTTTCTCTTTTCATATATGGATATTCATTTGTATAACTATCTACAAAGATGTTTGTATCGGCATTTATATTTTTGTTTGTACTCAAATTAGCACTATTTCCATCGCCTGGTGTTGTTCCATTACTTAATCCATTTAATCTTTTATATATCAAACTCTCTGGCCATATATCAAACCCTTTTTCAACTGTTCCATATAAGGTGAAGCCTTGTTCACTTGTTCCTTGATAGTGCTAATATAAAAATGTAGGAAAAGACGAATATAAAAATGTCGAAAAACCTACAAAATTATATTAGCAC
>CANQQX010000051.1 GCA_947626115.1 uncultured Bacilli bacterium
TTACTAACAACGGAAGATTATATGTACTCTTTCGTTATTGGAAAAGAGTTGTAGATAACTACGACACTCGCTCCAAATTAAAATTAGTCCGTAAATACGGACTTTTTTATTTGCTTTTATTCGTTATGTAACATTTACGAAGCAAAATTATGATTAAAATATAAATATTATAATTAAATTATTTATTACATATAATAGTAAACTTATTTTAACTTTCTCTTTTTTTCACCAATTTCATTATTAATAGCATAATTTGAAACTGCTCTAAAGTTTTCGTCATACGGATATACCTGTTGGCCAAATTGAAGCCACATAGTTGACCATGAAGCGCCAGCTTTAAGTAATTTTTGAACTATTTCATTATTCATTGTAGCGTTATTTTCTTGCTCTTTTAAATTAACACAATTTTCTTCGTCATACAATTTACTTTGTAAATCACATTCTAGTTTATCACATTGATAAGCGAACATCGATTCTTTGGTATTATGTGCATCAAATTCTAAAAATAATTCTTCAATTTGATTCCCATCTAATAAACCACTTAATATTCTATGTACTGCTTCATGTTCTAGTATTTCTTTTTCATCTCTTGATATTTGAAATTGAGTTAAATCACCAATAATAGTCTCTCCAAGCTCGTGAACTGCAAGCATATATATTATTTTCATAATATCGACATCATATTGATATTCTGATTTCATAGCAATTGCTAACATTTGAACTCCAAAAATATGTTCAGCCACGCTTTCGATTCTTTCTCTTTGAACATTCCAATTTTTCCAACCTGTTCTAATAATATTTTTTAATCTATTACATATAACATAATAATTTATTACATTTTGTTCTTTTGACATGTAAATACCTCTTTTTGATAAATTATTATAGACCTTTTCATATTATTTAGTCAACAAAATCAAAAAAATCACATTTATATAACTTTTACTAAAGACAGTTTTAAATTAAAATTTAAAAATTAAAATATTAACTTAAAATAATTTATAAAAAAGAAAACTTATGAAGTAATTTTATCAATTTGAGTCAAACACCCATACAAATTATTTAATTTCGCATACATTATGAGTGGGATAGTATAATGTTAATCCTAATTTAAATGTTAATAATGCTAAATAGAAAGGGGAATATGATATGCATAAAAATAAAATGATAATTCTTATAGCCTTTCTTGCAACTATTATTTTAATGGCAACCGGTTATTCAACATTTGCAACTGATTTTACTATTAACGGCACTACCGAAATTACGGGTGAGTGGGATGTTAGAATAACTAATATAACTGCTACCCAAGTACCAGATGGTTGTGATGCCGGTACACCAACTTTTACTAAAGATTCAATTAGTTTCTCTGCTAAACTTAATAAACCAGGCGATGAAATTATTTATGAAGTTACCATCGAAAATTTAGGTACTATTGATGCTGAATTACAAACCATAATATTTACGGAAGAAATAGATGGTATTGAAGAAATCAACTATACCACCTCTGAACTTAAGAAAGACCTAAATGTTGGTGATTCAACTACTTTCAATATAATGGTAACTTATGTTAAAAATACAGAAAGCATTCCCGATGTTAAAACTAAAACACTAATGGGGATAATAGAATATGTTCAAAAAGAAACTGCTTAAAAATAAACAATTATTCTTACTTTTAATTATTTATACATTAAGTCATATCTTCTTATCTACTAATAGTTTTTATCTTAATTTTATTAATCCATTATTTTGGTTAATTTTTTTACTTATTTTTTATCACCAAGATTTAAAAATATCAAATAAAAAAGAAACTAATATTACTTTAACTATATCTATTATCTTTTTTATTCTATATTTTACTAGTGGTTTTATTTTTGGCTTTACTAATAGTCCTTATAATCATTCTTTAATTAGTACTTTAGAAAATTTAGGAAAAATAATTTTACCTATATGGGGCATAGAAACAATTCGTTATAAACTACTCAAAAGTAATAAAAGTTTTAGGGCTTTAATAACCATTATTGTTATCATCAATGAAATTAATTTTAAAGCCCTCTTTCTTTCTCATAATATTATTTTTCTACATTATCTTATTTCTGTGATTATACCAATTATTTTCCAAAATATTTTATTTACTTACTTGTCTTTAAATTCTAACTACAAAATTCCGATAATTATTAAATTATTTGATGAAATACCTAAAATTTTATTACCAATTACTCCTTATAGTAATTGGTTTATCACTGGATCTTTTGCTATCATTAAAGTTTTAATTATTTACTATTTATTTAAGTATTATATTTATAATAAAAAAACTATAAAATATAATAAAAAATCAGTAAGAATATTTTATCCTTTAAGTATTATTGCATCTACTCTATTAGTTTTGTTTATGCTCGGAGTATTTAATTATAAATCTATTGCCATTCTTTCTAATAGTATGAATCCAACATTTAATAAAGGTGATGTTGTTATTTATAAAGATACAAAAAATATTGTACCTGGTGATATTATTGTCTTTCAGTATGGTAGTCAAATTATTGTTCATCGCCTTATCAGTATAAACGAATATTATGTTACCAAAGGAGATGCCAATAATACGGTAGATTACATTAAGTTAAAAAAAGAAGATATAAAAGGTGTTTATCAGTTTCATATTAAATATTTAGGTTATCCTTCTATTTGGTTAAATGAATTTTTTACTAAGGAGAATTAGTATGTCAAAAAAATTAATTATTTTAAGTATTATTCTTTTAACAGGATTTCTTTTTTTAGAGTTTATTAATAAAAATATTCAAAATAATAATACATATCAAATGAAAAATAAAACCTATTATGAAATTAGACTAAAACCTAATAAATATTTTTCTAATGATACGATAGATGCTAATAAATATTATATTGCTGCATCAATTAAAAGTATTGATATTTATTTTGATTACTATTTAAAAAATAATAAAGATGATATTAATTATTCTTACGATATTAAAGCTACTTTAAAAAGTTATGCTGATAATGGTACTAAACTTATTTTGACTAAGGACTTTAATTTAAAAAGTATAAATAATCTAAACAAAGAAGAAATTAATATAAAAGAAAATTATAGCTTAGATTATGAATATTATGTTAACTATGTTAAATCTTTTGAAAGATATTATAATATAAAAACAGAAAATTATTTAGATGTTAAACTTAATATTAAAATTAATGATAAAGATAATTCTTCTGTTTTATTAACTATTCCAATTAATGAAAATATAGTTGAAATAACTATGAAAGAAGATAATACTTTTTTAAATAATAATAATCTAAATAAAATAATATCCTTTATTTTTATAGTTATAGTTGTTGTTGTTTTATTAATTAAGATTTTATTTCATAAAAATAATGAAGAAGATATTTTAAAAGAATATCAAGATATAATCATAGTTATTCAAAATAAACCAAATATAAATAATAATAGTGTTATATATTTAACAAGTTTAAAAGATTTAATTAGTATAGCTATTAATAATAATATAAATATTTTTAAATATCATAATAACTACTACACTATTTTAGATAATACTTATTATATTTATGTTTTAAAAAGAAACTAAAAAAGATGATAAAAATTTTTGAGATTTATCATCTTTTTATTTTAAATTATATTTTTGTTGAAATGCTTTAAGATATCTTTTTCTAATAACAGGAAGAATTTGTGATGCAACTTCTATAGATACATTATTCATATCCATATTTGAAGTATCTAAGAAAGCTATGGAATCGACACTTTCAGTAAATAAATTTTGTAAAGCTTGTAAACTTTCATTATATTCATTTATATTAGTCTCATTTAAAAAACTTCTTTTTTCTAAAGCTAAACTTGAATTGTAATCCCTTTTTAAAGAGGTTAATGAATCAGCATAAGTTACTACTAAAAAGTCGATTAATTGTTTAGATAATTTTGTATATTTTTCTTTTGTATTTAAATAAGCATCTTCTCTCATATCACCTTGTGAAAATATTCTATAATTCCATATTTGTCTATCATTTAATGATCTATCAATTAATATTATTTCTTTTGAAGATGAAAGAGCTAATTGCAATTGTTTATAAACTTCTTCAATGATTGCAATATTTCTATCAACTAATCCCATTTCATTAAATCTGTTTTTTAAATTTTCTTTATAATATTTTGAAGTAGTAAATTCTTCTATTAAAGAAACATCAAAGCCTCCTTTTTTAAAGAAATCATATAAATTATTTATTGTCGTAGTTTTTCCAGTTCTAGGAGTACCAGTAAATTCAATAACAAATGGTTTAGAAAGTGTTACTAATGCTTTAAGTCTTTGTAATTCAATTTTTTGGGCATGTAATTGTTTTAATTTTTTATAATAATCTTGATTATCTGCAAAAATTGTATTTTTTAAAAACAAATTTTCTTTTTGATAAAATACTTTATCTAAAATATCCTTTAATTTTTTAAATATAGGTAAATCTCTATCTTCGTCCACTATTAAACTTTCATAAATACTTGTGTAATACCATTTTTGTGACTCTTCGCCCCTTTTAAAGGCACTAAAATCTCTTTGACCACTTTTTTCAAATTTTAAAAATAAGTCTTCTAGATTATTTATTTTATCTGCACAAATTACCAATTTATTCCGAAGAGGTAGTTTTTTAGTTTCTTCAATTGTATGTTTTTTTCGCTCTTCCCAAGATAGTGATTTATCAGGTTCAGATGCTCCCATTACTAAGTTAGCAATATCCTTGCCAAAATATTTTTCAATATCTTCAATGGTAAATTTTGTATCCTCCACAACATCATGTAAATAACCGGCTGCGACTACATTATCATCATAACCAAATGATTCTAATAATTGTCCAACACTTATTGGATGAATAATCATTGGTTTATCAGGTTCACTTTTTCTTATTTGTCCCATGTGAGCTTCTATTGCAAACAATTTTGCTTTCTCTTTAATATCCATAATTCCATTTACCTCCATATATTTTACTGCAAACTCGTATTTATTTTTTATGCTGTGTATTAGATTTGAGGTGATGGAGAAAAATTATAGTCGGAATAAATATCATATATGTTAACTGGAAAATCC
>CANQQX010000052.1 GCA_947626115.1 uncultured Bacilli bacterium
TAAAAAATTCCAAGAGTTTCTTGGAGTTTTTTTGTGGTTAGGTTGCGGACATAGTCCGCGGTATGTTATAATTATTTTAGAAAATAGGAGTAAAAGTGAAAAAAAGAAATCAAAGTATTATTATTACTTTAGTTTTAGTAGGGTTAATAGCTATTTATTATAATTTTGAAAGCGAAATAAAAGAATTTATTTATACTAATTTATTGCCTCATGAATCTTATGCAATTGGGGAAATTCCCGAATACTCAAAAGATAAATATGTCATTATTAATGAAAATAAACCTAATTTTACAGAAGAAGATTTAAAAAGAGATATTTTTGAAGAATATAGTGATCTAGATTTATTAGGTAGATGTGGAGTAGCATATGCAAATATCAGTAAAGAGTTAATGCCAACAGAAGAACGTGGTAGCATTGGTATGATTAAACCATCAGGTTGGCATACAGTTAAATATGATATAGTAGATGGTAAATATCTATATAATAGATGTCATTTAATTGGTTATCAATTAACAGGAGAAAATGCGAATGAAAAGAATTTAATTACTTGTACAAGAGAAACTAATACTGGTGTTATGTTAGAGTATGAAAATAAAGTAGCAGAGTATATCAAGAAAACAAATAATCATGTTCTATATAGGGTTACACCAATTTATAAAGATACTAATTTAGTTGCTAGTGGTATTCAAATGGAAGCATTATCAGTTGAAGATAATGGTAAAGGTATTAAATTTAATATCTATGTTTATAATGTTCAAGATGGTATAGAAATAGATTATAAAACTGGTGAAAGCAAATTAATAGAGAATAAAAATTAAAAATCTTGAAATCTCTCCGATTGAATTTTTGAAAATAAAATTTTAGTTGAAAAGCGAATGATAAAAGTACGAATTCTGAAATAAATAATAAAAAAAATTATGTCACCATTTATATTGGTGATTATTTTTTCATATAATTATCACAAAAAAGTATTAACATATAGGAATACTAAAAAATTAGTTGCAATATATTTTAATTGCTGATAAAATCTAATAATGGCAACAAAAGGAGAGTAAAACATGTTTAAATTATTTAAAAAATTAGGAAAAAGAGAATTAATATATGCTTTAATTTGTGTGGTATTTATTTCTGTTAATGTTTATTTGGAATTAAAAATACCAGATTATATGTCGCAAATAACGGTACTAGTTCAAACAAAGGGTAGTACAATGGCTGCTATATTAAAAGAAGGCTGCTATATGATGCTATGTGCTTTTGGAAGTTTAATAGCTAGTTTTGTGGTGGGTTATTTTGCGGCTCAAGTAGCGGCTTACTTTGGCAAAATCATGCGTAAATCTATCTTTGAAAAAGTTGGTAAGTTTGGTACAGAAGAAATTAAAGAGTTTTCCACAAGTTCTTTAATTACCAGAACTACTAATGATGTTACCCAAGTGCAAATGCTTATTGGCATGGGCTTACAAGCGATGATAAAAGCACCAATTATGGCATCATGGGCAATCGTTAAAATAGCAGGTAAAAATTTTTCTTGGACTATGGCCACGGGTATTGGTGTAGTAGTATTACTTATTACAATAGCTATTCTTATGTCATTAGTATTTCCTAAATTTAAAATTGTCCAAAAACTAACAGATAATTTAAACAGAATAACAAGAGAAAATTTAACTGGTATTAGAGTAATTCGTGCTTTTAATGCTGAAGACTATCAACAAAAGAAATTTGAGAGTGCTAATGAAGAATTAAAAAATGTTCAATTATTTAATCAAAAAACTTTAGGTATTCTATCACCAGTTATGTCATTAATTTCTTCTGGTCTTTCTCTATCTATTTATTTTATCGGGGCAATTCTAATTGAAAAAGCTAATATGTTAGATAAAATTAATTTATTTGGCGATATGGTAGTATTTTCATCTTATGCAATGCAAGTATTAATGTCATTTATGATGCTTATTATGATTTTTGTAATTTATCCAAGAGCATCAGTATCAGCGAAAAGAATTTTAGAAGTATTAGAAACTGATGAAAAAATTAAAGATGGTACAGTTACTGAAGGTAAAGAAATTGGTACCGTTGAATTTAAAAATGTATCATTTAAATACCCTGATGCCGAAGAATGCATTTTAGAAAATATTTCTTTTAAAGCCGAAAAAGGTGAAACCGTTGCCTTTATTGGTTCAACTGGTAGTGGTAAATCAACTTTAATAAATTTAATACCAAGATTTTATGATGCTACCGAAGGAGAGGTATTAGTAGATGGTGTTAATGTTAAAGACTATAAAATAGCATCTCTTAATAATATATTAGGTTATGTATCCCAAAAAGCTGTTATTTTTAGAGGCTCAGTGAGTGATAATGTTTCTTATGGTGATAATGGTAAGAAGAAACCAAGTGAGTCTAAAATAAAAGAAGCAGTTGAAGTTGCCCAAGGAAAAGATTTTATAGAAAATATGCCTGATAAATATAATGCTGATTTAGCCCAAAGTGGTACTAATATTTCTGGTGGGCAAAAACAAAGAATAGCCATAGCTAGAGCTATTGCAAGAGATCCAGAAATATATATTTTTGATGATTCTTTTAGTGCTCTTGATTATAAAACTGATTTTACTTTAAGAAAAGAGTTAAAAAAATATACAAAAGATGCTACTAATTTAATTGTTGCGCAAAGAATTGGTACAATTAAAGATGCCGATAAAATATTAGTATTAGATGATGGTAAATTAGTTGGTATGGGAACTCATAAAGAATTACTTAAAAATTGTGATATATATAAAGAAATTGCTTTATCGCAACTTTCCCAAAGTGAACTTGAAAAAGATATGGAGGGATTAAAATGAATCATGGAAGAAGAGGACCCAGAGAAGTAGAAAAACCTAAAAATTTTAAAAAATCAATGCAAAGTTTAATTAAATATTGTCGTCCTTTCTTAGTATCTATTGTTATTGCTATAATACTTGCAATGTTAAGTGCAATACTTTCTATTATAGGGCCAGATAAACTTCGAGATATAACTAATTTAATTACGGAAGGCTTAATGACTGGTATTGATATGGCTAAAGTAAAAAGTATCTCTTTAATTTTACTAACAATTTATTTAATCAGTGCCATATTTGGTTATTTACAACAATTTATTATGGCAATAGTTACTAACAAATTTTCGAAATTATTAAGAAAAGAAATAACGGAAAAAATAAATAGAATGCCGCTTAAATATTTTGACAAGAATAGTTATGGTGATATTTTATCAAGAGTAACCAATGACGTTGATACTTTAAGTATGACGATGAATCAAAGTTTAGGTACTTTAGTTAGTTCAATAACTCTTTTAATAGGATCTATTATAATGATGTTTATAACTAATGGTATAATGGCTATTACCGCAATTATTTCCAGTATTATTGGTTTTATCTTTATGTTTTTAGTTATTAGTCGTTCGCAAAAATACTTTGATAGATTACAAAAAGGTATTGGTGTTCTTGATGGTCATATTGAAGAGATGTATACTAATCATAATGTGGTTAGAGTATATAATGGTATAGATGAAGCTAATCAAAAATTTGATGAAATTAATGATGAATTATTTGATAATGTTAGAAAAGGCCAATTTTTATCTGGCTTAATGCATCCATTCATGGGCTTTATTGGTAACTTTGGTTATGTCTGCGTTTGCATAGTTGGAGCAATACTTACTATGAATAACATTATTGATTTTGGCGTAATAGTAGCCTTCATGTTATATGTAAGATTATTTACGCAACCACTATCACAAATTGCCCAATCATTCTCATCTTTGCAATCTTGTGCCGCAGCATCAGAAAGAGTATTTGAATTTTTAGATGAAGTTGAAATGAGTAATGAGAGTAATTTAACAAAAGTACTTGATAAAGATAAAGTAAAAGGTGCCATTGAATTTAAACATGTTAAATTTGGCTATGATGAAGATAAAACAATTATTAAAGATTTTAATGTATCAGTGAAGCCAGGTGAAAAGATCGCGATAGTCGGTCCAACTGGTGCTGGTAAAACAACAATGGTTAATCTTCTTATGAAATTCTATGAAATAAATGATGGTGATATTTTAATCGATGGTGTTTCTACTAAAGAATTAACTCGAGAAAATATCCATGATTTATTCATTATGGTTTTACAAGATACTTGGGTATTTGAAGGTTCTATTAAAGAAAATATTCGCTATAATAAAAAAGATGTATCCGATGAAGAAATTAGAAAAGTTTGTAAAATAGTGGGCCTTGATCATTATATTAAATCACTATCTCGTGGCTATGATACAGTACTTTCTGACAATGATACCTTGTCATCAGGTCAAAAACAACTTTTAACAATTGCTCGTGGTATGATTAAAGATGCACCATTCTTAATTTTAGATGAAGCAACATCTTCAGTTGATACAAGAACGGAAGAATTAGTACAAAGGGCAATGGATAAATTAACTGAAGGAAGAACATCCTTTATTATTGCCCATCGATTGTCAACAATTAAAAATGCTGATTTAATACTCATGATGGATAATGGGAATATAATTGAAATGGGTACACATGCAGAATTATTAAAATTAAATGGTAAATATGCTGAACTATATAATAGTCAATTTGAAAAAATGGAAGTGCATTAGTCAAGAAAAAGTAGACAAAGAAGATAAAATAATGGGGGATTAAGGAATTAATTCTCTTTGTTATAATAA
>CANQQX010000053.1 GCA_947626115.1 uncultured Bacilli bacterium
ACTTTTCAGTGACTAATTTTGGTATGGGATACTAAAAAAACTTGTTTTTTTTAAGTTATTATTTAAATAAATAACATTAATTAAGTTAATTTAATACAAATTTTATAAAAAAAATAAGAGTTGATGTAAACCCTTATTAATTTAAATCATAATTATATACACCATGAATTTTGAGTAAATCATCTTCCGTAGGTTGTTCAACTACATATTTATCATCTTCTTTAGTTATGGTAAATATAATCGTATATTCTACTCTTTCCGTTGTATCTTTCATTTTATCTAATTTAAAATCCATATATTTTTCGGGATCATATTCTCCCTCATCATTATTAAATTCTTCTCTATTATTTTCTAAATATATTGATGCATCATCTTGGGCTTTATATAAATCATATACTTCTATTTTAACGGTTACATAACTTACTTCATTATCATATTCTTCTTCTAATATTTCATAAGATAAATCTTTATATTGTTTCTTTAAAATATCTCGATATTTTTCTTTTTGTTTTTCGGTTAAATTTTCTTTTTCAACTTGATCTTCTAAATCTACTAAAACCTCACTATCTAAAGTTTTATATTGTTTTAAATAATTTTCGGTTGCCATTCTGGCATTACTAGACCCGCAAGCTGTTAACATTAAAACCATTAATAATAAAGGTAGTATTTTTTTCAAATTTATCACATCCTATCTCTATTATTAACTAACTAATTATTTTTATACATTATTATACGACATCTTAATTAAGTCATAGATATGATATTCCTTCTTTGTTAAATTATCATCTAATTTATGAAGCATTTTATTTTTCATCTCTAAGACATCATCATTAAGTTCATTAAACCATTCTAAATAAATATATTTAAGTTTACTATAATTTTTATTTTTATAAATACTTTCTATTTCCGTTTTAATTAATTTTTTTACCTTTATCTCTTGCCTTGTATCTTTTAAAAGTTTATCTTTTTTTATTACTTCATAATCTAGCTTAGTAACAGATATATTATACATAAATTCATTAATACTAATTTCATCATCTAAAAATATACTACTTTTACCTATAACTTTACCTTCATCATTAAATTCTATAGCTATATTATTTTTGCCATCACTAAATATACATGCATATTTTAAAGTATTATTTTGTTTTAATTTTGTTTTATCCAAAATAGTTTTTAAAAATTCCGGTGTTACTTTTACAATATCAAAAAGTAAATGATGCATTGTTTTACCATCAACATGAATAATGGGAATTTTTTTAATATACTCTACGGCATCATTTTCATCCCATTCATAAAACATATAAAAACTATCTTGAAAATTTAATAAAATATCATAGTAATAATCCATTTTGTTTATTCCTTCCTAGAGATAAAATAATTAAAATTATACCAATAAAAAATAAATCGCAATAAATACTTCTAATAATAAAATAAACAAATTCCCAAAAACTATACCCTACAATTAACAAATTTAAGTAAAGAGTAATAAAAAATAAACCAATTGTAGCTAAAATAAAACCAATAATAAATAAACAAATATTAAACATACTATCTATAATATTCTATTTCTATTTTAGAAAAAATATTATATAATTAATTAAGGTGATAACAATGGAATATTTAAAATATATTATTTTAGGCCTTATTCAAGGTATAACAGAACCACTACCAATATCTTCTAGTGGACATATCTTTTTATTTAAAAATTTATTTAATACAGATATTTTTCAAAATTCCTTTAGTTTTGAAATAATATCTAACTTTGGATCATTTTTAGCTATTCTATTTATTTTTAGAAAAGAAATAATAGAACTAATTAAAAATTTCTTTGGTTATTTATTTAGTAAAAAGAATAAGGAAGAAAATAAAGAAGGTTTTATCTATATAATGAAATTAGTAGTATCTACTATTCCTGTAGGTATTGCCGGATTTTTACTTAATGATTATTTAGAAAGTCATTTTAATTCTTTAAAAATTTTAGGCTTTACTTTCTTATTTACGGCTTTAATGTTATATATTGTTAGAAATATCAATGGTAAAAAAACAAGTAAAGATATTACTTGGAAAGATGCCATTATTATTGGGTTATTTCAAATGGTTACAATAATACCAGGAATATCAAGAAGTGGGACAGTTTTAGTAGCATGTTTAATTTGTAAATTAAAAAGAGATGATGCCTTAAAATATACATTTTTATTATATTTTCCTGTAAGTGTTGGTACAATGCTTCTTAAAGTTCCTGATTTACTTGAAACAAGTACTTCTCTATTATTACCATATTTAAGTGGTATGTTAGTAGCTTTAGTGGTAACATATCTTTCTTATAAATGGTTAAGTAATATAGTTAAAAATGGTAAATTATGGCATTTCTCTATTTATTGTATGTGTCTTGCATTATTTATCTTTATATATTTTAGATAATTATTTAATATAAAAGATTGACTGAAATACTAGCCAATCTTTTAATTTACAATACGATATGGGTCTGTTTCTATTCCTGTTCCTTCCATTTCAATGGTGTTTGGAAGATAAAATGTGGGAATAACTACGTTGCCAACAAAATAAGTTTGCAAAGAAAGAACATCGCATCCTGTTATAGAACTACTACTAAAAGTTCTAATACAAGAAAATTGAGATGGATAATTACCCTTATTAATGTTGTAGCACTTAAGCATTGTCGAAACATTTTTGGCATTTGCAATTTTTGTAAGCCAAATGTTTTTAATATTACTGTTTCCAGGATTTCCCCTTGTTTCTTCTGATAACTCATCATAATAGGCCAACAAAATATCATGTATATAAGGGATTCCTATTTTTGCTATTACTGTATCTGTTTCTTTATTCCAGGTACATGGGCCATAATAATCATGTCCTAGCGATACATCAAAATACACACAATTTTCTATCTCGATTTGACCAGTTTCTGCTTTATACATTTCATGGCCATTATAACCAAATGAATCACTACTTACTCCATACATCCAGTCATGATCTTCTATTTTGTTATACCATTCACTTTCTTTTTTCATATATGGATATTCATTCGTATAACTTTCTACAAATATATTTGTATCGGCATTGATATTTTTGTTTGTACTTTGACTAGCATTTTGTCCATCTCCTGTGGTTGTTCCATTACTTAATCCATTTAATCTTTTGTATAATGCGCTCTCTGGCCAAGTCTCTAATCCTTTTTCTGCTGTTCCATATAATGTGTTTCCTTGGTCATTTGTTCCTGTTGCTTTAAACCAGCTAAACACTGTATTGCCTTCTTCTACTACTGGTGTTTGTTTTATAAGTTTCATTTCTCCTTGTGGTGTTATTCCTATTATTCTATACATATAATGATCTTCATCATTTATACATTCTGACTTTTCTTTTGTGCCAAAACATATATAGTTATCATTTACAAGTTCACTTGTTCCTTGATATCTATACATATCGCCTTGGTTTGGTTCTGGACTTAAACTCTTTGGTTTACTTGCTACTATATCTAATGCACTTATTCCTAATTTCTTATCAAAGTATAATGTACAATATATTGTTTGATTTGTAGTTAATGTTAATTTTCCATTATTATATGTTATGGCTTTATCTACTAATGATCCATTATTATCTGTACACTTTGCTTCTTTAAACTTATAACCATCACTTGGCCATGTATCTTTATTATATACTTCATATCCTGTTTCATTTTGAATCATTATCGCAAATGATTTATTATCCTTTATTTCTTTTAATCTTACTTCTGGTAATGGTTTATTATTTTTATTTATTAATAATTTTGGTATTTTATAAATTATTAATAAACTTATTAATAACACTGTTATTACCAACATCTTATTCTTATTTACTTTCATATGGTCTCCTTATAGGGCATGTATGCCACATTATTATTTACTTAATAATATCATTTACGGGGCATACTTGTCAATGTAAAAATGGGGCAATATTGCTACAATTTTTATAGGAGTTTTAAATATGTTAAAAGAATATCGTTTAAAGAAAAAAATATCGCAAGAAAAATTAGAAGAACTAACAAATTTAGATCGTAAAACAATATTTAGAATTGAAAATAATATAAATATGCCATTACTTGATACATTTGCGAAAATAGTAATAGCATTAGATTTAACTGATAAAGAAATTGCAGAACTAGTAAAAAATAGCATTAAAAAATAATTATTGCTATTTTTATAATTTTTGATTATACTTAAGTTATAGGAAGCGTGAATTTCGCGTCACCTAGTTTGAACTAAATGGCGTTATCCAGGTATTACTACTTGGACGACGTCTCTTTTGATTAAAGTATATAAAATATACAATAATGTCAAGATAATTACTAACAATACTTTCACAAGATTTCTTGCTTTCTTTAACCATCACCTTCCTTTCTAGGAAACCAAAACCCCCTAAAAAGTTTGAGTTTAGGCAACGCCAACATTATTTTCATAACACTCTATTATATATAGATCTTTTTATTTGTCTACACATTCGACAAAACTTCTAAAAATTTCTTACTTGGACAAGTAAAAGCAATTATTATAAAAGCAGTTGCATTTACTTGTCCAAAATAAATTGCATTAAGTT
>CANQQX010000054.1 GCA_947626115.1 uncultured Bacilli bacterium
TTAGTATCATTATATCAAAAAAGAATTCCGTTAGGAATTCTTAGAATGAAAAATTTATTTTTCATTTTTCTTGTTTTAGATATTTCCTAATATTTCTTTCTTTTTCTAGTTATTTTAACTTGGCATAATATTATATGCAACATATTTTATAATGGGAGGGAAAAATGAATAACGTAGAAAGAGCAAGATGTATTATTCAAGAATTTAACAAGAATTATCGTCCAAGTCCTTGTTGTTGCATCTCTCAACCTAATGTTGTTCCAGGTAATATGACATTACAAATTGGTACTGTAACTACCGGAGCTCCAGGTACTGCTGCAGCAGCTAGTATAACTGGTACAGCTCCTAATTTCTTTTTAAATTTAACTATTCCGCAAGGAATTACTGGTCCAACGGGACCACAAGGAGAGGTAGGTCCAACTGGTCCAACAGGTCTTCAAGGTGAAATAGGTTTAACTGGTCCAACAGGTCCTCAAGGTGAAATAGGTCTAACTGGCCCAACAGGACCTCAAGGTGAAGTAGGTCCAACTGGTCCAACAGGGCCTCAAGGTGAAGAAGGTTTAACTGGCCCAACAGGACCTCAAGGTGAAGTAGGTTTAACTGGCCCAACAGGACCTCAAGGTGAAGTAGGTCCAACAGGTCCAACAGGTCCACAAGGTGAAGAAGGTCCAACAGGTCCGACAGGTCCAGCCGCAGCAGCTTAAAATAATTTATTTAAGTAAGAAATTGTAGTTAAAAAGCCTTTGGGCTTTTTATTTTGCAAAAAATGTTAATAAAATAATAGTTATAATATAATTACCATAAATATTATTTTAGCATAAAATACTTTAGGTGATATTTTTGAAAAATTATAAAGTGTGTGTTTATGCCATAACTAAAAATGAAGAGAAATTTGTAAATAGATGGGTAGATTCTATTAAAGATGCTGATAAAATAATTGTGCTAGATACAGGTTCAGATGATAATACTGTAAAATTACTAAAAGAAAGAGGAGTAGAAGTACATAAAAAAGTATTTAACCCATGGCGTTTTGATGTAGCAAGAAATGAATCTTTAAAATTAATACCAGAAGATTATGATATATGTATATGCCTAGATTTAGATGAAGTAATGGAGACAGGTTGGAAAGATAAATTACTTGCAGCTTGGGATGATGATACAACAAGAATAAAATATACTTATAATTGGTCTTTTGATGAATATGGCAATCCCGCAACTACTTTTTTAAATAATAAAATACATAAAAGAGATGGTTATATATGGACTCATCCAGTACACGAAGTATTAACACCAATAGACAAAGAAGTAGAAAAAATAGTACCTGATATCGTAATTAATCATTATCCTGATAAAATGAAATCAAGAAGTAGTTATTTACCGCTTTTAGAATTAAGTGTTAAAGAAGATCCTGAAGATGATCGTAATATGCATTATTTAGGTAGAGAATATATGTATTATAAAAAATGGGATGAAGCAATTGATACATTAAAGAAACATTTAAAGATGGAAAAAGCTACTTGGAGAGATGAAAGAGCAGCTTCAATGCGTTTTATAGGTAGATGTTATAAAGCTAAAGGAGATATTGATAGTGCTGTTAAATGGTATGTAGATGCCATAAATGAAGCTCCCCATTTACGAGAAGCCTACGTTGAACTTGCTTTTATCTATTATGAAGATGAAGACTATCCTACTAGTTATCATTATTTAAAAAAAGCTTTAGATATCGAAGAAAAAAGTAAAACCTATATCAATGAAGAATTTGCTTGGAATAGCTTTATTTATGATTTATTTAGTATATGTGCCTATAATTTAGGGTATTATCATGAAGCTGTAGAATATGTTAAAAAAGCCTTAATGTTAGATAAAAATAATTTAAGATTACAAATGAATTTAGAAGAAATGGAGAAACACATATAAAAAGTGATGATTACTCATCACTTAATAAAACAGCATGAATTACTAATCTGTTTCTACCATTATTAGAACAAGTAGATAAAGTTAATATTTTATCATCAGTAGATACTGGTGTATTAAAAGTATAAATACTACGATCAGTTATTAAATTGATAAAATCTTGAAATTTTTCTTTACTACTAAAGCTAGCTATTAAATAATCATTAGTATTAGGTATAACATAAATAGAAAATATTTTCCATTTTAATTTTTGATATAGAGTATCAAATTCAATTATTTGATTTTCTTCATTTTTATACCAATTGGCTTGTTTTGTTTTATATAAAGTACCAAACATTACTTTGCTATAATACATATTATGACCAAATATAATATTATTTTGACTTAAGTTAGTAGCATCAGCCCGGTAATCCATAAAGATCCACCCACTATTATCTTTTTGCTTTTTAAAATTCTTTTTTAAATAAAAATCATTATCATTTGCTTGAACAACTGGATAGTCAACATTAGTATTATTTACTTTTAACCAACCAACTGTATCACTATTCATGGAAAGTAATGTAGCCATATCATTAGAAAGTTTTAAACTTTGCGTTGGCTTTTTATTATCTTCTTGGGGTATTTCTTCATTTTCTGGAATTACAATTTCAGGTTCTTCATCATTTTCTTCCGTTTTAGCAATAGTATCTTCAATATCTTTTTGAATTTCTTCTACTTTTTGCATGGAATTATAGTTAGAGTAGAAAACATAAAATACTAAAGAACTAATTAAAAATAATGATATAAATATACAAGTTTTAATAGTATTAAGATGAATTTGATTCATTAGATTATCTTGTAAATATTCATCACTATAATCTATAATAAATTTAATTTTATTTCGAACATTTTTCTTATTCATTTTCTTTAAATATTCAATTAATTCAATATCATTAATATTTTCATTAATATATATTTTAATATTTTTAAGTTGATGTTCATTTAGTTTTTCTAACATATTTTCAACATCATTTTTATTCATTGAATTAATATGAATTATTCTTAAATAATGATTGATATTTATAAAAGCATTAAAATCTTCTTCATCAGCTTTAGATAAAGGAAAATTTAAATAAATACTAGATTTATAATAAAGGTTTGAAAAATTAGTCATATCATTTTCTTTCATAAAATTACTAGAAAATAATATTTCATTTCGAGAATCTATTTTTATTTTAGCTTTATCAAATAATTCTAATAGAAAAGTAGGTAAATTATATAAAGAAACATATTTAATAGTATTAGTTTTAATAATACTTTCATATATTTTATAACTTAAGATAGATTCTTCTAATAAAATTAAATTAGTTAATCTATTAATATTAGTAGTAACATTTAATATTAAAGAAGCTATTTCTGATTCTTTAATTACCATTGTATTAATATTATATGTATTTATTAACTCTTGTAAAAAGTTTTGTAATAAAGATTTATTTTTTAAAATATATTCATCACTAAAAATTAATTCGTTTTGACTAATTACATTAGTATTAATTAAATTTTTTTGATCGTTTTTTAAACGCTTTTTTTCTTGCACATATAATTTATTATCTTTTATTTGAAATAATATTTTTATCATTTTGAACCTACTCCTATTATATATAATAACACAAATTTACACTTTTTAATAAAAAAATTGCAAAAAAATGTTGTTTTTTGTATTTTTATGATATAATGTAAGCATAATAGGAATAGGAGAGGATAAAAAATGAAGAAAATGTTTGGTTTCTTAATGTTGTCATTAGTAGCATTGCTACCATTAAGTACAAAGGCTGCAACTAGTATTGTGCCAAATTGTGGTCAACAAGATGCTAATGGAGTAATTACTTGTACAGTAGCTTATAACATTACCGATGAAGAAGGAGTAGATAGTTTAACTTTAACTTTGACGGAAAAAGGTGGGGCAGAAGTTGTAGATGTTGTTGATGCAACTGGATCTGAATGGAATGTAAGTTCTAAAAATGAAGACAATGGTGTATGGACTGTTATTCTTGCTTCAATTGGTGTAACAGGAGAAGGAAATTTATTTACATTCTCTTATAGACCATCTGGTGAAGCTGATTGTGGTGTTAATATTGCTCTAAATGGTCAAAATGTACCAATTACTCCAACAACCCCTGAAACTTCAGATCCAGATACGCCAACTGATAATAAACAAACTGGTGCAACATTACCTTATATTGCTTTAGGTACTATTGCTGTTTTAGCTACTGGTGTTTATTTAGCTACAAGAAATAAAGCCAAAATGTATAAAATATAATAAGTTTGTAATCTAGACAACCTTTACTGAAAGGTTGTTTTTTTTGTCAAGTAAACAATAAAATATTTATAAACTACAAAATCTCAACTTAAACACTTTTTAAAAGTTAAAAACTCCCTAAGCCTTTATTTATAATGGTTTAAGGAGTTTTCTTTGCT
>CANQQX010000055.1 GCA_947626115.1 uncultured Bacilli bacterium
CTTTTCAGTGACTAATTTTGGTATGGGATACTAAAAAAACTTGTTTTTTTTAAGTTATTATTTAAATAAATAACATACATTTTATTTCTATTCTATTTAAAATATATGATATACTTAAATTGTAATTTTAATTATTTAATATAATTATATAGGAAGTGATTAATATGTTAAAATATGAAACAAATTCAAAATTAGTCCAAAAAGGACAAATATTTGTCGCGATTAAAGGATATACTGTTGATGGCCATGATTTTGTTGATGATGCTATTAAAAATGGGGCTAGTAAAATTATTGGGGAAAAAGATTTACATTTAAGTGTGCCTTATGAAAAAGTAGCTAGTAGCGAAGAATATTTAAAGAGTCATTTAGTAGATGAATACAGTAATAAAATAAATAAGTTAAAAATAATTGGCATTACTGGTACCAATGGTAAAACTACTAGTTGTTATCTTACTTATCAAATGTTAAATAAGTTAGGTAAAAATGCCGCTTACCTAGGTACAATTGGTTATTATCATCAAGATGAGTTTATTCCTGTTAATAATACTACTCCAGATATTTTAAATTTATATAAAATATTAATGGAAGCAGTAAATAAAGGTGTCGAATATTTAGTTATGGAAGTATCAAGTCATGCTCTATCTTTTGAACGCATTGCTGGTCTTAAATTTGTAGCTGGGGCTTTTACTAATCTTACGGAAGATCATCTAGATTATCATAAAACAATGGAAAATTATTTAAATGAAAAATTAAAAATATTAAATTATTTAAAAGATGATGCAGTAATGCTTTTAAATAGCGATGATAAATCTTCCGAAAAATTTAAAACTTTTAAAAATTATCAAACTTATGGTTTAAAAGGTGACTATAAAATAGAAAAATATACTATTCTACCTGATCATACTGATTTAGAATTTTCTTATCAAAATAAAAAATATCAAGTTACTACTAATTTAACAAGTATTTTTAACATTTATAATTATTTAACTTGTCTATCTATTCTAAATAGCATTGGTTTTAAAATAGAAGATATTATTAAAAATACAAAAGATATCTATCCACCTAAAGGAAGATGTGAAACTTATAAAGTTAAAAATGGTTATGCTGTAGTTGATTATGCTCATACCCCAGATGCGGTCGAAAAAGTTATTAAAGCTTATAACGAGTTAAAGAAAAATAGAATTATTACGATTATTGGCTGTGGTGGTGATAGAGACCCAATAAAAAGACCAATAATGGGTAACATTGCTACTACTCTATCTGACTTTGTTATATTTACTAATGATAATCCTAGAACTGAAGATCCAGTTAAAATTATGAATGATATTGTTAAAGATAATCATAGTACTAATTATGAAATTATCTATGATAGAAAAGAGGCTATTACTAAAGGAATAAATATGTTAGATAAAGAAGATATTTTACTTATATTAGGTAAAGGTCATGAAGATTATCAAATAATTGGTCATACTAAACACCATTTTGATGATGCTGAAATAGTAAAAAGCTTTATGTAAAATTGTTGGTATTATAAATGAATAAACTAAGAGAATTAAAATATAAATATTTAAATTATAAAGCGAATAAAAAATATCGCAAATTAGATAAATGTAATTTACCATTTAGATTTTATAATAAAAAAAGTGAACAATGTGAATGGGTAAATTATAAGAATTTTATTGATAATACAAGCGGATATAATAGTAATATATTATTACTAGATGCTTTAAGGGATATTTGTAGAATAAGTTTAACTTATCACTATAATATTGGTAATAATAAGCAAGATAAAGATTATCAAAATCATTCTCACGATTTTGATAATGTATTAAAAGATTTATACTTTTATCCAGAATCATTTAATATTCCAGATGAATTTAAAAATAATTATAGTGCGCAAGAATTAAATCTTATTAACGAAGTACAAAAATATTTATTATTTATTGAATTAAAAGATTTCAAAAATTCTAAAGAATATCATTTAATAGAAGAAAAATGTAAAAAAATATTAGCAAAGGATAAAATTAATTTAATTGATAAAGTTAAAATAACTTATTTAGATAGAAAGGGACAAAAAATAAATTATAAAGATATGCTAGTTAGATGTCATAATGAACGATATGCAAAATATAAAAATTATGGTCAACTAACTTTCACAAAAGAAAAAATTAAGAATATTGTAGAAAATGGGCAAGACTTTTTAGTTCATTATTCTCCTTTTTTTAAAAATGATGATGATATATATTCTACTATTGGACATAAATATTTACTTAAAGATGAGAATTATAATATTTTAGCTAGTATAGAAATAATTGATAATAAAAAAATGAAATTTAAAGATCTAAATAAAACTATGACAAATGGAATTAAAGATTTTCAAGAATATAAAAATGATATAAAGAAACATTATATTGAATTAGATAAAAATTTTAATGATGAAAGTTTTATTGTTTATGAAAAAATAAAAATGTTAGAAAAATTTTAATCTTCTAACATTTTTTTGATAACATTTTCTAAATATTCTACTTTATTTTTTTCTTTTATTTTATCAACATATATGGGTGCACCAAAAGTAATGGTAGACTTGGAGCGAAATTTAAAATTACTTTTTATAGCAAATGGAATTATAGGGGCACCAGTTACTTTTGCTAAATGAATAGCACCCGGTTTAAAAGGAAGTAAAAGTGTTTCTTTATGAAAAGTTCCTTCCGGAAATATGCCAATTACTTTTTCATTATTTAATAATTCAGTTGCTTTTTTTATTGCTTCTGGATTTTTCTTACTTCTATCAACTGGTATTAAATGCATCATTTGGAAAAACCATTTAAAAGGTCCTTGAAAAAGTTCTATTTTACCTAAAAAATGAATTGGTCTTTTGGTGGCTTTAAACAAAAAATAAGCATCAACATAACTTAAGTGATTACCTGCTAAAATGCATCTTCCCTCTATTGGAATATTTTCTTTACCGATAACTTTTGTATTAAACCAAATAGATCCTATAAATCTTAAAAAGCTAGTAGTTAAATTATAGCCAAAATAACTATCTTTTTTCTTTTTCATTACTACTACTCATTTCTACTTTTTTACTTGCTTTTTCTTCTAAAAGATAAGGATTATTTAAAATATATTCAATTAAATGAATTGATTTAATAAAGTAAAAACCATCGGCTATTCGCTCATCCATGGTAATACCAAATTCACAATAATATTTTTTCTTACCATCAATTACTTCTTCTTTTATTTCACCCATTGTGATAAGGCCTGAACATGTACCAAAATCAGTAACATTATGATAAATACCATTACACTTTAAATTACCTAAATTAGAAATAATAATACTACTATAATAAATATTATCTTTAACTAAAAAGGCCGGTAAAATACCTTTTCTATCACACCATTTAAATAAACCAACTATAGGTACTCTTAAAATATTTGGCAGTTTACCTAATATTTGAATGGCTGAATTAGCCCCTTCTTTAGTATCTTGATGATTTCTGATACTTTCAACTTTAACTCTAACTTTTTTACTAACTGTAAAAATTGTATCATCTTCTAATATTGGTAAAATAACCATTACTTCTTCTGATTTATCATTAAAATCAGCTTTCATAACAAATGATAAAGTTACATCTTTGTGTTCATAAACATGTCTATTTGCAATAAATCTATTTAGAAACGGTCTATTATAAAATACTTTACCAATAGCAGTAGCAAAGGCATGAAAATAAGTAATTTTTTCATCTTTAGTTTTTAAATTACTCATATATTTTACTAAATTAGTAACATCAACTTTTTGATTTATGTATAATTCTCCTAGAGAACGTTTTGGTTTTAAATCAATCAATATTTGACTTAAACCATTTATATCATTACAACGCCAGGCATCTTTTCTGTTTCCAAATCTTTTTCTTTTATTTTCCATAAGTATTCCCTCTATAATTTATTTTCCTACTAAAATAATTATAACAATTTTATGGTTTTATAGCAAATTTAGTTGCAAATATCACAAATTTTTGCTATTATTTATTTGTGATGCCATATGCAGGTGTAGTTTAATGGTAGAACTATAGCCTTCCAAGCTATTAACGTGGGTTCGATTCCCATCACCTGCTCCAGTGACGTTTCTGTTCGAACTTTTATAGTTTGAACTTAACATATATAATCAATCCGTTCGGGTTGATTTT
>CANQQX010000056.1 GCA_947626115.1 uncultured Bacilli bacterium
ACGATTGTTTGTTTATTTTAACGTCTTCATTGACGGGTTTTGCTATGCCTTAAAATTTACTTTTTATTTTCAACCTTTCTCCACTTCTACAAATTGCTATTTATTTCTCTAAATATTATAACACGTATAATACTGATTAGTAAATCGATGAAGTTGCAAATCATTGATTTATTAGTATAATAATTTTACTCATTTTTATAAAAATGAGTAAAATTTACACGATTGAGTTTAGGCATATTATAACAAGGGTCTTAAGTATCCATAAGTATGACGGCCTAGCTCTTTTCTTTTTATGTTCCTAGTTTTAGAATGTGAGAATTATTTTTTGAATCTTATATAACAAGCGTGATGAGGAATAAGAGGTACAAAAGAGTTCAATCGTAAAAAGAAAGGATGGTGCTTTATGCACAACTGTTTAGCTATTGATGTAGCTAAAGGCAAAAGTATGGTCACTTTAATTAGTTCTTGTGGTGAAGTTCTAATTGATCCATACGAAGTTAATCATTCTATTAAAGATTTTTCTAATTTACTTAATAGAATTAAAAATTTAAAATTAGATGATATTTCTGTAATAATGGAATCCACTGGTATTTATCACAGACCTATTGAAAGATTTTTCTTAGAAAATAATTTCAAAGTGTTTATTATTAATCCCATTTATGGAAAAATGCAAAAAAGAAATATTAGAAAGACTAAAACAGATAAAGAAGATTGTTTTAATTTAGCTAATTTGTTCTTTACTAATACTTTTAAAGAATATAACAAACCTGAACAATTATATTGGGATTTAAATGCTTTATCTAGACAGTATTTTGCTTTAGATGAATTATGTGTAAATATTAAAAATAGATATCGTAATCTTGTTTATTTATGCTTCCCTGAATATGAAGAAATTTTTAAAGGAAATACAATTTATTCCAATATTGCTTTAGAATTTATTGAAAAATATCCTCATGCTGATATTATTTCTAATACTAGAATTGATAAACTACAAAATTTCTTTAAAAAACATGAATTTAGATATTGGAAGAAAAAGGCAAATATGATTAAAGAATTTGCTTCTAAATCTTATCCTTCTGTTGGTATGAATGATGAAGTTGTTTCCAATCTATCGCAAATTGCTAGATTAATTATTGAGTATCAAAAAGCAATTGATATCGTTAAATATAAAATTACTTTTTTAGCTAAGAAAACTAAATACTTTAATTCTATTAACTCTATATTTGGTATTGGTGAATTTACTGTTTCTATTATTATTGCTGAGTTAGGTGATATTAATAGATTTCATAATATTAAGGAATTAACTGCTTACTGTGGTTTAGATCCTTCTATTAAACAATCTGGTAAATCTATTAATGTACATGGTCCTATTTCTAAATCTGGTAACAAATATATGAGAAAATTATTATTTATATGTTGTTTAAATATTGTTAGATTATCTTCTAAATGTCATATTGAAAATGATATTGAAATTTATTACAGAAAAAAACGTAATGAAGGTAAACATCATTACGCCGCAACTATTGCTTGCACAACTAAACTCCTTAGAAAAATTTTAGCTTTGTGTAAGCAATTAGATAAGTAGTAGTCATCACCACTTGACTACATTTATTATTATATTACAAATCAACACATTATTTCTAATTTTTAAAAATTTAGAAATCTCGTGTCTTTTTGTAGTGCTTATAATATCACAAAATTTTATTCTTGACAAATCTTAGAATGTCATTTTTTATCTAATAAAAAAACTAGATACAAATAAAGTAAATCAAAATGGTAACAAGTATTAATGTTGTAAATGAAACTTATGCTCATTCATACGAAACAAAACATAACTAAAAAATCAAAGAATTATCAAAATGAAAGGTGAAAATGCTACGTTAATGCTACGTAATAGTAAAAAATAAAATAAAAAACTCCGTAAATACGGAGAAAATTACAAATTGGTAGCGAGAGGGGGATTCGAACCCTCGACCGATCGGGTATGAACCGATTGCTCTAGCCAGCTGAGCTATCTCGCCATCAGAACAAAATTATCTTATCATAATATTAAAAATATTACAAGTAGGAACTTATATTTATTTTTTTTGTAATACTTTGGCAAATGCTTTTTTTAATGAATTATTAGTTGATATTTCTAAAAAACTTTCTACTCTTTTTAAATCACTTATTAATATACTATCTACTAATTCAAAATTAATTAATTTAATTAATTTATTATAGTATAAAACTAAACTATTATCTTTATTTAATTCTTTATAATTTAACAAATCTTCTAATTCTTTTAATTTTTCCTTTTTTAAAATTATATCTTCAGCATCTATTTGAGCAAATTCTTGACATGCTAATTTAATTTTATCATCTATAGATAAATAAAAAGATAAATCATAATTTAATATCTCATCTATAGCAGATGTATCTAACTTTAAAAGCCTATCAATTAATATAGTTAAATATGGTGGCTTATATTCATCATAACTAAATAGATAGACATCTTTTGTTTCTTCAAAATATTCTTTTTCACCAATACAAGTAGAATGAAAATTTCTAATAAGACTTTCATCTATAAATTTAGGATAATAAGTACTTCTATATTCTTTATGCAGAGATAAACTACAACTATCTATTATTTGGATCTTTAATTTTTCTACTTCTTCTCTGTTAAAATCCACTTTATATTTTTCTATTACATCATTATTTTTTTTAAAATAAAACATACTTTACACCTCAATTTAAATATAGCATAGAAAAATGCAAAAAAACTCTATGATTTGTAGATAACGAAATTAACAGATAGTGTAGAATAATTACGGGTGAGAGATTAAAATCAAACACCAAATAATTAAGTTAATTAAATATTAAAACAAA